>DATHOT010000235.1:0-15458 GCA_035484655.1 Bryobacteraceae bacterium | reverse complement strand
CACGGCCGAGGACCTGCTGGAGGAAGCCACTCATAACATCAAGCGCTTTCCAATCGGCTCGGTGGTGATGGCCTTCAGCGTCGGAGCGCTGTTTGGCGTGCTAATTTCCCGCAACGGGCGAAGCTGAATCCGCCCGGGTTTAATCGACCAGGTTCGATCCGCGGTTTTCTAGCGGGCCAGGTGCAGGATGGCGGAGGCGACTTGCGCGAACGCGTCGCTGATATCGGACGTCGTGGGCGCAAAGAAGTAGGCGCCAGGCGCGTAATTGCTGTTGAAATTGGAGGCCCGCGGATCGTTGGCGACGCGCTCGAGAAAATCCGCGGGTACTCCGCCCGAGTTGCCCAGGCCGATGGTAAACACACGGATATTGGGGATGGCGATACTCTGGCGAATGCGCAACCCGGCGCTATCGGCAGCGTTCCAGCCGGCATTCTGTAGCGAAGTAAAGTCCACGTTGATGTTGGAGCCGTTCATCGTAACCGGTTGATATCCGGTGTTCGTGCTATTGCCCCAAAAGTCGGTGGTGGGGATGTACTGAATATCATTCATGACATTATTTTGCAGGTTTGAGGCATAAGAACAGCCTGCGGAACCACCTTGGCTCGCGATCGGGCCGATATTCAGGTCGCTGGCCATGGGTTGCGCTGTAGCTACATAATTCAGAAGTCCCCACATGGAGGATGGGGTGGTGGGTTGAGTAAGCGGGTTGCTATAACCGGGCGCCAGGGCCGCGGTTTTCGGATTCCGGTTGATGCAACTACTGCTGTTCTTGATTGGAAAGGTGGCCGTGAGTGTGTTGGGGTAGCCATCGGTGAATAATAATATGACGTTTAACGCGTTGGGCTGATTCAATGTCACCAATTGCTGGTAGCCTTGCCAGAGTCCCTGCGAGGTGTTGGTGCCGCCGGTGCAGATTACCGAGTTGAGGATGGTGGGGACGCTCGGCGACGCTGTGTCGAAGTTATCCGCGATGGGAAAGTCGGGTATTGAGCTGGTGGCGAAGGTCACCAACCCCAGGTTGTCGCGCCCATTTGCGAACTTGCTCACAAAAGAGACCGCCGCAGCTTTTAGCGGAGTGCAGGAACCGCTGGTAGTGAGCGACTGGGAACGGTCCATCACAACCATCACGTTTACGTCGCGCCGAACAGCCGTGGCTGTCGCGCTCACGGTGGTATTGTTGGTCCCCAGCCAGCGCAGGAAATAGAGCGGCGCGGTGACATAGGCCGTTACTGATACCGACCTCTGGTTGGCTACGCTCTCGTCGATCGAGATACCGCTATTGTTAACGCCAAAGGTCGGTGTGCCGACATTGAAATAACCGCTGGGGAAGTTCAATAGAACATATTCCTCAGCTTGGGCGGTGGCGTTGTTCTGCTGCGTGGTGTCATCGGTACCACGGCTCAGGGCTCGGGCGGCAGCCAGGGATGCCGCATCCACGGCCATCTGCAGCTTGCCTTTCACCGTATACAAAATGCCGGCATCAATCGCCAAACCGACCATCGGCACGATAAACACCAGCGTCATCGCGGTGAAGATCAGAGAAATACCGCGTTCCTTGAGAGTCCTGGCCTTGTTCCCATTCATGATGGTTCTCCCTCGCGCACTAGCTCAAAAGATTGCTTTTGCATAAACACCGGTCGACCCTCCCATGCCCAGGAAGCTCAGATCCGGCATCGACTCGTAAAACTCAGTCAAGTAGGCAACGTCTCCGTCGCTCAGCGTAAGACCGGCATTGGTGAGTTCCGTCGTCATGCTCCCCGTCAACGCCACGTTGCCGTTCGTCAGATAGCTACTGGGGGCAATATTTCCCAGCGAATCGATCACGGCCCCTGGCGGCGTGCCGTAGTTGCTCGCGCGGAGGGCCGTATTCCCGGTTGTCAGGCGATTGATGAAAACGAGTTTATTTAGATTTGTGCATTGGCCGGCGGTGAGCCCGGCGGCGGTGCAGTCGGCTTGATACACCTCGACGATTTGGGACATGATAACGACGGCATTCCCGCCATTCACCGTCATCCCGGTCCCGGTGGCCAGGTTGACCAGAATATTTTGATTGGCTACTTGAGAAAAGTCGACGCCGCGCGCGTACATATGCGCTGCATCGCGGCAGATCTGCACCGCCTCGTTCATCCGGCCGAGCTGGATGCCGGCGCCGACCATACCGAAGAACAGAGGAATCACGACGATGGAGACCGCGGCAAACTCCAGAAGGGCGTTGCCCTTCTCACTACGGCTCAGCTTTGCATTCGACATTATCATGTGGGTACCTCGTTACCTTGGTGGCGGAATCCCGGTGCTGTTGGGCTCAACAATGTCCGAGGATGTAGCGGAAATCTGCAGAGGAGCGGAACTGCGGGCGTAGGGAACCATCCACATCCACGAAAGGCCGGTTACTTGCACCTGGACGATGTTGCCCGGCGCGTTGCTTCCCACGCCGGTGGCCACCTGCAACGTATTCGGGTTGTAATAAGTAATGGAGATCAGGCTGTCCCCATTCGTACTATTCAGGAAGCCCAAGGAATTGTTTTCGACCACCGTCCGGATCGATTCATCCTGGCCCAACCCGTTTACCGTTTGTCCGGTTACGGCATAGCGGACTCCCTCGCGCACCGAGGCTTGTACGGTGTTCTTTACCAGGATCGCGATGCTGAAGTCGATAGTCGCAAACAGCAGCATCAGCAGCGGGGGCAGCGCCAGCGCTCCCTCGAGCATCGCGTTCCCTCGTTGTCGGGCTTTCCGGCTTCGCTTTGTATGGGCCATGCTGGACCTCAGTTCTAGTCAAGTATGCCCGAGTCAAGCGATAGAACCGATCGATGAAAAGTACCAGATTGCGTCAGGAAATCCCTTACTACCAGCGAACGGGGAAGGGAGGGCGGAATAGGCTGGAAAGCGGCCTGCTCTTTACAAGCCGCTTAGAATCAATGGGATAAGTGGTAAATCGCGAGCTACCGCAGCGGTAGAGTCCCGGAAACAAAGAAGCTGTTCCATTCCGGTGCGTGCCCGCGGCCACCGGGGGAGGGCCGCATGACCCGGAACGCCACTGCGTCGCCGGGTTTCAACCTCGACTGGATCCGAATTACATCTTCGACCGAGGCGACAGCTTGCCGGTTAATGGCCAGAATCACGTCCTGTTCCATCAGGCCGATGTCCTCGGCAAACGAACCGGAATCGACACTGCGAATCACCAAGCCGCCTTTGCTTTCGATGGCCATGGAGCTGCGTTCGGAATCGGTCAGCGCATGCAGCTTGATGCCGAACTTGTATTGGCCTTCTTCGGGCTTACCGGTGCTATCATCACCGTTCTGCTGCTGCAGATCGGCAAACTCCGGCCGGTCTTTGAAGACCTCGGCGCGATCCATAATGGTGACTTTGAAGTCAAGGTGCTTGCTTTCGCGGTCCACGGTGAGGGTGACCGGCGTTCCTACCGGCGTCTCGGACACGCGACTCACCAGATCGTCGCCGTCTTTCACCGGCTTGCCGTTCATGGCGATGATGATGTCCTCTACTTTCAGTCCAGCTTTGTCGGCCGGGCCGCCGGGATGGACCTTGCTGACCATCACGCCCTGGTTGGTGCCGAGCGCTCTGAATAAATCGGGCTTATCGCCCTGCAGCCATTCCACTCCAATGGAACCGCGCGAGACACGCCCGGTCCGGATGATGTCGTTATAGACCCGCGCCACCATATTCATGGGCAGCGCGAAGCCGATGCCTTGATAACCGCCGCTGCGAGTAGCGATCATGGTGTTCACTCCGATCACTTCGCCGCGGATGTTGAGCAGCGGTCCACCGCTGTTGCCGGGGTTGATGGCGGCGTCGGTCTGGATGAAGCGCTGCAATTGCAAGGTGCCGATATTCCGGCCCAGTGCGCTGACGATGCCGGCCGTTACCGAAGCTTCCAAGCCGAAGGGTGAGCCAATGGCCACGGCCCAGTCGCCCACTTGCACTGCGTCCGAATTGCCAATGGTCACGGGAGTAAGCTGGCTCTTGGGATCGATTTTGAGCACAGCCAGATCGGTTTCGGGGTCGAATCCTACTACCCGCGCGCGATACTCGGTGGCGTCATCGGTGTGCAGCCGCACTTTGATGTGATCTACTTTGGAAACCACGTGGTTGTTGGTGATGATGTATCCGTTCTTATCGACGATGAAACCGGCGCCCGACTGCTCCTCTTTGAAAGCGCGCGGCGGCATATCACCACTCAAGGGCCCGTTCTTGAAGAAGCGGCGAAACAGGTCCATGCCGTCGTCGTTGTTGTCGCCCGGTTCCTGGGATTGTTCGCGCTTGTGCGGGTTATCGGCTGTCTTAGGCGTGTAATCGGCGGTGATGTACACGACTGAGGGCTCCAGTTTCTTGGCCAGCTTGGTGAATTCATTTCCTAATTGAACGGCGTTTGGAACCACCAGCGGGGTCGCGTCGGAAGAGGTTGCCTGCCCTCGGGCCGCGTGCACTCCGGTGTTGAAAAGGGTGCCGATCACAATCCCGATGGAGAGAGTGACGAGGAGGAGACTCAAAGACAGCAATTTCTGCTGCCGCATTATCTTGAACCACCGCATGTTGTTTCTCTTCGCCTTTCTGGTGCCCCGACTCAGCTATTATCCAATATACTAGGTTTCTAGTTTCAGGTTTCTAGTTTCTGGTTGCGCCGGCCGAACCGACCGGGTTTCAATTCCACCAACAAAATTCCCGACAAAATCAGAACCGCTCCCAGAGTCCCTTGCCGGGAGAGCACTTCGCCCGCCAGTACATAGGATGTCGCCCAGGCGAAAACGGGTTCCATCGAAAAAATAAGCGCCGTGCGGGTAGGGCTGCTCCAGCGCTGCGCCCAGGTTTGCACCGAGAATGCCAGCGCGGTGGCAAGCAAACTGGTAACCACCAGGGCCACCCAAACATTCGTGGTCCATTCCACACGTATCGGCTCGGCCCACCAGAATGTTCCAGCGCCAACCCCCATCCCGGTTGCGATCTGGGCAACAATCAACACCCCTAAATTGGCGGTACCCGCGAAATGTCCGAGCAAGAGAATATGGAAGGCATACACTACCGCGCAGCCGGCCACCAGAAGGTCGCCTTTATTAATTTCGAGCAGATTGGTCTGGATGGTCATCAGTGCCATGCCTGCAAATGCCGCCCCTACACCGCATAGTTCGGATATTTGCGGAATTTTCTTATAGACGACAGCGCTGAACAACGGCACCAGTGGAATGTACAGGCCGGTGAGGAAGCCGGTCTTGGACGCCGACGTGTATTTCAGGCCAAACGTTTGCAGTACATAGCCGCTAAACAGGCAGAGCCCGGCCAGCGCTCCGGCGCGCAGGCTCATGCGCAGATTTGGCGAGCGAAATTGCTTGCGGAAGATCAAGGCCAGCACCGCGGTTGCAGCCGTGAAGCGCAACGTCAGGAACAGTAGCGTGGAGATATCGGCCAGGGCTCGCTTGACCAGGATAAACGTTGCGCCCCAGATCAGACAGACGCCGACGAGGCTAAGATCTACCAGCCAGCCGGGAGGTCTTTCCGCCTTCATCCTCCGTTAGGGGAGCCGTTCCCGGCAGCGTTAGAGGAGCCGTTTCCGGCGGGATTACGGGAGCCTGCCCCCGTTCGCTTGGAGAATTCCGAGGCCGGGTGCTCGAGTTCGCGGACCAGCAGCAGAAGCGTGAGAAGAATTCGCCGGAGGCCGAGTTCGCGGCCTTCCGGATGGAACCATTCCTGGGTGGTATGAGCGCCGCCGCCCTGTCCTCCGGCGCCGATGGAGATGGCCGGCAGTCCGAGGGAAAGCGGGATGTTGGCGTCGGTGGAGGCGCAATCCAGGTGCGACCGGATGCCGAGGTTCGCATCCACGGCGCGGACATATTGCAGGATGGGGGCATCGTCGGCGAGCCGTCCGCCGGGCCGCGATCCGATCTCTTTGATCTTGCCGGTGACCTTGCCTCCGGTGGCGCGATCGTTCTCCGATTCCAAGGCGCGCTCCACGGCGCCGGTCAACAGGTTGGCAATCTCGTCGATCTTGGCCGCGCTTTCCGACCGGATATCAATCTTGGTGCGAGCCTGGCTGGGGATAGAATTGATGCTGGTGCCGCCCTCGATGATTCCGAAGTTGTACGACGATCGCGGGCTGCCGCTTCCTGGAAAGCGATTTTCGGTAAAGTAAGCGATTGCCCGTGCGAGGGCGTGCACCGGGTTGGCGATCCCATAGTCGCTCCAACTATGTCCTCCCGGGCCGGTAATGGTAACGTCGAACCGGCGGCTGGCCAGCGCTTGCGAGGTAATGTGGTCGGTGTTGGGCCCGTCCAGAATCAAGAACGACCGAATCCGGCTGCCGGTGCCCGACTGCCGGCAGAGATAGCGCATGCCACTCAAGTTGCCCTCGCCTTCCTCGCCCACGTTGGCGATGAATACCACGCCGCGGAAGATTTCTTCGAGGCCGGGAAAGGACGAGAGCAGGCGCGCGATGGCCAGCAAGGCGGTCAGCCCGGCGCCGTTATCGGAGACGCCGGGGCCATGCAATCGATTGTCCGGACCGGGCGAGATCTCTTCGTTGTTGCGCGGCGCCAGCACGGTGTCCAAATGCGCTGTCAGGGCGACGTACGGTCCTTCGCGGTTCTCTACCGGATGCGCGATCACGTTGCCTGCCCGGTCGATCCGCGCCACGCAGCCCAGAGCGCGGAATTGAGCCAGCATCCACTCCGAGCGGCGTTGCTCGAAGAAGGTGGGCGCGGGAATGCGGCAAACCTGCAGGTGTTGTTCGTTAATCCAGAGTTTTTCGCGGGTAAACCATTGTAATGCGTCGCGGAGTGGGGAACCGGCAAACTCCGTAATCAGCTTGGCGAGTGCAGCAGACTCACCGGGTAGAGGCGCCGATCTGGTGGAGGCGGCCAAATGCCAGTTTAGCAGGGCTAGGTGACCACACGTCGTGTGGTCCAGTTATTCCAAGGCTTCCCCTAACTTGAATAGCAGGCTTTCCTCAAACGGCCTTCCGACCATCTGGAGCCCGATCGGCATCCCTTCCGGAGTTTCGCCGCAAGGCATGGCCAGCGCCGGGAATCCCAGGGCATTAAACGCGCGCGCAAACCGCGTGGTGACCAGCCGGGTGTCCAGTGTCTCACCGCCGATCTCAACTTCCCGCTGTCCGATGCGCGGCGCGGTGATGGGAGTGGCCGGGGTAAAGAGGCAGTCGATGGAACGAAACAACGCGCGGAACTCGTTGGCCAGCACTTTGCGGAGACGCTGTGCGTTGACATAGTCGGTGGCTGGAACCAGACGTCCCTGATAAAGCAGCGCGCGGACATCCATGCCGATCTCGCTTTGCCGGTCCATATACGGCTCATACAGCGCCGCCGCTTCTGAAAGAAGGATGACCAGGCTCGCCGCGCTGATCGCATCAATGTCCGGAACCTGCACGGGAATGATGCGCGCGCCCAATCCTTCCGCCCGTTTCGCGGCCAGATGAACCGCATCCCGGACCTCGGGAGCAACCCGAGTGAAGTAATAGTTTTCAGGCACACCCACGCGGATTTCCCGGACGCTGGCGGGCGCAGGCTTGCGCTGGGCGCCATCCGCCATGACATCGAGCGAAACGCGGGCATCGCCGACGGTGGTCGTAAGTGGACCAATGTGATCCAGACTGAATCCCAGCGGCTGGACCCCAACGACGCTCACCAATCCGTAAGTGGGCTTGATCCCGACCACGCCGCAGTAAGATGCCGGGATGCGAATGGATCCACCGGTGTCGGTGCCGGTAGCCATGAGCGCCATGCCGGTTGCCACTGCTACGGCCGAACCGCCGCTCGATCCGCCGGGGATGTGTTCCGGATTGCGGGGATTTCGAATCGTTCCGAAGTGAGGGTTGTCGGAGGTGATTCCGTAGGCGAGTTCGTGCAGCCCGGTCTTGCCCACCATCACGGCCCCGGCGGCGTTGAGCCTTTCCACCACGCGCGCGTCGGAGCTCGGAACATGGTCCGCAAACAGCTTCGACCCGGATGTGGTGCGCACGCCCTTGGTCGAGATCAGATCTTTGTGGGCAATCGGGATGCCGTGCAGCGGGCCGCGATCACGGCCACTGGCTAACTCGCGGTCCAGATCTTGCGCCGTGGCGCGGGCGGTCTCTCCGGTAACCATGATGAAGGCGTTCAGCCGGGGATTGAGTTTGGCGATGTGATCGAGGCACCGGTTAGTCAGCTCGAGACAGGAAATCCGGCGCGAACGAAGAGCCGAGCCAGCTTCGAGGATGGTCACCGGTCAGCCTCGGGTTGTAAGTCGTAAGTCAACGCCAAATCGGCTTCCGGCGGCAGGTTGCGCGACTGGCTGCGCAAGTAAGTCAGGACTTGATGGAGAATCTTTTGGACCCTCTCGATCTGGTCCGTTGGTAAGTCGGGTGGTAAGTTGGGAATGTCTGGGTTCATGATTATTCAAGGCGCGACAATGAGGTTCGCCGCCACGCTCGCGACACCGCCCACTGTCACTACAACCGGCTGCACGCCCGGCGCGGCGTCATTCGGAATTACGAAATTCACTTGCGTCACTCCAGCCAGGCCTGGCGGTATGCCGGCGAAGCTGATTGCGGCTGTAACTCCTCCAACGGTGACTGACAGCGAAAGGCGAGGTTGCGGCAGCAGAGACAGCGGTGTAAAGGTGAAGGGCGTGGCGCCGGTGGCCAACGCCGGAGAGACGTCGCCGTCTCCGGTAATGAAAAGTGTAAGCGTATCGCCAGGCTTTCCGCTACCGAATGGGACCAACGCACCCGAGGAGTCTGTGAAGATGCCGGGCGCGGAAGGCGCGGCCGTGAAAATATAGGACGTGACCTGACCATTGTTGTTCACTCCAAGAACGGCTGGGCCGGCTCCCGTCTCGTACGGAATTTGGAGATTCAACTGGCCCGGCGAAACATAGTACAAAGGCGCCGCGATTCCATTGACGGTTGCGAAGACGCCCGCGACTGTTAGCGGCAGCGGAAGACTGGCGGCCGATAGAGTAGACGGGGCGAGCTGGGTTCCAAAAACGCTTAGGATCATGCCCGGCGCGAAAGCCTGCTGGAAGGAAGCGCCGTTACTGACGCCGCCGATGCTCATGGTTGACGAACGGCCGACCTCGAATACCACCGGTATCTCGATGGACTGGGGAATGGCGTTCGTAGCCTGCAAAATTAGCGTGGCATTGTAGACGCCGTTGGCCAGGCCGGCGCTGGATGCCTGCAGTGACACCTGTTGTGATGTTGTTGTAGCCGCTAGCCACGAGGTCGTTTGGTTGGCAGGAAAAATCGAGACGGACAAATTGCTTCCCGTTAGACTCACTGGAATCGTCGCCGCCACTGAAGCTCCCGAGGACGCGGCCAAGACAACGGCAGTTTTCGAAACCGAGAACGTGCCTGGATTCGACGGCGGGCCGGTGGAAGAACTAGCGAGCGTCGCCTGGACCGGTTCCCCGATCTGCGTCGTCCCGTCGATCTCGAAATTGCCACCCGTACTACAGGTCGTGGCTTGCAAAGCGCCGAAGGGCGCCAGGCGAGTGGTCCCGAAAAGCCTCTGGATCTGATCTGTCATGTCCGCGCCATCGACCAGCAACCGGGTGAGTTGGACTTCGAGGCCATTTTGTTCTTCGAGCAGTAAGTGCGGACAGGTTTCCGAAGCGCTCGACAACACTAGGTCCGGAGCCGATGTGCCTACCAAGGTCAGCGTGTATTGCTGCGACCAGGTACGACCGTTAGCATCCATTCCCGTGAATTGGTAAACCCGAACGGCAGGGAAACTTAGCGACGGCGTCGTCGAGAACGAGGCCGAAAATGTACCATAGGCAGGTAGCGAGGCGCTCCCGAAATCCGGGATAATCAGCGAGGTCCGGTCGGAGCCATTGATCGTCCAGCTCGTGATCGTTGTGCCGACTCCGTTCTCCTCGGTGAGGCTAAGTTTGACGAACTGCCCTGCGTGAGCTGGATTCGGGGTAATAGAAATCGTTACTGCGGATCCCTGTGATCGAGGCGCCACGTTCACAGTAGTCGAACCGGTTGCGCCGTTGAAATTGCCGTCGCCGCTGAAGGTGGCGAGCACAGTGGTCGGTCCAACCGGCAGCACCGGCCCAGTGATCGTCAGCGTCGCGAGCCCGTTTATCAGGGGCACAACACCTAATATGGTGGTACCGGTCGAGAAGGTCACGGTGCCGGTGGGAGTTGCCGAAGAGATCGTCGCCGTTAGTTGGATGGTATCCCCGAGCGTGATGCTGGACGGACCAGCTTTCACAAGAATGGCGTCGTTAGGCGCCGGCCAGGCCGTAACCAAATTAAAAACATCGATCGATCCCAGCCCCGTCGCCAAATCGTACCCTGGAGCCGCCGTGAAACCGTACGACCCCGACGTGCAGTCGGGACTCTCCGGAGCGCACGGAACACTATTGTTGCCCTCAGTAATGTCGTGAAAGACATTGGTGGTGGTTTGCGCGAGACGATAAAGATCGGGATTGATGTTGCCCAAGCCCGGCTGAGTCTGCAAGCCGTGGGTGACCACGTATTGGTTGAGCAGCGCGATCACTCCGGCAAAGGATGGAGAGCTGGCAGAAGTGCCCCCGGTGATTCTTTGGCCGTTCGCGTTCACCACCATGTAGCCGTCGTGGTCGCCTGACGCGTTGAATGAAATGTCAGGAATGTCGCGCGCATTATCATCCGGCACCCCCGCTCCCGTTTGCCAGGCCGGCTTTGGAAAATAAATGCTGGCGCCGCCTCCACTGGCAAGCAGCCCGCCGCCCGCGCCGGTATCATTCCAAACCATCTCAGGGATATAAGAAATCGCCGATCCGCCGGTCGCGCTGTTGCTGCTGTTCCAATACTGGCCGCTACCTTCGTTAAACTCGGTGCCTCCCATGGCCGTGACTTCCGGAAAGCTGGCGGGAATGCTGACGGCCAGCCCCTGCGAAGCAACTCCACCTTGAGTGCTTCCAAAGATGCCGTGCGGATCGCACGCGGCTGGGCCCGAGTCGCCCGAGGACGCGAGCCAAGTGATGCCTTGTGCGTTGGCCTGCTGCGCGATCGATCTGTTGCCGGAGATGCCTTCCGGCTCGCAGGTCCCGAAGCTCAAGCTCATTACGGGACCGAGGTTCTGATCGACGGCGGCCTGCGCGGCATCGAAAAAATTGCTCGAGTAAACGTAAACTATGGTGGCGTTGCGCGCGATCGCGCTGGACCATTCCAGATCCAGCGCCGCCTCGCCGGCCGCATTCGTCACTCCAGGATCCGGGCCGATGAGATGCATCTCAATCTGGCTGGGCGGGAGGCCGAACATGCTGCGAAATGCGTCCATGTAGGCCTGGTTAGTATCGGAGCGCCCCAGGATCACCAGCCTCTGGCCCGTACCGTCGATCCCCATCTGGTAGAGCGGCGTGACGTCGTAAATGGTGGCCCAATCGTCCGGCGCCAACTGATGCAGGGCAGTGCTGGTGGTAAATTCCGGCTTCCGGCGGGGCCTTTCCCAAAAATCATTCAGCCCGCGGACTCCACCCACTACGTTGTCCAGTGCCTCGGGAATTCGGAGTGCAGTGGCATTGGCGAAGTGCGTTTCGCCATTCACGAGATATCGATGGATTTCAGTTTGGAAGGCATTCGCCACCTGGCCCGCGGAACCGCTGAATGCCACCCAATTTCGGGCGCGGGCCTTATCTTCCACTTGCAGGCCCTGCGATTCGACCCACGAAACGACGGCCCCGTAATCGCTGTTGCTCAGACCAAACCGGTCGCCAAACTGCTGCGGCGTGAGCCAGCGATGGTAGTGGGGCGAGGCACGGTCCTGCTGCTCCTGGAGCAATTGTTCCAGTGTCGACTGCTGGCTGGCGGACGGCTTCAGCATCAGGGTAATGTAACCGATCTGCAAAGATCGATCGACCGGGCCCTGATCGTACTGCGGTCGCGCCTTCGGATGAAGGCTGCCGGTCAAGACCACTCTGCGGGTATCGTCAATGCGAGTATCGGCAATGCGGTTAGGCTGCGCTAAAAGTGCAAGAGAAGGAGCAAGAAATGAACACAGAAGGATTGCAGATTTATTGGGCGGCCAGAGCATACCCAGCTAACCCAATCGCAGTAATTCTGTTTCGATGTCTAGCGGAAATTTGTGGACCTGCGGGGAAGGGCTCTTCAAATTGTACGTGAGAATACGGCGGTTCAGCTCCGCCGCGCGGCTGCGGAGTTCATCGACCGCTGCGGATCGCCGTCGCGCGTTACGAAGATCGCTGCGAAAACGGCTGACGGCTGCATCGATGTCCTTGGATTCCTCGATCCACGACGGCGCAAAACCATTCACGCGGAGCAGATGATGCGCCATCCACAGGCTCGGGTCGGGATCGATATCCAGCTCGATCGGCTTGCCCTTACTCGGGAGGTTATCGAACGCGCCGGCCTCGATCGCCTCCCGGATCTTCCGCTCCGCGATGGATTCCCACTTGTCCAAAGTTCAGTTTGCCACAAGGGGCGCTAATGTTGGTTAGGTGGGCTGCAATGGCTAATCTTAAATATCTAAACTCGAAGGGTTCGGTTCCCCCTGTCAATTCTGATGACTTGAAGCGCGTCTGGGTAATGTTTTTGGAGACCAGGCAGCAAGGCCCCACAGCTGCCTCCGGTACGGTGGGCATCGATGCCCGACTCCTTGCGCAACAATGCAGTTCCGGCGCCGATTTGCTGGCTATCTCCTTCCGACGCGCGATGCTCGAGGAGTTGCTCAAGCAAGGATTGCTAAACGACTGGCGGGAAGGCGATGCGCTCCACGATAGCGTCTTTTCCGCGATCGCAACCTTCCCCATGCAAATTGGAGCCGAAGCCTTTGACCCGAATGCCTTCCTCGAGCAACTGCGATCCAGCACTGCCTAGCGCCCACTCGGCCTTTGAGCTTATTTGGTGGCGGCTGTCTTGGCGCCGGAGTTGAACAACAGCTTGGTTGCGGTGCCGCCCAGCCGGATCTCTTGCACCTGATCGGTTGCGTCGGCGTTGTAAGTAACCGAGGAAGCATCGAACTTATGGTCGCCGTTTTGCACTGTTACGTCGGATTCGACGCTGGTTTTACCTTGTTTAACGACGATTTTGTCGCCCTGCAAGTCGAGCTTGACGGTGCCCGGCTTCAGTTGCGTGCCATTGATTGTGGTGGGTTTGTAAAGAGTAAACTGGTAGCTCGAAGCTGCGTAAGCCGCGCTCATTCCGATTGCTAACATCACTGCGATTGCCTTTTTCATGGGTAGTTCTCCTTATCGATTTAGATTCGAAAGACAGCCCGATAGTAGCGGCGTTCTTTTTCAGAATCAATAGCTTACGAAAGATAACAACCGTTAGAGAACGGTTGTTTGGATCCTCCTGGAAGAAGTTTCTCAGCGTCTGGAAACGGTTTTGCGTCTTGCCGATTGAGGTAGTTGAGAGCCGATGCCGGGTAATTGATCCAACTGAGCCGGCCAACGGTTAGCGAGGTGCTTTTGGTGAAGGCGGGTCCGCTCGACACGATACAATGACAGTAATGCTGGCTGCGCCGGTGGCGCTATCAAAACTGAACGAGCTGGAGATGTCGCTCAACTCCACCATTCGCGGGAAGCCGGAAGTGGTGCGTCTGACGGCAGTTTGTCTGCTGGCTCGTGGGCATCTTCTGATCGAAGACGTTCCGGGCGTCGGGAAGACGACGCTGGCGCAGGCCTTGGCGAGGTCGGTACACTGCGATTTTCACCGGCTGCAATGCACCAGCGACATGCTCCCGAGCGATGTGCTGGGTGTGACTATTTACAACGCACACACTCAGGAATTCGAATTCAAGCAGGGACCGGTTTTCACGAATTTCCTGCTGGCGGATGAGATCAACCGCGCCACGCCGAAAACGCAATCGGCGCTGCTCGAAGCGATGAACGAAATGCAAGTCACCATCGAAAGCCATTCGTATCCGCTGGCGCAGCCGTTCATGGTGATGGCGACGCAAAATCCGGTGGAACATCACGGCACGTATCCGCTGCCTGAGAGCCAGCTTGACCGGTTCCTGATGCGCATCCGCATCGGCTATCCGGATCGCGGGGCCGAGCGTGAAATTCTGCGCAACACTGATGGCGCTCATGCGGAAAGTGTCCGGCCCGTGCTTTCGGGCGAGGAA
This sequence comes from Bryobacteraceae bacterium, assembly GCA_035484655.1. Classification (GTDB taxonomy): domain Bacteria; phylum Acidobacteriota; class Terriglobia; order Bryobacterales; family Bryobacteraceae; genus Palsa-89. The sequence goes on along the minus strand of DATHOT010000235.1, from coordinate 1,374 downwards.
TTGGTACATTTGCAGGAGCAGGTGGGCCATGTCGCGGTAGACGATTCGCTGGTAGATTATATGCTCGCGATTGTGGAGAAGACTCGGAATCACGAATCGCTGGCGCTGGGTGTAAGCCCGCGTGGGGCGCAGGCTCTATATCGCGCGACGCAAGCTCTGGCACTGATTGAAGGCCGGGAATACGTGATCCCCGACGATATCAAGCGTCTAGCGGTGCCGGTCTTCGCGCATCGAATCGCGATCAATGCGCGCGCCTCGCTCTCGCAGCGCAGCACCGAGCTGAGCGAACGAATCCTGCAGGAAATCCTGACGCTGGTCGAGGTCCCGCTCTAGCCATTTTTCATGAAAACAGCGATTATTGGCCTGCCAATGGTGGGCAAGACATCCTTATTTACTATTCTTACTGGCGTTCACGAGTCGACCCGCGTGGGCTTGATGGAAGCCCGTGTAGGCATGACCAAAGTGCCGGACGCGAGGCTCACAGCGCTGGCAAAAATCTTTGAGCCGCCCAAGATCACGCAGGCCACCGTCGAGTATCTGGATTTTCCGGCCGTCTCCAAAGAAGCATTGCGCGATCCTAGTTACCTGGCGAGCATGCGGGTGGCCGACGCGCTGGCACACGTGCTCCGGCTTTTTCAAAGCGAAACCGTGCCGCACGAAAAGGGCTCCGTCGACCCGCTCCGCGATCTCGAGGACGTCGAGATGGAGTTGATCTTGAGCGACCTTGTGGTTGTAGAAAAGCGCATGGAGCGCCTCGATAAGGATCGTAAAAAGATCAAGAGCGCCGATCTCGACCGCGAGTTTGCACTGCTCGAACGCTGCAAGGCTACGCTCGAACAGAACGTCGCGTTGCGCACGTTGGAGCTTTCCCCGGATGAAGAGAAGCTGATTCGCGGCTTCCAATTCCTGTCGCAGAAACCGATGTTGTTCGTGCTGAACATCGGCGAAGAGGATGTATCGCGGATGCACGAAATCGAGGGTCAATATCGCCAAGGACCACTGGCCGGGCGCAAAGGCACGGCCGTCACCGCGATCTGCGGCAAGGTCGAAGCTGAGCTGGCCGAGCTCTCTTCAGAGGAGGCCCGCGAATACCTGGCCAGTTACGGTCTCAAGGAATCGGGCCTGGAACGGTTGATCGCGGCGACTTATGCGCTACTGGGGTTGATGTCGTTTCTGACCGCCGGAGAAACCGAGGTGCGCGCCTGGACCATTCCCATGAACAGCACCGCCGTCAAGGCGGCCGGCGCGATCCATAGCGACTTCGAGAAAAAATTCATCCGCGCCGAGGTCGTGAACTGGCAGGCGTTGATCGACCATGCCGGTTACCCGGGTGTCCGCGAGAGGGGTCTGCTGCGCCTGGAAGGCAAAGAATAC
>DATHOT010000234.1:0-2627 GCA_035484655.1 Bryobacteraceae bacterium | reverse complement strand
GTCGCCAAACTTCGAATACTTTTCGATCGACAACCGGGTGCGCACCGAGACAGGCGGCGCGCGAAAAGTGGCATTCGATCGCAGCGCCAACGGACGGCAACTCCATATTGCAGGCGTAATACCGGCAAGCGATGAAGGCCTGACGGAGCTGCTGGCAGTGGATGATCCGGCGGTGTACCCGGCGGAAGTGTTGCGGGATGCGCTGCTGCCGCGCGGAATAGCGATCCAGGGAATGGCAGTCGCCAGACATCGCTTTTCCGATGACGCGGCCGATTCGGGGGAAGCAACAGGCACGCCGGGTTTTGTTTTGGCGGAGAAGACGTCGCCACCTTTGTCGGAAATATTACGAGTGGTGGACAAGGTCAGCCAGAATTTGCATGCCGAGGTAATGCTCCGGGAAGTCGGGCTGGTAGCCGGCCATTCCGGCAGCCTCAAAGCAGGACTTCTCGAAATGCAGGAGTTCGTTAATGGCGCGGGCATTTCGAAAGACGCTTACCGGTTCACGGACGGCTCTGGATTATCGCGCGGGACGCTGGTGAGTCCGGCGGCGATCACCAAGCTGCTGGCTTACATGTATAAATCGGGCAATCGCGATTTATGGATGAGCTTGTTGCCGATCGCGGGCGTGGATGGGACGCTGGCAACGCGGTTCCATGACCATCCGGAAGCGCAGGCGATTCGCGCCAAGACCGGGAGCTTGAGTCATGTGGGGGCGATGTCCGGCTACGCTGAGACCCCGCACTATGGTCCGGTAGCGTTTTCATTTCTGGTGAATAATTTTGACGCGCCCACGGTGGAGATCAGCCGGTTGCTGGATCAGATTGGTGTGGCGCTGTTAGAGTAGCGTGTGGTCAGCTTGATCGTTGAACGGTTCGTAGGCTCCTGCCGAATTCCCAGTACAAAATCTGCCGTGTCGTCGAACGCTGCACCTGGACCGCGACCGGCATAAGTCCGGGATGCCGACTATACGACGAAGTAGATTGTTTATAGATCGCCGACGATTCGAGTAACCCGACGGCGAACGAGTGTACACTGGGGGACGACGGAATGGTCAAAACGATTATTCCTGCTTACGTAATGCGACCCATTCGTATTACATCAACGTCACATTGGACGGGTGCTGCGATCATCGTGCAATCGCGGACGAAGACTTACAACGTCACACGGCTGAGAACCTCGACCAGGCCGATGCCCTCCTCTTTGGCCGGGTGAACTACGAAACGATGGGGCAGCGTGGCGGCCGCCGGCGCGGACGGGAGCGAGGCCTGATGAGTACGAGTTCGTGGTGCAGCCCAGGCTGGCGGGCCATGGGCCCAGGTTGTTCGCGGGGCTATTGAAGCGTGTTGAGCAAGCTAGCCCGACGGTTCTGTCATCGCAAACCATGAGCGAATCACCATTGCGTGAGATCTACGTCAGCACGGATATAGAAACCGACGGACCGCTCGCGGGAAAACACTCCATGCTGAGCATTGGATCGGCAGCCTATCTGGCCGACAAAGAGCTGCTGGGGACGTTCTCCGCCAACTTGGAAACGCTGCCCGCATCGGCCCCGGATCCCAAGACCGCAGCATGGTGGGCCACACAGCCGGAGGCATGGTCGGCCTGCCGACAAAATCTCGAAGCGCCTACTGTTGCCCTGAAGCGCTACGTTGCCTGGCTCAAGGCGTTTGGCGGACGGCCTGTGTTTGTCGGCTACCCGGCCGCTTTCGATTTTTCTTTCGTCTATTGGTATCTCACCGAGTTCGCGGGCGAGAACCCATTCGGCTATTCGGCAATTGATATCAAAACCTACGCAATGGCGTTGCTGCGCAAACCATATCGAGCGTGCGGCAAGCAGTCGATGCCCCCGGAGTGGTTCGATCCCGTGCAGCATACGCACGTGGCGCTCGACGATGCCATCGAGCAAGGACGACTGTTCTGCAACATGCTTAAGGCCAACTTCGGCGCCTAACTAGCGGCTCACCGCTGCTGAATGCCGGGCCATACTGCAGCCGCCGGTAGTGGAGTATTAGCGTGGACATGGCGTTCTCCACACAAAAGAAAACCCGCCCTGCGGCGGGTCAATTTGCTAGGTGTCAGGCAGTTCAGTTGATACTGTCCAATGATCCTGTATTGTCCCCCACGAGCCGATCCAAGGTGCCCAATACCTTCCCTTTTAGGCGGGGGACAATTTTGTTCAGCACCAAACACCCTTCGGGGTTCCGGCCAGCGGCGATCTGTTGAGTCCGAAGAGGACCTAAAGCGCCACAGCCGCAAGCTGTTAGAAAAGCGCACCGCTGAAAGACAATTCGAAGATTGAGCCCTCGACCCACCTGACGAGAAACGCGCATATCGTTGAAGTGCCGCTAGCACCTCCCTGAAACGGCACGCCAGCCAACCGCCCAGACCGCAAGCTATTTTTCTGTGCTTCGTGAGTTGTCTGCTACTTTCTCAGTAACGATAGAAACGACAAATACGATCTATGTACCGCACCGCACAGATGGAAAGACTAGCGGCGATAGGAGATAGCTCCCACAGATTTTACGAGTGTCAAAACGAGTTGATTTTTCGCGAGGTGTGGATTGACCAACGAGCTACCAGACTGCCACCGCAAAGAGATTATTGCGGTGATCAGAAAGGTCGTCGGA
>DATHOT010000233.1:0-3878 GCA_035484655.1 Bryobacteraceae bacterium | reverse complement strand
GCGGCCGGCTCTACCAGAATCGCGCGCTGCTCTGGCCGTTGATGTTGGCCATGCCATTTCCCTACATCGCGACCACGGCCGGCTGGATGACCGCGGAACTGGGCCGTCAACCATGGTTGATCTACGGCGTGATGCGAACCTCCGAAGGTTTTTCTTCGCGCGTGTCGGCGGGCAACGGGCTCTTCACGCTGATGGGCTTCATGGGCTTGTACATGGTCCTTGGAATCCTGTTCCTGTCCCTGGTGCATCGCGAGATCGATCATGGCCCGGCGCCGGAGCCAGCCGCGGAATTGGCGGGTGTCCAATGATCCAGATCGTCTGGTTTTGTTTAGCCGCGATCATGATCGCCGGCTACGTGGTGCTGGACGGCTTCGATCTCGGCGCCGGCATCATTCACCTGTTCGTCGCTCGCACCGAGCAGGAACGCCAACGTGTGCTGCACTCCATCGGTCCGGTGTGGGACGGCAACGAGGTCTGGCTGATCGCTGGGGGCGGAACACTCTACTTTGCATTTCCCGCGCTATATTCCGCCGCATTCAGCGGATTCTACCTGGCACTGATGATGGTGCTGTGGCTGCTGATTCTGCGGGGTATTTCGATCGAGCTGCGCAGCCACATCGAAAGCCCGATCTGGAAACCGTTTTGGGACTTGATTTTCGGCGGATCGAGCGCTTTTCTCGCGTTGCTGTATGGCGCGGCGCTTGGCAACGTAGTGCGCGGCGTCCCGCTCGACTCCGACGGCTTCTTCTTCGTTCCGCTGTGGACCAACTTCCAGCCCGGCCAGGACCCGGGCATCGTGGATTGGTACACCCTGCTCATCGGCGCCGCGGCTTTCACCGCGCTGGCCCTGCATGGCTGCTATTGGGTGGCCTTGAAGACGGATGGCGATTTGCAGCTACGCTCGCGCGAGTTCGGGCGACGGCTCTGGAGGGCCGTGGCAGTATTCACCATTATTATTACCTTCGTCAGTTTTCGCCTCCAGCCGAACATCGCTAGGGAATTTGGAGATCACGTTTGGGGGATTGTGTTTCCGTTGCTAGCGATCGGCGGCTTAGTTGGAATGCGCGTTTGGAGCGAATGGGCGCGCGATCTGGGCGCGTTTTTGAGCTCGTGTTTGTACCTGGTCGGGATGCTGACCAGCGCGGCGTTCGGTCTGTTCCCCTACGTGCTGCCGTCCAATAGCTCACCCGATGCCGGACTGACAGTGACCAACGCAGCCGCCGCCGAATACGGCTTGTACGTAGGCCTGGCCTGGTGGATTCCGGGCATGGCGCTGGCGCTGCTATATTCCGTTTTCGTGTACCGGCGCTTCGCCGGCAAAGTTGCAGGATAATAACAGCAGGATCGTAGCACTCCAAATGCGGCCGGTTTTACTAGCCCTGCTGATCGCTTCCACCGCGATGGGGCAGTATGTCATCGATCGCGCCAGAGCAGAGAAGCTTTTGGCCGCGCATTCGGGCGATCGGCCGATGCGCTGCGAAGTTACCCCGGTTCCAGCGCGCCTGAGTTTCAGCTTTCGCTTTCAGACCGGTTATGTGGTGCGCATGCCCATGAAACAGTACACCGGCCCGGGACGCCACTGGAACATTCTGATACGAGTCACACCGGCGGGCAGCACCGAACTGTTTTACCTGGGCAGCTATACGAGATTCCGGAGTATTCCGAAGACCAACACGCAAGGCGAGTTCGGCGGCGTCTATCAGGTCGGCGAGGGACGCTACAACGTGGACTGGATGTTGGCTGACGACCAGAATCGCGTTTGCCGGAAAAGCTGGAAAGTGGAAGCCAAGCTGGCGGCGAATGAGCGCGGTTTGAAGCTGGGAATGGCGCCCAATACGGCTGGTCCCATCACCTTCCGGCGGTGGTCGCAGGTTAACTATGAAAGCGACGTCCGTCCCATCGGCCGTCTTACGGTGCTGCTGCATGCCGCGCCGTTGTATCCCCGCTCCCTCAGGTTCCGGGCGCAGGACCGTTTGCTGCTGATCAGCTCGCTGGCCTCACTGCTGGAAGCCTTGCCGGCGCGATCGGTGAAGGTGGTTGTCTTCAATCTGGATCAGCAGAAGGAACTGTTTCGCCAAGATGACTTGACGCCCGACTCCTTCGACCAAGTGGCGCAATCCACCAGCAATTTGCAGCTTCAGGCGGTCGACTATCGCGTGCTCCAGAACCGGCGCGGCCATATCAGCCTTCTGACCGATCTGATCAAGCAGGAGCTGGAAGCCGCGGAGCCTCCCGACAAAGTCATCTTTCTGGGCCCAACCTCGCGCTTTTACGACAGGGTTCCCGACGCTTCACTCGACCAGCATTCCACTCCCGCCCCGCAGTTCTTTTATTTTCAGTACAAACCCTATTGGGGACGCGAAGCTGACTTTCCCGACTCGGTTGCGATGGCGATCAGGAAGGTGAAGGGCAAGACCATGCTGATCCACAGTCCGGATGAATTCGCGCGCGCGATCAAAGAGGTCGGTTCCGAGCCACGCGCATTGGCGATCGCCCCCTAAATCGTCTTCAACTTTTCGACCAGCCTCCAAATGTCGATAGCCGCTCCGAAGCGGTAAAAGTCGCGATTCACGCCTCGAGTAGTCAGTATCCTGGCGCCCGCCAGCACCGTCGGATCAAAAGCGACGGCTTGAAGGAATGGCGACAATGCCGGGTCGATACCGGAAGGCGGATCATTCAGTTTTGCGATCACTGTAACGAAAAAATGCAGGAAGTTGATTTTCTGGGAGGGGAAGGAAAAAAATCCATCCACGCGAATGGTCGGGACGAAGCCGGGCCGCGAGCCGGCGGCTTCCTGACCGAACAGCATATCGATGGTGCTGGGTGCGATGTTGAGCAGATGGTCGTTGCCGTCGAAGCAGAACGTTTTCCAGCGGAAGCCCGCGTAATATTGGCCCGGATACGATGAAAGGTTGGTGGGGCTAATAATCGCATAGTATTGCGGGGAGGAATCCGGCGACCGGATGTCTCTGTAGAGCGTGACCGGTGTTCCGTAGTCGAAGGCGGACGTGAGGCCCGCGGCAGCGATGGCATGAAATGCAAATCGTTCGCGCGTGCCGCCAATGCTGAAGTGCGCGTCGGCCGTCTCAGCCAGACGGTATTCCAGACCCCCTACCAACTCCACGGCCTGGGCGACATTGCTCAGCGTTGCATTCTGGATAACGCCGTCGATGGCCGGAATCGCGTTGGCGAGCGTGGTATCAAACTGCCGGGGCGCGCTGGTCAGCCGTAAATTCGACCAGAACCGGAGCCGGCGTCCGAAGAAACCGTCTTCAGCGGCGGACTGGGAATTATGGCGGTACGGAAAAGGGAAATCGACACCCAGATCGACGAACAAACGAAGAATGCGATTCGAGCCGGAGGCCTGCCCTTGCTCGACTCCGGCCATGGAATGCCAGACCATGCCCAGTGGACAGCCGACGGTGATATTGGCTTCTGAGTAATCGCTCGCGTCTGCTGGATTTTGGCCGCGAAACGTCCACACTTCCTGCTGGCAAACGGATGGCTCGACCGGCGTTTCGAGTTGGCTGCTGGGCCCGGGCAGGGAGCGCGAGTAAGCCACCGGAGCGGAAATGCTCCAATTGACGATCGACGCCGGCTGGGTTGTCAGGCTGACCAACTGATGCGGAGTTACGCGATCCGGGACCGCTGAAATGAAGAACGATGGCCAATCGAAGGTCTTGCTGACACCGCTATGGCCGCCCGGCAAGGTGATGGAGCCTTCGATCTCGCAGTGATGGACGCCGTTTCCAGCCGGCGGCGTCACCGTGACCGGGTTCCCGGAAGGCGCAACCGTACAGGTGCCTGCTATCACGTTCCAGCCCGGATTCGCGCCCGCGGTTCCGCTGGCGATCAGATAGGCGCTTTGTCCCGGCCCG
>DATHOT010000232.1:0-19970 GCA_035484655.1 Bryobacteraceae bacterium | reverse complement strand
CTGTTCCTCGCGGCTCTCCCACAATTCAATCGCCTTGAGCAGGCCAGCCTCGGTGGCATGGTGGTAGAGCAGTCCGCCCATTGGCTCAGCGGCCGGAACGATTTCAACCGCACCGCCCCGACCCAGAGCGATTACGGGCTTGCCGCTGGCCAACGCTTCCACGGCGGTGATGCCGAAATCCTCTTCGCCCGGCATCAGGAATGCCCGGCAGCGCGCGTATAATTCGAGCAAATCCTGATCGCTGACTCGGCCGCAGAACTCCACGTTGCCAGTGGCCATCCGCCGCAACGATCGAAACTCGGGTCCGTCGCCCACAATGCGGAGCTTGCGGCCGGTCTTAGCAAAGGCGCGAACCGCCGCATCCAGCCGCTTGTAAGGGACCAATTCGGAAACGATGAAGTAGTAATCTTCAGAAGGCTTCCAATAAAATTGCTCGACAGCGACGGGTGGATGGACTACGACGGACTCGCGCCGGTAGGTTTTCCAGATCCGCCGCCGGACGTTGGCGCTGTTAGCGACGAAATCATCGACGCGCGCGGCAGTGGCAAAATCCCACAGCCGCAGATAGTTGGCGAACGGCGCCATGATCGCGCGTTTCAGCCTGGATTGGATCCACTCATTGCGATAGGCCGGATAAAGATCCCAAAGATATCGCATGGGTGTGTGGCAGTAACAGACATGCCGCGTGGTGGAGGATAGGATCAGACCTTTGGCGGGTCCCGACTCGCTGCTGACCACCAAATCGTAATCTCGAAGATCGAAACTTTCGAGCGCCATCGGCATCAATGGAAGCAGCGATCGGTAGTGCTTTCGAAAAGGCTGTAGGAAGGAAGGCCGAACGCGATGCGAGCGAATGGCGGGCGATATACGATCCGGATCGTAGAACAGGGTGAAGATGTCGGCCTCCGGCAACAGGTCACACAGCGCCTCCACAACTTTCTCGCCTCCACGCATGTTCAGCAGCCAATAATGGACGATCGCGGCGCGCATGTTTGACGGAGTGGACTATCGTAGGAAGTATGCCACGCTCGGCGAGCCTATGAATCCGGCGCTCGAAAAGAGCAGCACCGCATCGCCACGGCGCCTCACCACTTGGCGAATGCTCGCCGACACAGTTACGGTTGGCGGCTGGACGTCGGCAGCGAAACTAGCTGGCGCAGTGAAGTTGATCCTGGCGGCGCGATTATTCGGCGCGGGCGATGCGATGGATGCCTATCTCATCGCTTTTCTGCTGCCCTCGTTTTTCATCGACATGTTTGCCGGGCCGCTCGACTCGGCGCTGATTCCGACGTTGATCGAGGTGCGAGAGAAGCGCGGCAAGGAAGCGGCTGAACAGCTTTATCGAACGACGCTGGCGGCGGCGGGAGCCGGACTATTGCTCGCTGCCGGGGTTGTGGCTGCCGCGTCCGCCCTGCTTCTTCCGTTAGTGGCGTCCAGTTTTCCTGCGGGGAAATTGGCCTACACCCGGCGACTTCTGCTGCTGATGATCGCGGTCGTCCCGTTGAGCGGGTTGGCATGCACCTGGCGCGCGGTGCTCAACTCGGAACATCACTTTGCGTACTCGGCAGCTGTCCCCGCTATCACGCCGCTGGTATCGATATTCGCTCTCGCAACTGCCGGCCGACAATACAGCGTGCTGGCGCTCGCTGTAGCGACCTTGACCGGTGGGACGCTAGAGGCGATCCTGGCCGGCGCCGGCGTCAAGCGATTGGGTTACGCTATCGTTCCGCGTTGGTCGGGCATCTCGCCCGCGTTACGCCAGGTGGCCGCGCAATATGCGCCACTGGTGGCGATCACTTTGGTGATGACCGGATCGGCGCTGGTGGACCAAAGCCTGGCGGCACGGCTGGGCTCAGGAAGCGTCGCTGCGTTGAGCTACGGCACGCGCCTACTGGGAGTGTTGGTAGTGATTGGCCCCACGGCCATGGGCACAGCGGTGCTGCCGCACATTTCCGCGATTGCCGTGCAGGGGCAACCGGCAACTCTTCGCCGCGCCCTCCGAAGCTACGGCCTTTTTGTGCTGGCCGTGATTCTTCCCGTTACGGTTGGGTTCATCTATTTTTCCGAGCCGATCATCCGCAGCCTGTTTCAGAAAGGGGCGTTCGATGCGGCCACAACGCATTTGGTATCGACGGTACAGAGAGCCGCGCTACTGCAGCTTCCGATCGCGGTGCTGCTGGCGCTCGAAATCCGGCTGAGTTCCGCGCGCAAGGCGAACCGCCTGCTGTATCGTGTAGCCGCGCTCAGTCTACTGCTCACCGTGGTGCTGGACTTGCTGTTCATGCGCTGGTGGGGTGTCGTAGGAATCGCGCTGGCCGGCTTTGGCACCCGGCTTGTTTCTAGTTTGTACCTTTCTTGTAAATTCTCCAGTGAGAGCGCCGCTTCCACTGGCATTACCGCGAATGATCGCGTAAGCTGACAACGAAACGTCCTGATTTATGCCTCAATCAGTCATCCTTCAGCAAGCTGTCGAAGATCCGGTGCTATCGAAGTTTGAGATGGGCCATCGACGGCTGTATTATCCGCTCGGATTTCCACTCGAAGTGCAAACCAACTCGTGTCGAGTGATCGAAGCTGCGTCGGAAACCTGGGGCCTGTTTCAGCAAAGTTTCGACATCGCACCCATGCATCTTGCCTTGGGCGTCAGACAAACCACCGAGGCGGAGCCGCTGCTTGCGAAGTCGAATATCCTTTCGCGTGAGCACCTGCTGACGGTCATCGCCAATGCAGACAACTTCCTGACGTGCGATTTCCAGCGGGCCTATTCGTTCGGCTGGATCACGCCGGAGGTGGCTTCCGATTACGATACTCTGCGCTATCGCTTTTTGACTCCGGCCGCGATGATGATGGCCGCGCAGCTCGCGCTGGCGCCGGTGCATGGAGCCTTGATTGTTCGGGGCGGTTGTGGAGTGCTTTTGTGCGGCGAATCGCTCGCCGGTAAGAGCACGCTGGCGTATGCCTGTGCTCGGGCCGGATGGACATACGTAAGCGACGACGGAACGTTCTTGATGCGAGACCGATCGGACCGTTATGCGATCGGGAATCCACACACCATCCGGTTTCGCGAAGACGCTCGGGAGTTATTTCCGGAGCTAGCGGACCAGCTCCTTATCACGCGGCCGAACGGGAAGATCGGAATGGAATTGTTCACTCGCGATTTACCCATTGCAATCGCCTCTGGGGCAACGATCGAACACGTGGTTATGCTCGATCGCCATCGTTCCGGCGCAGCGCGCCTGCGACACTACTCCAAGGATCAGATGCAAGCCTGGTCCGAGCGCTTTGTGAATTTTGGGTCGAACGAAGTGAGGAACGCTCAAGCGCACTGTTATCAGCGCTTGCTCGGCGCCGGCCTTTGGGAACTGTCTTACGCTAACTGCGGCGATGCCATCAAGCGGCTCGAACAGTTGGTGGACTCCGGAGGTTAGGGTTGTTGAAATTCGTTCTACTTTCAATGGGCATCGCTGTTTGCGGCTGGGGACAAGTTTCGTCCGGAAGTCTGCTCGGCGACGTGCGCGATGAAAAAGCAGCGTCGGTGGCCGGCGCTGCCATTCAAGCGCGTAACAATCAGACTGGCTTTTCGCGGAGCGCCGTTACCAACGACTTCGGCAGCTATCGCATTGACGATCTTCTTCCCGGGGCGTACACCGTTACAGCGCAACACGATGGTTTCCAAACGGTGACGGTGTCGCCCTTTTTTGTCGAAGTCGATCAGAAGGCCCGTTTAGACTTCGATCTGCGCGTGGGCTCGGCGCACGACACTGTAACAGTCACCGCCCGTACTTCTCCGCTACAAACCGACGAGCCTTCGGAAGGCTATCAACTCGGCTCGGATTTTATTGAGTCGCTACCATTGCTAGGCCGAAATATCATCACGCTGGTGACATTAGGCCCGGGTGCTATTCCGCGGCAGCTGGGCGGATTCACGCACGATATCATCAACGACCTGCAGGGAAATCGCGGCGCGGTCGCGTTCAATGCCCCGGTCAATGGCGCGCGGTCCACGGGGAACAGCTACATCCTGGACGGATCGTACAACACCGATCGCAATGTCTTTTCGATCGCTGTGGTCCCGTTGATGGAGACCGTATCGGAGTTTCGGATTCAAACCTCGCTCGCGCCGGCGGAATTCGCGCAATCCGGGGGCGCGGTGATCGATGTCGTCACCAAATCGGGGAGCCCGCAGTTTCACGGAAACGCGTTCGAATTCTTGCGCAATGAAGCAACCGATGCCCGCGGTTTTTTTGACGTGCCCGGACTGCCGCGCGGCGTCTTCCGGCAAAACCAGTACGGAGCGACACTGGGTGGCCCGCTGGCTCGTTCCACGTACTTCTTCGCGTCTTACGAAGGACTGCGCAGCCGCTCAGCCAGCTCTACTCAGCACCTGGTGCCCAACGCGACGGTGCGCGGTGGAGATTTTTCCGGAGGCTCTCCGATTTTCGATCCACTCAGCCTCGATTCCTCCGGCAGCCGTCTGCCTTTTGCCGGCAACATAATTCCCGCCAGCCGCCTCGACCGGGCGGCTTCGCAATATCTTACACTGTTCGAACCGCTGCCCAACGCTCAATTGTCGAACGGCGACGATTACGTGGATTCGACGCCCAACCGCGATCACAGCGACAACGGATCGATGCGGGTGGATCACGCTTGGGGGGAACGCAGCCGGCTTTTTGCACGCTACACCATCAACGACGAACGTACTCTGCTGGCGGGCTCGTTTCCCGCGCTTCCGACGTCTGAGAGCTTACGCGCGCAACAGGCATCCATCGGACACACATTAACCGGCGCATCCTGGGTGAACGAAACCCACTTTTCCTTCACCAGGCTTCGAGTATTCGATCTTCCGGTCAGCGCGTTTGGCAGCAACGTGCTCGGCAATCTCGGAATAAACGGCCTGGCCAGCGATCCGTTTACTTATGGGCTACCTGCTCTGACTGTGACCGATTACGAAATGGTGCAAGATTCGTCGAATTTGCCGCAGGTGCAGCGCGACAATACTTCGTACTTTTCGTCAACCTTCTCGCGAACCCAGGGCCGTCACACCTGGAAGGCCGGCTTTCAATTCACCCACTTCACCATGGCCTATCTGCAGAGCCAGTTCGCGCGCGGGAATTTCATTTTCAACGGCGCTTACACGCAGGATCCCACGAACCCGAATACCACCGGCGATGCATTCGCGGATTTCCTGCTCGGCTTTCCCAATCAGACGCAGCGCGAGGTGGGATCAGCCCAGGCTTATCTCCGCCAGAACACCTACGGCGCTTTCGTGCAGGACGATTGGCGCATCACTCCGCGTATCAGCATATCCGCTGGACTGCGCTACGATTATTTCGCGCCGTTTAGCGAGGATCGCGGTAATCTGCTGAATCTCGATTATTCGACTCTGCCCAATGCGCCGGTGCTTCGCCGCGTGAACACCGTAACGTCGCCGGATTATAAAGACTTCGCTCCGCGTATCGGGCTGGCTGCACGGCTGCCGCATCTCCTAAAGAGTTCGCGTGAAACCGTGTTCCGCGCCGGCTACGGGATTTTTTACAGCCCTGAGATCGCCATCGAAGCGTACGATCTGGTGCGCAATGGAATATTGAACCAAAATAACGAGCCGGGTGGCTTGCAGCCGGTCCTGACTTTGGAGAACGGTTTCCCACAAACTTCGTCGACGGGTTTTCCGAGCTATTACGGGATCGACCAGCATGCACCGACACCCTACGTTCAGCAGTGGTCCGCCAGCATCCAACATGAATTGCCGGGAAGCACGCTATTTGAAATCGCCTATGTCGGAACGAAGGGTACCGATCTGGGATTATTCCGCCGTTTCAACACTCCGGCGCAGGTCGAAACGGGGGCCGATCTTCCACCCCGGCCAGGCGATCTCCAATCGCTCAGAACATTCCCTGAACTCGGGACCATCTTTCAGCTCCAGCACATCGCTAATTCCATCTATCATTCGCTTCAGATCAAGGCCGAGAAGCGGTTCACCGGCAGGCTGTCGTTCCTGGCCAGCTTCGTCTGGGCGAAATCCATCGATGACGCGGACACTCAGATTCCAGGCCAGTTTGAAAGCTTCGGCGCGCAGGACGAGCGCAATCTGCACCTCGAACGCGGACTTTCTTTCTTCGATGTACGTCGCAGGTTGAGCGCCGGCTACGTTTACTCATTTCCGAGTGCGCCGGTATTGCGGCCGGTCCTGAAGAATTGGCAGCTCAGCGGCAACCTGACTTTCCAGGATGGCACGCCTTTAAATCCGGTCTACTTCGCGACTGACATTGCCAACTCCGGCACGCCGAATCGTCCTAATGTTGTTCTGGGACAAACCGTGCTGCTGCCGAGCGGGCAGCGCAACGCAGACCATTTTTACAATGCCGCCGCGTTCTCGACACCGGCGCCGTACACGTTCGGCGATGCTGGCCGAGATATCCTGCCGGGGCCGGGCAACGCTGTGGTGGACGTCGCGCTGCATCGGCGGTTCGCCGTAAGAGAGCGGAAGACAATCGAATTTCGCGCTGAAACCTTCAACCTGCTCAATCATCCCAACATCGGAATCCCGGGCCCCTATCCCGATTTCGGGCCGTTCTTCGGCAAGGCGTTTTCGGCGGGCGACCCACGGCGCATGCAATTTGCTTTAAGATTCGATTTCTGAGCCGATTCAACGCACGCATCCCGGCTTACGCGCGAGCGGTGCTCGAGGCGCTGCAGTTCTCATCACCCGACCCAGTGGCCCTCTCAGGGCTTTCCGATGAAGAATGGAAGAAAGCGCTCGCGTTCGCGGACCGTGCACAACTGACGCTGCCGCTCGGCCTGATCAGCCGCGATCATTTGCCGGACTGGGTGCGCTGCCGCACAGACAAAAATCTTGCGTGCAATGCCGAGCGGTGGCAGCGAACCAAGATCACTTTTCAGGAACTCGCTGCCGCGTTCGAAGCCGAAGGGTTGGAATTTGCGGTTCTGAAAGGCTTCAGTCATTGCCCGCATTTCGTCGATAATCCCCGACGCCGCTGGCAGAGCGACCTCGATCTGTTGTTTCGCCAGAAGGACGTGCTTCAGGCGCGCGACGTCGCACTCGACCTCGGATATGAACCCGCATCCGGCTTCGAACGCCATCCTATCGATCACCTGCCTGTCATGATTCGTAGAACGGGCTGGCAGTGGCGGGGCGATTACTTCGACGTCGAGATGCCTCTTTCGCTGGAGTTACATTTTCGCCTGTGGGATGAGCAGACCGAACGTTTCGGGCCGGAAGGCCTCGCGGATTTCTGGGCGCGGCGGCAGAAACGCGAGCTCGATGGGCTGCAATATACTGCCTTGCACCCAGTGGACGCGTTGGCAAATTCGGCGCTGCATTTGCTTCGCCACTTGCTGCGCGGAGACCTGCGGCCTTCCCATGTTTACGAACTGGCTTCCTTCCTTCATCACAATTCAGAGGACGAGTCTCTATGGAGTGCGTGGGTGGAATGGCACCCCGAATCGCTACGGCGTCTGGAGGCGATCTCGTTCGCCCTCGCGCAGCGGTGGTTTAATTGCCGGATGCCGGATGCCGCATCCCAGCAGATCGAGCGGCTTCCGAAAAAGGTCGCGCAGTGGATGGAGATGTATTCCCTGTCCCCACTCGCCCGGATTTTTCATCCAAATAAAGACGAGCTGTGGCTGCACTGGAGCCTCCTCGAATCTTCCGCCGACCGACTGTCTCTGTTACGGCGCAGACTGCTGCCGCAGCAACTGCCGCCGCGCGTCGATCCAGCCTCGGCGCGCCAGTACCAGAGTTATTTAGTTTCTCGCGCCCGCTATCATCTGGGCGCCATGCCATCGGTCGGGTGGAGCGCAGTGCGCTGGTTCGTGACGGTCCCACGGCTGGGCGTCCAGTTTTGGCGCTTCTACTCTGCTTTCTTTTTGTTCAACTTCGGACTATTCATTTTCTTTTTGCTCTACAATCTCTACCTGTTCCAGTTGGGATTCCGCGAAGACTTCCTCGGCTTGGTGGCGAGCGCGATGACAGTGGGCAGCATTGCCGGCTCGCTCTTGAGCGCTCTGGCTATCCGGCGCTTCGGGCTTCGCAATACGCTGGCTGTGTGCTTTGTTTCAGTCGCCTTTATTGCCGCTCTGCGCACCTGCATAACACCGGCGCCGGCCTTGCTCGCGCTCGCATGTGCGGCTGGTATCGTGACCGCTGCCTGGGCGGTATGTCTTTCGCCAGCCGTCGCACAACTCACGGTCGAGAAGAATCGCCCGGTGGCCTTCAGCCTTATATTCTCGACTGGCATCTTGATTGGCTTTTTGGGCGGACTTGTTGCCGGACGCCTGCCGGGCTGGGTTGCGCAACTTCACCTGGCGGCCTCGGGCGTCGAATCGTACCGCGGGGCGCTGCTGGCCGGATGCGCGCTGGTGCTGTTCGCCGTCTGGCCGCTCTCGCGAGTCAAGATCGCTGCCCCGCCTCCCAGTCCACGAAGGTTTTATCGGCCCAGCCCTCTGACGTTCCGCTTCCTGGTCGCCATCGCGGCATGGAACCTGGGGATTGGAATATTCAATCCGTTCTTCAACGTTTTTTTCTCCAGGCTCCGCATGCCGGTAGAACAGATCGGATCACTGTTCTCGGCCGCACATGTGGCACAGGCGGGCGCGGTCCTGATGGCGCCGGTCGTGCTAAGGAGATTCGGCTTAACACGCGGAGTTTCCGGCATGCAATTCGCAACCGCCCTCGCGCTGCTGGGGTTGTCTAGCGCAGCCGGTCCGTTGAGCGCCGGCTTGGCATTCGCGGCTTACACCATGTCGCAATACATGACCGAGCCGGGAATGTTCACGTTCCTGATGGATGGCGTGCCGGCGGAAGAACGGAGCAATGCATCGGCTCTCAATTTTCTGGTGACGTTTGCGGCGCAGGCTATTGTAGCGGCGATTGCCGGCAGGATGCTCGCGCGCTTCGGATATCCGCCGGTGCTGGTTGCCGCTGCCATTATTTGCGCGCTGGCGGCGCTGCTATTTCGTGTTCTGCTCGCCAAGCGAAACCCAGCTGCTCCACCACCTGCATGATGCGGCTCTGATAGCTCGACACCGCATAGGACCGCTCCCAACTCCGGCGCGCGTTGATTACAACCCGGCGGACGGTCTCGGCATCGCTCAGGATGATTGCGCGGATTCGCGCCGCCAGCGCGTCGGGCGTAGCCTCTTGAACCAGGAACCCTGTCTCGTTGCCGGTAATCACTTCCGGTATGCCGCCGGTGGCGAAAGCTACGACTGGAACACCCGCCGAAAATGCTTCCACTATTACGCGCCCCATACCTTCATCCTTCGACGGAACTACCAGGAGATCGAGTCCGGCCAGCACGGATGCAATGTCATCCCGCCATCCCAGGAACTCTACGGGCAGTCCGCGCGCCAGCTCGCTTACGAAGTCGAGATATTTGCCGGCTGGTAAGATGGGCGCGCCACAGATCACGAACTTCGCAGCGGGGAACGCCGGCGCGAGCATCGAAATCGCCTGCAGAAACTCGGCTTGGCCCTTCTCGGGACTGATGCGCCCGATCAGACCGATGCGCCAGCTCCTTGCGGGGCCGAACGCGCGTTCCCGGAAGCCAGCGTCCGGCGTGCCGTTCGGAATCACATGCAGTTTAAGCTTCTTTACGTACTGGCCCAGCGGCCGCGCGACATAGTTGCTGCACGCGACTACGGTTGCGTCAGAATGCCGGATGCTCCAACCGGCCAGACCCGCGGCATAGCCCTGATTGAGCCGACTATGGGCGTGAAATAGTACCGGAACGCGATCGTGAGCTGCCAGCGCCGCAGCCGGTAACAAGCGCGGTCCGTTGACATAGACCAGGTCGACTTGCTTAGGGTTTATCAACTCGGTGAGCATCCGTTTCTGCCGCCAGACGTCGAGAGGAAGCTGAAAAAAGTCGCCGAGGCTTTTGGACCCGGATCGATACGGTCCGCATGGAATTTTGTCGACGGCTAAGCCTCGCGAGCGCACCTGTTCCGCCAGCGGGCCATCTCCAGGAAGAGCAATATGGGCGTGCCAGTCGCGCTTTTCCACTGCATCCAGAACGTCCAGCAGGCAAATTTGAGCCCCTCCCATCACGCTGAACTGGTCAAGAAACAGGATTTCCATCCGTTTCCAGTATCCCTGTAACTGATGGCCCTTGGCATCCGTCATAGCACTGATGCAGTGTGTTTTAGCAATATTGCTATTGCTATCGGCGTGCTCATTGTTTCCGCAGTCGCCATCGGACCAGGCGGCTGATCCTTCCGAGCAACCTTCCTCGCCACTGACTAACGACCGCATTTTCGGAGTCATCCCGAATTATCAGACCGTTGCCAATCCGGAAAAGAACATCGCCCCGCTCACGGTTAAACAGAAGTTCGAACTGTTCGCGAAGGAGACATTCGATCCGTTCATTGCAGTATCCTCAGCCGCGGGTGCGGCGCTGTCCCAAGCGGACAACGATCACCCCAAGTATGGCCAAGGGTCCGGGCCGTACGCCGAGCGTTTCGGCGCCGCGATAGCCGACGTCACAACCCAGAATTTTTTCAGTGATGCTGTCCTGTCACCGTTGCTGCACGAAGATCCTCGCTACTTTCGCAGAGGCCCGGAATACCGGTTTTGGCCACGCCTGGGTTACGCCCTGAGCCGAGTTGTAGTCACCCGAACGGATGCGGGCAAAACACGCTTCAACAATTCCGGCATTTTCGGAATGGCCATGGGCATCGCTCTGTCGAATGCCTACTACCCTGACAGCAGCGTCAGCGGAGAGGTGGTTGCAGTGCGTTTGGGCACCAGCTTAGTTTCCTCCGCGTTGTCGAATATCCTGCCGGAATTCTGGCCTGATATGAAACAGAAGTTTTTCCACCGCAAGCAGCCCTAACCGCGCCTGCCGAAGCCTAGCGCTGCCCTTATGGGATAAACTACTGGAGCGGGGAGTTACTCGGAGGCGGTTAACGGGAGACCTTATGCCCTCAATGAATCGGTGGTGGATCGCAGTCGCCGGGGTATGCCTGCAAATGGCTTTAGGGGCGGCCTACGCCTGGAGTGTATTTCGCATCCCCCTGGTCAAGGAATTCGGGTGGAGCATCGCTCAGGTTTCTTCAACTTTTACGATCTGTTGGTTTGTTCTGGGCTGCGCAGCCGTCCTCGGTGGGCTTTGGATGAACCGAAGCGGCCCCAGGATTGTCGCGGTGGCCGGCGGGCTCCTGTGGGGCGGCGGCGTATTTCTGGCGAGCCTTTCCGCCCACAAATTGTGGCTGCTGTACCTGTCCTACGGCGTGATCGGTGGGCTCGGACTGGGTCTGGGTTACATAGTTCCCGTAGCCGTTCTCGTCAAATGGTTTCCTGAACGCCGCGGCTTGATCACCGGCATCGCGGTCGCAGGTTTTGGCGCCGGTGCCCTCGTTGCCGCGCCGGCGGCTGGTAAGCTGATGCAAAGCGTGGGGCTGATGCCGACGTTCGCCTATCTCGGGATTGCGTACGGCGCAGTTGCTGTCCTGGCGGCGCTTTTCATGCACAATCCTCCCGAGGGCTGGCACCCGGCTGGCTGGCAGCCGACCGCTGCACAATTGTCCCAGCGATGCAGTCGCGACTTCACACTGGGCGAGGCGCTGCGGACCTGGCAGTGGTGGGCGCTCTGCGGTCTAATGTCCATTAACACCATGGCGGGACTATCGGTCGTGTCCCAAGCCGCACCGATCTTCCAGGAAATAGGGAAACTGAGCGCCGCGACGGCGGCCACTCTGGTCGGAGTCATCAGCATCGGTAATGGCGTCGGCCGCGTGTTGTGGTCCTGGATTTCCGACCTCACCTCCAGGCGCACCGCGTTCTTTACCATGTATCTGCTGCAGGCCGTGCTGTTTTGGACCTACCACTACATCGCTTCGCCCACGCTTCTCACCGTGGTTACGTTCATCATCGTGATGTGTTATGGAGGCGCGTACGGAATCACTCCGGCTTTCGCGGCGGACTATTTCGGTCCCCGCAATGTCGGACCGATTTTTGGCTTGATGCTGCTGCCCTGGGCGTTCCCGGCAGCCTTGGGTCCGCTGCTGTTCGCCTATTTGCGTGAATCGACGGGCGGCTACACTCAGGCGCTTTATCTGATCGCCGGTATGATGACGATTGCGACGATACTGCCTCTGATCGTTTCGCCGCCGCGAGGCCACAAAGTACGGGAAGAAACGGCGATTGGAACTGCCGCCAGCAGCAGCGTGGCTTAGCTACAACGCGGTCTGGTCATTCTTCCACCAACTTTCGATGACCGTCCGAAAATGGGAGTAAAGGAACGACGTCGCCAGAAGCAGCGCGCCTAAGGCCACAAAGGCGGAGATCCGGTACACTCGTCCGACTTGCCAGACATCAAATAGATACAACTTGACGACCACCAATCCCATGAGAACCAGGCCGGCGATCCTGTTGATGGCGGTGCGCGTGGCCACTCCGGCGCTTACCAGTATCACAGCGTAGACCGCAAAGAGAATGGAAATCGATACGGTTTCGACGCTGACGAGATTTGCAGGAGTCGACGTCCGCGCCGCCCAGCCGAGGTCTTCCAGGCTCAAGCCCCAAAGCATAATCACATGGCCCGCGCTGTATTCGATCAGAGCGCTGGGATCCGGCTTGCTCCAATAGGCCGCCAGCCAGGAGCATACGGCCGCAGTGACGAACGTCAAGAAACGAGCGTTCCAGATCAGTGTGTAGGACTGTGCATCGCTATAGATCCAGGAATCAATAGTGAGCAGCCGCGCCCAGACCAAAGCGGAGATCAGAATCGCGGCGAATCCCAGCAACGAATTTCGGGTCCGCAGCGCGATCCAGGCGACGGCCAGAAATTCGAGCGACCACGCCATCGTAATGCGGTAGGCCGTGAATTGTATCGGAGCGGCGAGGACCAGCAACGCAATAGCAACTCCTAACGACAGCGTCATTGGGTGCGTACTCTGAGAGCGCCGCATGCAGCGTGCCAGTGCTAAATGGATTCCTGCGATGGCGACCGCGAGAACACCCATCCATTGGTGATAATCGATCCTGAGCAAAGCATAGGAAGCGGTGAAATAAGCTGCTCCGTTGAGCGCCAGGAAGCTGAGGTCTTCGGCTGTCGCACTTTGCCGTCGATAAATCGATCGCCATGGTGTCCACGCCGAGAACAATAAGAAAGCGCACGTTATTCCGAAGAAAAGCGTGGCGACCGGGCGTGGGGAATGCGCAGCCGGCATCCACAAACCATAAAATATCCAGAAAGCGGTAAAGCTAATGCCCGCCGCGCCCCGGATGCGCCTTACATCGGCCACCAGCAATCCCGAAAACGCGAGCGTCAAGCTCAGAAAAAGGTAGATCCCGGGTGAATCAGTCCAGATTAGGCTGATGGCGGCTGCCGCCATAATTTGGGCTACCAGAAAGAGCGGCTGCACCTGCGCCTCACAAAAAAGCGCGTAATAGGCCAGCACGAAGGAGGTGGCGACGAACTGTTTTTCTGGCTTGAACTGCTGCACGAACCAGGCCCAGTAAATGACTGCCGTAGCTGCCAGACTCAGGATCTCGAGCGGCCGCCACGCCCGCATTCGAGCCAACACCAGCGCCGCGATGTTGAGCAATAGTAGGTAGCTAAATAGGAACCAGGGATGGTCTTCACCGGTGCTGAGAACAATCGGTGTCAGGTAGCCGCCAGCCAGGCCCAGCATGGCCACCGCGACCGATGCGTAACGCAAAGCCAGGGCGACCGCCAGCATGGTAATCGCGATCATAGACGCGAATGCGAGGCTCTGTGGAATTAGCTGGTAGTAGCCGAATGCGGCGTACACGGCGAGGTACAAGATTCCCAGCCCGATCGCGGTGACGCCCTGCGCGAAGATTCGCTGGCTTTTTCTCCAGAGGAAGTCCGCTACCCCCAGCGCCGAAAGTCCGGCGATCAATCCCAGAGTCACTCGACCGGCCGGCCCGATCCACTGATTATCGACGGCCCATTTGAAGAAGAATGCAATGCCCAGCACCAACGTCACCACGCCGATGCGATTCACCAGCGTGAGGCCGATGTTGGTTTCGAGGACTCGAGGCGGAGGTGGGGGCGGCGGCGCTGTCAAGGGTACGGGTAGGGACGCGGGCGGAGGCGGAGCCGATTCTGGTGCCGGGCGCGGGGCAGGTTCTGGAACAACGGGAGAAAGGTTTAGCGCCGCTTCCACTCGTGCCAGCCGTTGGTCAATCTGCTCGTGCCTGCGAAGCAACCGCAGGATCGCCTCAGACAGCGCGTCCATCCGTTCCTGATCCGGATTCGGCACTTTGGTCTCCGCGTTAAGTTGTGCCCGTTTGACTTCGCGGGTCCAGCAGTTCGTTCAGACGACCATCCGGGATGCCGCTCGTTTCACGCGCGACTTCGCGAACAGTCCGTCCACTGCGGTAAGCCTCCTTGGCGATGGCCGCCGCCTTTTCATATCCGATCACCGGCGCGAGCACCGTGCACATGGCGAGTGATTGTTCAACATATCCGGAAGCTCGCTGGGCATCTGCCTCCAGGCCTTCAATCAAGCGCCGGGCGAAGTTGCGCGAACCAGCCGCCAGCAGCTCGATCGATTCGATCAGATCATAAGCCATGACGGGCATCATCACGTTCAGCTCGAAGTTGCCGGCGGCGCAGCACCAGGTAATCGTTGCATCATATCCAATTACCTGCGCGCACGCCATCAGCAAGCTTTCGGCGATTACCGGATTTACCTTACCAGGCATAATGCTCGATCCGGGCTGCGTCTCGGGAAGTTTGAGCTCGCCGAATCCACAGCGCGGTCCGGACCCCAGCCAACGGATGTCGTTGGCGATCTTAGTCAACGCAATCGCGTAAGTCTTGAGCGCGCCGCTCAGGAAGCTGACGGCATCTTTGGCAGCCTGGGCTTCGAAATGATTGGAAGCTTCGCGAAAAGGCAGGCCGGTTCGCGTTCTGATTTCAGCGATGGTGGCGGCTGCAAATCCGGGGATCGCGTTCAGGCCGGTACCGATGGCGGTGCCTCCGAGCGGCAGTTCGTCGAGTCCTTCGAGCGCGACGCGCACACGGCCGATGCATTGCTCCACCTGGGCGGCGTAACCGCCGAACTCCTGGCCGAGCAGCATCGGCACTGCGTCCTGCAGATGGGTTCGGCCAATCTTGATGATGCTCTTGAATTCTTCGGCTTTCTTGCGCAGCGAAGCCTGCAGGCCTTCCATCGCGGGCAGCAGCTCTTCGTGAGCCAGCAGCGCGGCGGCTATGTGAATGGCCGATGGAATCACATCGTTGCTCGATTGCCCGCGATTCACATGGTCGTTAGGATGCGCCTTGGCCAAGCGGCCGATCACCTCATTCGCATTCATATTGGTGGAAGTGCCGCTGCCGGTCTGGAAAATGTCGACGACAAAGTGATCGTCGTACTTGCCCGCGACAACCTCTTCAGCAGCCTTTTCGATCGCCGCCGCAAGATCGGCGGGTAACTCGCCCAGGCGCCCGTTGACCTGCGCAGCCGCACTCTTGATCAGGCCCAACGCGCGGATAAAAGCCCGGGGGAAGCGCAGCCTGCTGATGGGGAAATTCTCGACGGCCCGCTGCGTTTGCGCGCCATAGAGAGCATCGGCGGGAACCCGCACCTCGCCCATGGTGTCGTGTTCGATGCGATAATCCACGCTTTGAGTTGTATCACAGGCTTCTTGGCTTTGTGCCACAGGCATTCTGCCTAATGCCGCTGCGAACCCCTGGCCGGCCTATGAGGCGAGAGCGGGACGAGGGCGTCCCGTGCGGACCATGGGGTCCGCCCTACAATTGGCGACTATTCGGCGCGCTTCTTCCCCTGTGTGTCGTAAACTTCGACGACGCCGTATTTTTCAAGCACGGGCTTGATCTTGCTGGCGTCACCGACCGCCACGATCTGCAAGGCGTCCGGGACTACATACTGTTTTGCGGCCCGCTGCACTTGCTCGGCGGTAACGTTCATGATTTTGGCCGGATAAGTGTCCCAATAATCCGCCGGCAGACCATAGATCTTCTGTGTGATCGCGTAATCCAGCAACTGGCCCGGGTCCTCGAGCGACAGCGCGAAGCCGGCCACGATGGCGCGCTTCGATTCCTCCAGTTCCGATTCAGGCACGGCTTTGTCGCGAATGCGATTGATCTCGTTCATGAATTCGGTCATTGCCCCGCTGGTGGCATCGGTGCGCATGCTCGCTTCGGCAATCCACGGGCCGGCGAATTTGCGCGCGACCAACATGCTGTAGGCGCCGTAAGTATAGCCGTGCTCCTCGCGGAGGTTCAGAAACAAGCGAGCCGACGCGCCGCCACCAACGATCTTGTCCATCACAACCAGGGGCACATAATCCGGATCGGTTCGCGCCACGGCAATATTTCCCAGAAAGATAGCGGTCTGGACCGATCCAGGCCGGTCCACAACATAAATTCTGCGGCCGCCGGCAGCTTTAGTGGGCTGCGGCGCCACGACCTTGCTGTCGCTGGGCTCCCAAGACGGCATGCCATTAAACATTTGCGCCAGGTCCGCCGCGCGCACGTCGCCCGCGACGGCGAGAATCGCATTTTGAGGAACGTAGCGCTCTTTGTACCATTTCGCAAGCAGCTCGGGCGTAATCTTGTCGATGGATTCCGTGGTGGCCGAGGTGACCGCCGCAGGATGATTGCCATACACGGCGCGATTGAATCGCTCTTGGATCAGGAACATCGGGGATGAGCGCTGCTGCTGTAGCTGAATCCGCAGGCGTTGCTTCAACTTGGCCAGCTCGCTCTCAGGAAACGTGGGATGAAGCAGAATATCCGCCGCCAGGTGCATCCACTCGCCCAGGTTGTCGCTCAAGCCGGATGCGGTCAGCGTGGCGGTGTCGCCGCCGAACGGCGCACTAACATTGATGGTCGCGCCCAGCCGCTCGATGTCCTCGGCGATCTGTTTGCTCGACCGCGTAGCAGTGCCTTCCTTGAGCATGGCCGCCGTGAGGTTGGCCAGACCAGGCAGATCCGCAGGATCGTTCAACGCGCCCGCACCTTGAATCAACAGGCGTACGGTGACTGTCGGAAGCCGGTGATTTTCGAGCACCAGCACCGTCAATCCATCATCGAGCTTGAATTCTACCGGCTTGGGAAGCTGGACGCGCAGGATATCCTTCGAGACCGGCGCCTCGTTCTTGCGCTCGATTTTGCTAAGCGGAATACTCTTGGAGCCGGCCTCAGGTTGGGGCTGTGCAAAACCGGCTACGCCGCACAAAGCCACCGGCCACAATATATGCACACAGATTCTCATCTCAAACTCCTAGTTTGCGGCCTTGGCGGCCACCTCAGGCTTAGGCTTGGGCAGGGTCGTGACCACCGTCCGATTGTTCTCAGTCAGGTAAGTCTTCGCCACGCGCTCGATATCTTCTTTGCTGACGTTCTGGATCTTGCTGAATCGCGTATTAATAAGATTCGGATCATTATAAAAGACGGCCATCTCTCCAATCAGGTAGGCGCGAAACAGCGTGCTTTGCAGACGCTGCGCGGTTTGGCGGCGAGTGGACATCCGCACTTTTTGCAGTTCCCAATCGGCGATCGCGTCCGCCTTCAGGCTGTCGATTTCGGCATAAACCGCTTTTTCTATTTCTTTTAGATCTTTGCCTGGGCGGGTCATAATCGCGATATCGAACGTGGAAGGCCCTCTATGATCCTCAACTTCGGTGAATACGTTGACCGCCAGTTCCTTCTCCTTGACGAGACTCTGATAGAGTCGCGATGCCTGGCCGCTTCCCAGAGCGTTCGCCAATACATAAAGCGCGTACCAGTCGTCGGTGTTGCCTGGCGGAATCTTGAAAACGATATCCAGACGCGGAGTCTGCGCGAACGCGTCTTCGATGGTCTTACGCCGCTCGCCGCTTGGCTTGGGCTCTGAAAGATCCGGGACCGGGGGCGTCGGCTGCGCGGGAATTTCGCCAAAATACTTCTTGATCTTGGCTAGCGCTTCCTCAGGCTGGAAGTCGCCGACCAGCGTCAGCACTGCATTGTTCGGCGCGTAGTAGATACGGAAGAAATCCTGAACGTCCTTGACCGTCGCTGCATTCAAATCTTCCATCGACCCGATCACGTCATGCTTATTGGCGAAGTTGTCGTAAACCAGATCCTGGAGCACTTCACCGGTCTTACCGTAAGGTTGATTGTCCAGACTGGAGCGGCGCTCTTCCTGCACCGCATTCCGCTGGTTGTCCAGATTCGCCTGGCTGATTACCAGCGAACGCATGCGATCGGCTTCCAGAAACAAACCAAGGTCCAATTGATTCGCGGCGAATGCCTCGAAATAATTGGTGCGATCCTCGGTGGTGGTGCCGTTCATCGACCCGCCATTGTTCTCCACCAGGATCATATGCTCGCCCTTGCCGACATGCCCCGAGCCCTGAAACATCATGTGTTCAAAAAGATGCGCGAACCCGGTGCGTCCGGCCTTCTCGTTATGAGAGCCGACGTTGTAGGTCACCGAAATCGCATAGGTGGGCGCGGAGTGGTCTTCCGACATCACAATGCGCAGCCCGTTATCGAGTTTGAACTGTTGAATCGGGATCTGCGGCGCTTTAGGCTGCGGCGGTTGAGCGGCTTGCGGCTGCGCCTGGATTAAAGACACGGCCAGTGTGAGGGAAATCGCGGGGATAAAACGCATTTACCTCAATTGTAGCAATCGTGCGACCTGCGCCAAACACCTAATTGCCGGTCGTGCCCGTGATCGTGACCTGAATCGGCGGCGAAGGACCGAAGCTGAACGTATAGGTGTTGTCCCCGGCATTCTTACCGAGCCGCAAAGCGATCTCCACGATATTCGGGAAGAACACCGAGGAAGAGAGCGCGATCGCTCCACCTCCAGCGTTCACCTGAGAGTGAAAGGCCAGATGAAGACCATCCGTGATGGCATATCCGATAAGGTCGGTCACTCGCGCAAACAGGGCAATCGTTGAACCCACCGCGGCGCTCGTGGGCAGCGCACTCAGCAAGCTGACACTTTGTGGCACCTGTGACGGAACGCCATACCAGTAGGGCACTAATGCGTCGCCGTTGGCCCCTTCAATCAAAATGTCTCCCTGATACTCGCCGATGGGAAGAGTCGAGCCAGTGATCCAATAGGCATAGATCGTTTTCGACTGGCCAGGGTCGATCGGTATGTCCAAGGCTGAAGTTGGATTGTCATCCCTTGCCGTGGTCGAAAACTGTAGGCCCGGCGCCGTATCAAACGGGATGGCGGAGATGTGAAAAACGTCCGCTGTCTTGCCGACGTTGGTGAGGGTCAACTGATCGACAGCGCCCGTCGCCGCGCCGTCCAAATTGCCGTTGCCGAGCAAATAGGTAAGCGAAGTGGGATATGCGGAGATGGTGCTTTGCAAGGCGGCATCCAGAGTCAGAGTGCCCACGCCCGCTTGTTGGACGCGCTCAATCTGTCCGTCGGGACGAGTGATCGGTGTTGCGGAATTGATGATTAATGAACGGTATTGATCCGCCGTAAGACCGGGGCGTGCTCCGCGCAGAACCGCCACCGCCCCGGCAGTGAGAGGAGACGCGAAACTGGTCCCATTCGCCACGATGTAACCATTCGCCGAGTACAATTCGCCGGTCGGATCCAGGCTCTGGGTCGCCATGTAGACGTCGGTCCCCACCGCTACCAAGTCAGGCTTGATGCTGTAGTCGTAATTGGGACCCCGGCTGGTGAAGGACGCGAGAACATGCGGGTCTTCGGCATAAGGAACACCGTCAAAGGTGACCGTAACGGTGGCGGATGGATTAGAGTCCACGGCGCTCTGGAGAGCCACACCGTCGGAATTGCCAAGCAGGACGGTGGGCAGCGTTGCCGCGCCAATAGAAGGATGAAGCGGCGTCTGGCCGGATTGTACGTAGAGGATCGCCGCCACGGCGCCTCCGGCCGCGGCATTGTTGACCTTTTGCTCGAAGGTGCAAGTCCCGCGCATAATGAGGGCGATCTGGCCGCTGGCGGAACCGGCCGGAAGCGGCGCTGAACAGAGCAGTCCAGTG
>DATHOT010000231.1:0-25861 GCA_035484655.1 Bryobacteraceae bacterium | reverse complement strand
CGACCTTTCCCTTAACCGCAAATATCGCTGCCGAAAGCGTTCGCCTGGGCGACGACTTCCCAAACGATCCCGCCGACCAGATCATCGTCGCGACTGCCCGCTGTCACAACCTCACTCTCATCACCGCTGATGAGCGCATTCGCAAGTGGGGCAAGGTCCGAGTGGTTTAGCACCGCCTCGCTTGGCTCCTCCTATACTGAAATCAGGAGTGTCACCATGTATCCGCTGAAAAAAGGGAAGACCACCAGTCAAGCCCACGTCGGCATCCCGGAGGGGACCTTTGAAGAAGAGCACGGCCGCCGCGGATTCTACGGTAAGTCCGCGCACCTTTACCATGCGCATCCGCCCACCGGCTGGATCCGGTTCGAAGGCAAACTGCGGCCGCATTGCTTCGATCTGAACCAGCTCAAACCCACCGATTTGGCCGATCCCGAGGGCCTGCCCATTGCGTTCCTCGGCAACAACGACGTACGTCTTTACGTCTCGCGCCGCTCCGAGCCGATGCCATTCTACTTCCGCAATGCCGATGGGGACGAGTTGTATTTCATCCATCGCGGCCGCGGCAAGATCGAAACCGATTTCGGACCGCTCGACTACGAACCAGGCGATTACATCAACATCCCGCGCGCTGTGACTTACCGCATCGTGCCGCAGACGCGCGACAATTTTTTCCTCATCATTCAGTCCAAGCACGAGTTCGAACAGCCGGAAAAAGGCCTCCTCGGCCAGCACGCCCTCTATGACCCGGCCGCGATTGTGACGCCCGAGCCCGCGCCGCTCTTGGACGATCGCAACGAGTGGGAGGTCCGCATCCAGGTAGACGACGAGATCTCGAAAGTGGTCTACCCCTTCAATCCCATCGATGTTGTGGGCTGGAAAGGCGACCTCACGGTGTGGAAGATCAACATGCGCGACATCCGTCCGGTGATGAGCCACCGCGCGCATCTGCCTCCCAGCGCTCACACTACTTTCGTCACCGAAGGCGCGGTGGTCTGCAGTTTTCTGCCACGCCCGCTCGAGCAGGACGAAGACGCTCTGCGCGTCCCCTTCTTCCATCGCAACACCGACTACGACGAATTCATCTTCTATCACGACGGTGACTTTTTCAGCAAAGACAATATCAAGGCTGGGATGGCCACGCTGCATCCGCGCGGCATCCACCATGGGCCGCATCCCAAGGCGCTGGCCAATCAAAAGAAAAAGACGCATACCGACGAGTACGCTGTTATGCTGGACGGCCTGAATCCAATTCATGTATTGCCGGCCGGCGAGGGAGTCGAGTGGAAAGATTACTGGATGAGTTGGATGGAAAAAAAGCCGGTGGAGACGCGCTGATTGATAGTCGACCCGAAGGAGGCGGGCTGGCTGGATACGTATAAGCTGATGATCGGCGCCATTGTTCCGCGTCCGATCGCGTTTGTATCCACGCTGAGCCCGGAGGGGATTCCGAATCTGGCGCCCTCCAGTTTCTTCACCGGCGTCAGCGCCAATCCGCCCGTGATTTGCTTCTGCCCCATGCGGCGGCGCGGTGTGGTCCCGCACAAGGATACGCTCCACAATATCACCGCAACTCGGGAATTCGTAGTGAACATCGTCTCCGAGGAGTTCGCGCAGCAGATGAATATAACCTCGGCCGAATTTCCGCCCGAGGTCGATGAGTTCGAGGCCGCGGGTCTCACGCCCATCCCGAGCGACCTGGTGAAGCCGCCGCGCGTCAAAGAGTCGCATGTGCACATGGAATGCAAGCTCTACCTGGTAGTGGAGGTCGGTGGAGTGGACGGTAGCGGGAATCTGGTCCTGGGCGAGGTGGTTCGCTTCCACATCGACGATCAGTACTTCCACGATTTCAAGATCGACCCCGATCAGCTACGCCCGATCGGCCGCATGGGCGGCGCCACTTATACACGCACCACGGACCGTTTCGATCTGCAGCGCCCAAAATAGCGGAGCGCCGGGGGCTTCCAATGTACTGTCCGCGACTTTCCTGCGATATTGGAGACTAGTGTCTAACCAACTTCCCCGTCTGCGCCTGAGTCTGGATTTCATGCCTTCACCGGACCCCGCAAATCCGGGCCTGCTGATTCGGGACCCCTTCCGGTTCTCCGATTCCATGCTCCTGATTCCTCCGCAACTGGTGGCGTGCCTGGCATGTTTTGACGGCCAGCAGACGACGCTCGATCTGCGGGCCAGCCTGGTGCAAATCACTGGCGAGATTCAGGTGGGCGAGATCGAGAAGCACCTTTACGACACGCTGAGCACAGCGGGCTTTCTGGAAGATGAGAAATTCGAGCAACTTCGGATAGCTCGCATTAACGAGTTCGCGGCCGCTCCGAAGCGAGAGCCTTCGCATGCCGGTTCGGCTTATCCGCTGGAGGCCGAGGAAGCCCGCAAGACGCTCTCGGAATTCATGCAAGGTGCATCGCCCGCGGCCACGCAGGATTCACAGATCGGCATCGCCGCCCCGCACGTGAGCCCCTTTGGTGGATGGGAATCGTACCGCGATGCCTACGCCTCGCTGCTACCGGCATATAAGGACCGCACCTTCGTGGTGCTAGGAACTTCGCATTATGGCGAAGCGGACCGGTTCGGACTCACCCGCAAGCCGTATGTGACGCCCTTCGGCGAAGCGATCACCGAAACAGCGCTGGTCGAAGAACTGGCCCGCGCCGCGCCGGGCTCCACTCGGATGGAAGATTATTGCCACGCCGTCGAGCACTCCATTGAATTCCAGGTTCTGTTTCTCCAATACGTCTATGGCCCCAACATTCGCGTTCTGCCGATTCTGTGCGGCTCATTTGCGCACAGCATTTACCAGGGCGGCAAGCCAGAGGCAAATGAGGACGTGAAGCGGTTTTTTGATGCTTTGGGCAACATATCCGCGCGCGAAGGCGATCGCCTGTTCTGGGTGCTGGGCGTCGACATGGCGCACATGGGACGCCGTTATGGCGATTCGATGGTCGCTCGCGCGGACGAAGGCGACATGGCTGCGGTGGCAGAACGCGATCGCATGCGCATCGAACGGCTGAGCGCGTCCGACGCCGATGGCTTCTGGGGACTGGTACAAGAAAATCGCGACGACTTGAAATGGTGCGGCTCGTCGCCTATCTATACGTTTTTGAAGGTTATGCCGCAAGCACGTGGAACTCTGCGCCGTTACCAGCAGTGGAATATCGATGAAGAGAGCGTTGTGAGCTTCGCTGCGATCGGCTTTGAGCGGTACTAAAACTCTACCGTACTAAGTGTCCATACTTAGAGAAAGCTCTAAGGGATAACCTTAGACGTGCCTCAAATGAACATTCCGTACGTCCTGATTTGGGGCGGATAGCTATTCGGCCCGGGTAGCGACCCAATAGCCCGGACGGGTGCGCACTTCCATTTGGGGCCGGCTCACTACCACCCGGATGTCGTGGAAACCACCTTCAATTTGATTGTTGGGCGTGTAGCTCAGCAAATATTGACTGTGGAGCTCCTGGCTGATACCTTCCACTGCTCTTTCGAGACTGCGCTCACTCACGAATGCGTATTCCTTGCCGCCCGTGAAGCGGGTGAAGACGTCGAGAGTGTCGTTCACGAATATGCTTTTGACTCCTTTGAAAATATCCACAAAGACCGGGATAGCGTTGCCGAGGTAGTAGTTCTGATCGATGGTGGTGGGAGTGAGGGCAGCCCCGGCGGGTACGTGCTGCGCGGTGGTGGGGATGGACGGCGGTGGCGGAGGATCGCCGCGGGATGTGAGCGTGGCGACGACGCTCGAAATGTCGAGCGTGTAAATTGCGACGTTGGCGAATTGGGCTTCCGTCAGTGCTTCCCGAAGCCGAGCCTCGCTGCCGCGATCCCGTTTCTCGGCGATAATCAACAGCACTCGCCGGCGATCGCGTGGCCGGTTTTTCAGCATGCGAATGCACTGCATCTCGGCGTCAACCACAGCATGATTCGCGCTACCTGGCACCAGCTTTTTTAACGCCTCTGAAACTTTTTCGGTTTCGTTGGTGAAGTCTTGAGCCACCTGAATGCGATGGTCGAAGGCGACCACGGCCACCTCGCCGTCCTGTCCGGCAACCAGGTCGTTCAGCATCGAGCCAATTCTCTGGATCTTCGGCA
Organism: Bryobacteraceae bacterium; assembly: GCA_035484655.1. GTDB lineage: Bacteria > Acidobacteriota > Terriglobia > Bryobacterales > Bryobacteraceae > Palsa-89. The sequence continues at coordinate 21,760 of DATHOT010000231.1, read as the reverse complement.
AGACGTCGTTCAGGTTGGAGCTTTTTTGGACCGCGATGACCAGCGATAGCGGCTCATCCCGCACATCGGCAGTGATTCTTTGCAGCTTGTTGTTATCGAAAAGCTGAAAATCCTGGAGCTGCAGCCCGTCAACGAACTCGCCCTTCTTATCGCGCACGGTAGTGGGTGCAATGACGACGTTCACAATTGTGCTGATGTCGGCTTTGGATGGATCGGTCGCGGGCGGCGATTGGGCTAACGCGGCGCCGCAGATCAGGAGTATCGAAGCCTTCCGCATACTTTTAGTGTGGCATATCCGCATGACCTGTCCTCCCTTCCAATAGATCAACGATATGGGGCACAAGTTTCACGATTGCATCTAGCGATTCCACGGCGCCCCTGGGCGATCCGGGCAGATTGATGATCACTGTGCGGCCGCGAACTCCGGCGACAGCGCGGGAGAGCGCTGCCAGGGGCGTGGATTTCGAGCCCTCGGCCCGCATTACCTCGGCCACACCGGGAATCTCGCGCTCAATCACGGCGCGTGTGGCTTCCGGCGTGACGTCGCGCAGGGCTACGCCGGTTCCGCCGGTGGTGAAAATCACCGAAAAGCGGCCGGAATCGGCCAGACGGAGGAGAAGGGCGGCGATTTGGTCCGTTTCGTCGGGTACCAGCTCTTGCGCGGCAACGGTCCAGCCCAAGGCTTCCGCGCGTTCACGAAGTTTGGGGCCGGAGCGGTCCTCACGAGTGCCAGCGACAGCCGAATCGCTTACGGTTACGATGGCGACCTGAATCATGCGCGCTTATAGTCTCCGCTCTTGCCGCCCGTCTTTTCTAGGAGGTAGAGATCACGGATCTCGATGCTTTTGTCGAGAGCCTTGGTCATGTCGTAGACAGTGAGGGCCGCGACCGAGGCGGCAGTGAGCGCCTCCATCTCAACGCCAGTGGGTCCGGTGGTTGAGACGCTGGAGACGATGCGTACGCCGTCCGGTTCGATGTCCACTTCAACATCCACATGCGAGAGCATCAGCGGATGGCAGAGCGGGATTAGCTCGGACGTTTTCTTGGCGGCGGAGATGCCGGCTACGCGAGCAATCTCGAGCGGGTTGCCTTTGGGATTCTCGGGGAGCTTGGCCAGGACCTCGGGGCGGATGCTGACAAAGGCGTGGGCGCGGGCAGTGCGCTTGGTGGACGCTTTGGCGGAGACGTCGACCATCCGGGCGGCGCCGGCGTCGGTGTAATGACTAAGCTTCCTCTTCATAATTAGGGACAGTGCACTCAAATACCGATTTTCTGGCGCGGAAATTGGGGATTGAGTGCACTGTCCCTAATTAAAATGCGGATCAACTCGCCGGCGGACCAGCTTTCGCGGTCGGGCTCGGTAACCAGGAACGCATTGGCGCGTGCCAGCGCCGGAACATCACCCGATCCCTGCCAGCCGCTCGGTGTGACTTCCGATCCATCCGGGCTCAGCGTCGCGGGTAAGAAGCGCGTGAGTCCGGTTTTCTGCCGAAATTCGCGCGTAAGCTTGCTCCAGGGAAGCGGCAGCATCGGCTCGCCTTGCCCGCCCAATAGCTCCACAGCTGCGCGTCCGAAAATTTCGAAAGTTACCATGGTCGACGCCGGATTCCCCGGTAGGCCGAAAAAGAATTTGCCCTGCGCCTTTCCAAACACCAGCGGCTGGCCTGGCTGGATGAGCACGCGATCGAAAAAGAACTCCGCGCCCAGATCCGCAAGCACGCGCTCCACCAGATCGTATTTTCCCGCCGAAACGCCGCCCGAAAGGAGCAGCAAATCCGATTTCAGTCCTTGTTCCACCAACTCGCGCGTTCCCGCATATAGATCAGGAGCAACCGGCAGAATCCGCGGGCAACCGCCGGCGCGCATCACCTGCACTGCGAGCGCCTGGGCGTTCGAATTACGGATCTGAAACTCGCGCGGCGTCTGGTCCACTTCGACGATTTCGTCGCCAGTCGCCAGGATCGCGACCTCGGGCCTGCGGAAGACCCGGGCTCGCGGACGGCCGACCGTCGCCAGCAGCGCGATCTCGGCGAATCCCAGCCGACGCCCCGCCTCCAGCAGCACTTCATCGCGCCGCGCCTCACATCCTTGCGCGCTGATGTTCTCGCCACATTCGAGCGTTCGCGGAACGCCGACCCGATCACCGGTCACCTGGACGTGCTCGATCATCACCACGGCATCCGCGCCGCGGGGCACGGGAGCGCCGGTCATAATTTCGACTGCTTCGCCCGCCCGCATCTCCCCGGCGAAAGACTCGCCCGCCCGAACTTCGCCGATCACGCGCAGCTCACCCGGCAAATCGGCGGAGCGGACCGCGAATCCATCGCGAACAGATCGCGCGACCGGCGGATAATCACGATCAGCCGCTACGTTCTCGGCCAGCACGCGGCCGGCGGCATCCAAAAGCGCGACTTCTTCGACAGCGGGCGCCGGGTGCGATGCTGTCACCTGGGTGATTACGCAGTCACGAGCCTGATCGAAAGTAACGGTGGCCACGTATGCAATTGTACCTATGCACAGGCTGGCCGGCGGTGGTGTACACTGGCAACAAGTAGGTTGGTTAGGGTCGAAATTTATGAAAAAAGCAACTTTGTCGTTATTCTTTTTGCTCTTGTTGTGCGCGAGTGCTGTTCTCGCCCAGGACATCAGTGGAACCATCGTCGGAACCGTAACCGATCCCTCGGGAGCGGCCGTGCCGGGCGCACAGGCAACCATCTTCAATGTACGGCAGAACCATACCGAGAGAGTGCTCACCACGGACGCGGCAGGGGACTATACCGCTCCCTATCTGCCCGTCAGCACCTATCGGGTTTCGATCGAGGCCAAGGGCTTTAAGAAGGCGGTCCGCGAGGACATCATCTTAAACGTAAACGATAAGCTGACTGTCAGCTTTTTCCTGGAAGTCGGTGATGTGACGCAAACCGTCACCGTGGCTGAAACGCCGGTTCACGTGGATTTGCAATCGGCCACGCAGAGTACGGTGGTCAATGGCACGCAGATCCGCGAACAGGCTTTGATCACCCGCAACTACGAGCAATTGGTGGCCCTGATGCCAGGCGTGAGTTCGGCCTCGGTAGATCAACTCTACGTGGGAGTCACAGTTCCCTCGGGATCGACGGCCACTATTCCCTTTTCAATCAACGGCGCTCGGAACTCCAGTAACGCCTGGCTGGTGGATGGAGCGGACAACGTCGACCGCGGCTCGAACCTCACCCTGCTCAACACACCCAGCATTGATGCAATCGAGGAGTTCAAGGTGCTTCGCGGCAACTATTCGGCCGAATCGGGCCGGGCCGGCGGAGCGCAGATCAGCGTGGTCACGAAGTCGGGCACGTCTACATTCCATGGCGACCTATACGAATTCGTTCGTAACAGCGACTTCGCCGCGAACAATTTCTATAACAACGCTACCGCCCTCAACGTGGGACCGGACGGGAAGGCACAAGTAGCGCCGCTGCACTATAACAATTTCGGTTGGACGTTGGGCGGCCCAATCTACATTCCGGGCCTCTATAACAAGGACAAGAATAAAACGTTCTTTTTCGTTTCCGAGGAATTCCGGCGCGTCATTACTTATACCAGTGGTACGGCTACGCTACCGACATCTGGGGAGATCAACGGGACCTTCCCAACCCCAGTTTGCGTGTCCTACAGCGGTAACACCTGCAACCAGACCTCCACACAAATCAGTAACATCGATCCGGTGGCTCGCGAATACATCAAAGACATCTTCTCGAAGCTGCCCTTAACCGCCAGTACGACAGTTCCGTCGCTGTTCCGCAACGTGTTCAATTTCGAGCAGGAGCTCTACAAGATCGACCACAACTTTGGCGCCAAGCTGCAAGTGTCGGTCCGGTATTTGCGCGACAGCATCCCGACTACGGAGCCGCAGGGGTTGTTTACGGGCAGTCCGGTTCCGGGCGTGCCCACAACCAACACCAACGCCCCCGGCCACAATTGGACGGCCCGGGCGGTTTCGGCCTTCACTCCAACCTGGCTCAACGAGGGAGGCTACAGCTATTCGTATGGCGCCATCATTAGCAATCCGGTGGGTACGATCAATTCGACCATCTCCCCCGACATCCAGACCACCCTGCCTTTCCCGGTCACGCTCACCCGAGTGCCTGGGCTGGTTTTCACCGGCGGCACCTCGATCACCGGCTACGGCCCGTATCGCGACTATAACCGGAACCATAACGTCTTTGACAACGTGACCAAGCTGATGGGCGAGCACACGCTGCGGTTTGGCGTTACCTACAACCACTATGAGAAGCACGAGAATAATGCCGGCGCCAATGCCGGATCGTTCACTTTCACGCCGGCTACCGTTCCAACTGGCACGACTACATTCAACCAGGCCTTTGCGAACTTCCTGCTAGGCAACGTAGCGTCTTTCAGCCAGGCGTCCGAGGACGTAACGCCGGATATTTTCGCCCAGCAGTGGGAGCTTTATGTGCAGGACGACTGGCGTGTCAGGAGCAACCTCACGCTTAACATCGGTGTGCGGTACTCGAATTTCCGGCAGCCTATCGACGGCAACCATCAACTGACAAATTTCGATCCGGCGACGTATAATCCGGCCCAGGCCGCTCAACTCACGGCCGCTGGCCTGCTGGCTCCGGGAACGCCCAATCCTTATCTCAACGGCATCATCATCGCGGGTCAGAATTCGCCGTTTGGCAGCAAGGTCTCCACGCAGGACAACGGCGATTTCGCCCCACGCTTCGGATTTGCGTGGGATCCGTTCAAGACCGGCAAGACGGCAGTTCGTGGCGGGTATGGCATCTTCTACGACTCGACGCTGTACGGAATCTTTGAGCAGAATATTTTCGCCAACCCTCCATTTGTAAACTCGGCGACGATCCTGAACACGACCCTCGACAATCCAGCGGGCGGAACGGCCACCGTCAACAACTCGCCCAAGAACCCCTGGTCTACGCCGATCAAATTCCAAACTCCGTACAACCAGCAATGGAATCTCGAGGTCCAGCGACAGATCGCGAACACTTTCCAATTGAACGTCGCTTATGTCGGCAGCAAGGGGACACACCTGTTGGGCAATCTGGATCTCAATGAAGTCTTCCCCGGGCTGGCGTACACGTCCGGCTTGATTCCGGCGAATGCCGCCGTCACTTCGGCTAACACTCCGCTGTTGAACCTGCTGCGTCCCTACAAGGGATACGCCGCCTTCGGCCAAGGGATCGAGCCCTGGTTTAACTCCAACTATAATGCCTTGCAGATTTATGGCGAGAAGCGCTTTTCGGGAGACTCGCTAATCTCGGCGTCATATACCTGGTCGAAGAACCTCACGGACAATCAGACCGACCGCTCCACCGCGGCGCAGAATACATACAACTTCGATAGCGGCGAATATGGTCTGGCAACGCTCGATCGCCGGAACGTTTTCAGCCTGAACTTCGTCTACACCCTGCCATTTTTCCGCCAGGAAAAGGGCTTGGTTGGAAAAGCTCTGGGCGGTTGGGAAGCTGCGGGAATCGCCAACTACTATAGCGGCTTACCTTACACCGCGACGACCTCTGGAACGGACCCTGGGGGATTGGGCATCATCGGCGCCAGCGCGGCCAGCTTGCGCCCGGACCTGACTTGTAATCCGAATATTGGCCCGCAGACTCGCTACGAGTGGTTCAACACCGCCTGCCTGCCCTCGCCGTCGGTGAGCGCGCATCTGCCTGGCAACGAGGGCCGTGGCGTCGTCCATGGACCCGGCTACGAAGGATGGAGCCTGGCGCTGTCGAAGAATCTGGTGTTCCGCGAGCGCTACCGATTCCAGTTGCGTGGCGAGGCGTCCAACGTGTTCAACCATCCAAATCCCAGTCTGTTCGGATCGCTATCCAACGTCAGCACACTGTTCGGCACGGTAACGACATATCGCGATCCGCGGATTATTCAGCTAGGAGCGAAATTTTACTTCTAAGCAGGGTTGTAGCGGTCTTTTTGCTGGGACTGCTCGCCGCCGGCGCCCAAGCCCCGGCGTTGAGCGATCCCAAGAATGCGATCTGGAGCAAGAAGGCTCCGGACGTGTACCGTGTCCGGATCGACACCAGCAAAGGCTCGGTTGTGCTCGAAGTCACGCGCGCTCTGGCTCCGCGCGGCGTGGACCGCTTCTATCATCTGGTTGAAACCGGCTTCTATGACGACTCCCGGTTTTTCCGCGTGATCGCCGGGCGGTTCGCGCAGTTCGGCATTCCGGGCAATCCCGCGATCGGGGGCATTTGGAGAAACCAGTCGTTTCCAGACGATCCGGTGCGCGCCAGCAATACGCGCGGCACCTTCGCCTATGCCATGACGGGGCCGGACGCTCGAACCACGCAGATCTACATCAATACCAGCGATCAGCAGCAGCAGGATGCCCAGGGATTCGCTCCGTTCGGAAAGGTAGTAGAGGGCATGGACGTGGTCGACAAACTCTATAGCGGCTACGGCGAGACATCGGGCAGCGGGATGCGCGCCGGCAAGCAGGGCCGGCTGTTCGAGGAAGGCAACGCTTACCTGGATCGCGAGTTCCCGCGGCTCGATAAGTTAATTCGTGCCCGGATCATCCAGCCGTAAGCGCCTTTTGAATCGCGGCCTGCGCCTGTTGCATTTCGGAATCGTCTTTATACTTCTGACGCGGCCAGAAAAAGCCTCGCAGGCCGTCCTTGTTGCGGCGTGGGACGATATGCACGTGCAAGTGCGGCACGCTTTGGCTTACGCGGTTGTTGATGGCCACGAACGAGCCTTCCGCCTGCATGCCGCTTTCGACGGCGCGCGCCAGCAGCTGGACATTTTTGAAGAACGCGCCGATGACGTCCGCCGGGAGATCCTGAAGCGTTTCATAGTGGTGCTTCGGGATGAGCAGCGTGTGGCCCGGGAACAATGGCCGATTGTCCAGAAAGGCCAGAGAGAGGGAATCTTCGAAGACGATTGCGCTGGGCAGCGCGCGCGAGGCAATTTGGCAGAACTTGCAGCTTGGATCAGATTCCATCGTTTTGAGACGCCAACCAGCGGATCAGCTCTGGATCGGGCCCTCGCCTTGGCCCAGGACGGTCATTATCTGCTCTTTTCGCAGCTCGGCGGTTCTTACCGCGGAGCCCATCGAGTAAAAATACACCACGCCGCCGAGCACGAGACCACCGAGCAGCACGCCAAAAAGAGCCCATTCAGAATTGAAGGCATAGCGCGCCAGGTAGGCGAGAAACACCGGGGTCAAGGCCAGAGGAAATGTGAGCATGAGGACGGCCTGGGTCCGGCCGCTCGCCGCCGATCGAAACGATTTGGCCGGATTGACGGAGCGCGGATTGTAAACCGAACTGAGGTTTCCGATCGCCAGCAGAAATATGGTGACCACGCAGGTGACGGCGAGAGCTTCCACAACCTGGATGGGCGTGACCGACATTCGCAGCAACGTGCAGACGAAAGTGATGGAAGCAATCTCCAGAAAAACGATGAAAGCCGCGGCCAGGTTCTTGCCCATGAGAACGGTGGATATCTTGAGGGGCACCAGAAAGTAGATCTGCGCGGCGCTGCGATCGAATCCGAAGCAGTTCCAGAACAGCGCGTCGGTCAGTAACAACAGAGCATACACGCTCACGAAGGTCAGATAGTTTTCGGCCACCAGCGAGTGTTGGGAACTGGCCTGTCCGAAAGCAATCGGAGCCCATATCAGCAGGCCGAACGAAAAGCCCATCAGGAAAACCAGCCGGAACCGGGGAGCGCGACTCAAGAATCGCAGCTCCTTTTCGATCAGAGCTGCCAGGGGATCAGGCAGCAGGGCGCTAGGGAGCCGGTAAATCCACTCAATGCGGCTGGCTTTACGCCCGGATGCCGCCCGCTCGGGCACGTCGACCGACAGGCTGCGCTCGAACTGCCAGCGGCCGAATAAGTAAGCCGTAGCCGTCCAGATCAGCAAGACACCGATGTTTTCAACCGACGCTTCCCCTTGCGCCAAGTGCGCCGTCGCAGTCCAGGGCCAGAACGACGAAGGCTGGCTGGCGAACAGCCTCCTGATCCGGTTTTGGAAACCGGCGAACACCAGCAATTGCGGCAGCGCCGCCAGCAGGACCAGGAGCAGCGCTACGATCTCCCGCACCCGCTTGCGGGCCAGTAATCGAACCAGCAGATCGCGGATTCCGGCTGAACAGAAAAGATTGAAGATCACAAAAACAAGCAGCGCGGACGGACCCCAGAATGGAACCTTGGGATTCAGCAAAAGGCCGACGCCGGCTCCTGTCAGCAGCAGGAGCATTTCTACGCCGGTGGAGATCCGCAGCAGGACTTCGAGAGTGAATAACTGGCCGGTGGGGATCGGGTAGACCAACAGCTTCCTGGTGTCGAGTGAAGACCCCAGGGAAGCCATGAGGACGGGAATGAGCTGCCAATAGAGGAAGCAAACCAGGAGCGCGCTGGGCAGGACATCGCGAATCAAGTTGACATCGTCCGGGTTCGAAAGCAGGATCGCAGCCAGACCCGCCAGGAAGGCGAATCCGCCGTACCAGACCAGAGTCAAAAACGCATTGACTGCGAGCGCCGCCTTGTTGGAGCGTGGAAAGTGGTTGCGAGTGGTGCGCCACTGCGCCCAGACGATGGCTCTAGCCTGATTTCCCATGGGCTATAACCAGTCCAGACTTTCGGCCGGCCGCTCGGCGCCGACTACCCGGACAAACACGTCTTCGAGCGTCTCCGATCCGCTGCGCAGCTCCGCCATGGGGCCGGACAGCACCAGCTTGCCTTCGTGGATGATCGCGACCCGATCGCACAAGCGCTCCACCACCTCGAGAACGTGAGAGGTGAGAAACACGGTGGCGCCATGGCGAACCTGTTCGAGCAGAATGTCCTTCATGAGTCTGGCGCCGACGGCATCCACGCCTTCAAAGGGCTCGTCCAGCAAAAACAACTCCGGCCGGTGAATCAGGGCCGCTGCCATGGCGACCCGCTTGCGCATGCCTTTGGAATAGTCGCCGATCAGTTTTCTCGGTTCGCCATCCAACTGGAAAAGGGCCAGGAGCTCGCCCGCTCGCTCGCGTGCCCGCTGCCGCTCCAGGCCATACATCCGCCCCACGAATTCAGTAAATTCGAGGCCGGTCAAGTGATCGAAGAGCAGCGACTCATCGGGTACCAGGCCGATCCTGCCTTTCACTTCCAGAGCCTGCTCCGGCATCGGGCGGCCCAATAATTCGATAGTGCCGGAGGTGGGTGGCGCCAGGCCCATCAACATGCGGATGGTGGTGGTTTTGCCGGCGCCATTGGGGCCGAGGAATCCGAAGAAAGAGCCTCGGTGGACTTCAAGATTCAGACCGTCCACCGCAGCTTTCGCCCCGTAAACCTTGCGCAAGTCATGGGTCGCTATGGCGCAGGTCGAATCCATGGGATCAGTCCCATGGTACAAGAAAGCCTTTCGGAGCCGTGACCGGCAGGGAGCGGGTCCTTATTCTAGGAGCAAGGGATGGCGGCCGGGATTTTCCCGGCATTCAAGCTTTTTGTTCAAGCGTCCGATAAGTCAAGTGTGACGGTGTCAGAGACTCCTTCGACGGTGCGCGAGCGGGCTTTACGCGCCTTGAGCCAGCTTCCGCCTTTTTCGCCGATCCTCAATCGCTTGATCGCCAGTTTGGCGCAGGAAGATGTGTCGTTCGCCAAGGTCGCTGATTTGATCGAGAAAGACACGGTGCTGGCCGGCAATGTCCTGCGGCTGGTGAACTCGGCGCTGTATGGGTTGCGCGGTACTGTGAACTCGATTCGCCACGCGGTTTCGCTGCTGGGGATCGTGAAGCTCCGCAATGCGACGCTGGGCATGTCCGTGGCACGCATGTGGGCTCAGGTGAAAACTCCGGCGGGTTGGTCGATGGCGCGGTTCAACCATCACTCGGTCGGCGTCGCCCTACTGGCCGACTTGATAGCCCAGCGACGGTCGGTCAGTTACGCCGAGGGCGCTTTTGCAGCCGGCCTGTTTCACGATCTCGGCTTACTGCTGGTTGCGATGGGTCTGCCGGAAGAATTCAAAGAGATTTCCTTGCTGTGCCAACAGAGCGACAAGCACCCGCTCGAGGCTGAATTGCAGGTCCTCGGCCTGCCGCACTCGGAGTTGTCCTCCCTCGCGCTGGCGGCCTGGAATTTGCCCCGCCCTATCCAGATGGCTGTCCGTTATCAGGATCAGCCCGAGCTTGATCCCACCGAGGCGGAGGCTAATGAGCTCAGCCTGAGCGCTATCCTGAACGCCGCGAACGCCCATTTGAACAGCGTTGGAACCTCGATCAACCTCTTCGACGGCCGGCCCGCTGCCGGACAGATTTCGCTCGAATCCCTAGGACTCGGAGATCGGCTGCCCACTGTCTTAGCCGAGTTCGAAGCCGAGTTTACCGCGATGAAGCGTTACTTCTGACTGGTGCTTATATAAAATTCACCAGCGCCTACGATCTCCGCCGGTCCAGTTAAGTACACCGATTTTTCCCATCGCAGGTCGAGCGCCTCGCCTCCCGACGCCAGCACGCGCACCGGACTGGCTGCCACTTCACGAAGAATCGCCGCCACGGCAGCGCCGGTCGATCCGGTACCCGAACTGAGTGTCACGCCGGCGCCTCGTTCGTAGAAGCGGGCTTCGATGATGTGTTGGTCCACTGGCCGAACGAACGATACGTTGGTTCGCTTGGGAAAATGCGGGTGCTCCTCGATCTCCGCGCCCACTGCTTGCCAATCCGGCGGAAAGCGATCCACGAATACCACGCACTGGGGGTTTCCGACGTCGAGAATCGTCACCTCTTGAGCGCCATGTCGAAGCGGCAGCAGGCAACGAACCTGGTGCTGGTGAAAGACCGGCTGTCCCATGTCCATCTCGAATAGGAAACGGCGGCCGGTTCGATCTATCAATCTCAGATGCTTGGGTCCGGCGCCGGTAGTGATCGTGATATCGCCCTTGGCCCGGCCGGAATCGAGCAGTAGCGCAGCGGCGCAACGGGTGCCATTGCCCGAAATTTCGGCTTCGCTTCCATCGGCGTTGAAGAGGCGGATAGAGGTGTCCCGAATCAGCATCCAGCCGTCGGCGCCGATGCCTGTATGCCGGTTACAAATCGCCCGAGCGAGCGATGCCAGATCACCGGTGGGAACCTGATCCGCCCAACTCAGCAGGAAGTCGTTTCCGGCGCCGTGCGCCTTGGTGAAGGGAATGGTCATAGCGGCCATGGTTTAATCCCGCTTGTAAATCTCGATCACGGGTGCGCCTTTGATTATGATGGTTCGTTCCAGATGATAGCGTGGACCGGTCTTGAAGGTCGCTCTCTGGACCGCTGTCGCCACGGCGTCGCCCGAGATCGCGATCGCCCATTCTTCATGCAGGAACAGGTCGGGACGTGTGGTGGCGGCCATCCAGGCCGGCTCGTTTCCGTCGTGCAGCGCTTCGCGCAGAGGAATTCCGGCCTGGCGTAGCATGCCGGTCAGGTCGCCGAAGCTGGTGAAGATCCCCGCGCCACGCTGGTATTGACTAACGAGAACCTGGGAGGCCTCACGTGTCCAGGCGCGCCGGCCTTGGGAATTGATCTGCGACTCTTTCCAGCAAATCCAATTGTCCGGCTTTCGATGAATGAGCCACGGCGCAATTCCGACGGCAATAGCAGCCAGCGCGACCAGCGCACGCCAACGCCCGGCGGCGAACAGCGTCGTACACGCGCCGGCAACCGCGAGCAACGGCAGCGCGGACAAGCCGTAGCGAGTGTTGTAGTAACTGTTGAACCAGAGTTGTGGAACGAAGATCGCCGCGCCGCCCGCGTACATGCTCCAGAGATAGAAGACCGCCGGCAACGCAGTCAGCAGCGGCGGCCAGAACACGCGCTTCCAAAATACGGTGAACAACCCAGCGGCTGCAACGACCAAAACGCCCCAGCCAGCACACATTTGCGTGACGGTCCGGAAAAACAGCCAGGCCTTTTTCCAATCCTGTTGGCCGGGATAAACGCCCGTTCTCTGATTAATGGCTTTCGCCGAGTAGGGACCGTTGAAAAACTCCAGCGGATTGCTATACAGCCACCAGTTGTGACCGAGCCAGTAAAGCGGCGCAAGTGACGCGAGGGTTGCGAAGACGAAAGCTGCACTCAGCCGGCGTTTGGCCGCGAACAAAAAATAGACAGTGACGAAAGGGATCAGGAACCAACCTTCGTAGCGCGACAGCGAGGCCGTCAGGCTCGCCACAGCCGTCCCGATCACAGCCCATAACGATTGTGTATCGCGGAACAGCACGGTGAAGTAAAGAACAGCCATGAGTCCGGCAAAAAAGACTGGCTCCGTCATCGGCGTAGCTTCCAGATAAAGCAGATTTGGATTCAGAGCGAACAGTCCCAGAGCGGCGAATCCAGCCGCCGACGATGCGGTAGCGCGTCGCATGGCAGCGAACAGGAATACGCCGGCCAATACGAAACAGACCGAGGACGGGATAGCGCCGGCGAGGCCATTGCGCCATAAACGATCGTCGGTGACCAGCGCCAGCGTAAGCAGATGCGGCAGCGGCAGCCAGGATGTTCCGATCTGGTCGTATCCGGGAGTCCGGGAATCCAAAATCCGCCGCGCGATGTTCAGGTGCGCCTCGGCATCGCCGTAATACAATGTCCAGCCGAAATGGTTTACGGCCATGGTCGCCGCGGTGCTCAAAGCCGCCAGGCACACCAGCACCAGGCTCAGTTCCAGACGTGCGTATTTCAAAACTCAGTGAATGCCCGGAATTCGTTGAACCGGCCGTCGATTTCCGCGCGTGCCAAGGTGCGAAACCGGTCCACTCCGAACTTTTCGCAGCAGAAGCTGCCCATTACCGACCCATAGATGACGGCGCGGCTGAGTTCCTTGGCGTCGATGTGGCCTTTTTTTAGGTCGAAGCCCTTCTCCGCGAGATAACCGATAAAGCCACCGGCGAAGCAGTCACCCGCTCCGGTTGGATCGAAGACTTCTTCGAGTAGATAACCCGGTACGATGAAATGCCCGTCGGGCCGGAAAAGGATGGCGCCGTATTCGCCCCTCTTGATCACCAGAGTTTGAGGACCCATCTCAAAGATCTTGGCGGCCGCGCGCTTCAGATTGTATTCGCCGGAGAGCATGCGGGCCTCCGCATCGTTGATCAGCAGAAAGTCCCATTGCCGGATCGTTTCGAGCAATTCATCCCGATAGTCTTTGATCCAATAGTTCATCGTGTCGCCTCCGGCCAGACGCAGGCCGTTCATCTGCTCGCGCACGCTGCGCTGTAGCGACGGCTGGATGTTGCCGAGGATCAGGTAAGGCGTTTCGCGGTAGCTGGCGGGCAGCTTGGGTTTGAAGTCGGCGAAGACATTGAGGTCGGTGCGCAAGGTAGTGCGGTCGTTCATGTCGTCCGAGTAGACGCCGGCCCAGAAAAAAGTCTTGCCGGGCACGCGCTCGAGGCCCTCCAGGTCGATGGCATGATCGGCCAGCAGCTTTTCATCTTCTTTGGCGAAATCATCGCCCACCACGGCGACGATTTTGGTTTTGGCGAAATAACTGGCGGCCAGCGCGATGTAGGTGCAGGCGCCGCCCAGCATGCGGTCCACACGGCCATGCGGCGTCTCGACACCGTCGTACGCCACGGATCCAACTACGACAACTGACATGCTTCTGATTGTAAACTGAGCCGCTCCCGCCAGTCTTCGCTAGAATGAAATCACGCAACCGGGCGGTTAGCTCAGTTGGTTAGAGCGCCTGCCTTACAAGCAGGAGGTCCGCGGTTCGAGCCCGCGACCGCCCACCATCGCCGCACTTGCGAATCAGGAACTTGCAAGTTCGATCCCTAAGCAAAAGTTTCCGATATTTACGAATCAATGTTCAGCGCGGAGTTTGTTACTAGCGTGTCCATTGCGCCTACACTACAAGCCACTGCCCCATTGAGAGTGGTCATGCCTTTGGGGCGCAACTTTGAAAGATGCTAAGGGCGTTGCATTGGCCGCGGCTTCGAAAGGAACTCTGTGAAAAACTCCTCCTTGGCTTTGTCTCCCGCAACACTGATTGACGCGGTTTTGTCGCCAAGTTCCATGGTTATGCCCGGTTTTTCGCCGGTTGAAGGCCAACGGGGAAGGCCCTTGCCATTGGGATCACCTCTTGCCGCGAAATTGGCCCAGTACGAGGACACCATCTCGGCGATCCTGCGATCAGCATCCGTAAAGGGCCGGTCGGACTTAGCAAGCGAGTTGAATACGTACGGGACCTCCGAAGTATGGAAAGCACCATACTTGTCAGCATCGGGTCCAGGCAGCGTGTGATCCCAGTAGTAGGTGTAGGCTTTGGTGTTCGCGGTTTTAGCCCGGTTCAGGACCCAGAGATACATCGATGTGCGCATCTGATCGCGCGCGCTGTCGTTTTGCGACAGCCCGGCTTGCTCATAGGAACCGGCAGGATATAGCTTCAGGAACGCGCCAGACATATCGCCGTAGCGTTGACGTGCATTCTTCTCGAATGCCTCCACGCTGATATCGGGATGCGGCACACCTCCTCCAAGATCGTCTCTGTTGCAGCCGGTCAATTCCGGAACGTCGTTTTGTTTCCCCTGAGCGAAGATCTCGTTGGGTGAGGCCGGTAGCAAATGACCATCAACCACAGGTCCGAAACGCACGGCGGGACCGCCCCCGGCAGTCGGTGTTATGAGATCCTTCCAGGAAGCCGCCCTCAGCTCCGCCAAAGAATGCAAACCCCTTGTCCCGGCAAAGTGAGCGCCGTCTTGCTCCTGCTCGGCTAGTGTGCGCAAATTGGACACAATATTCGATCCGCTCTCCTCAATGGCCCTGGCGAAGAGACGCTTGGCAAACGGCGATGCAACCAGAATGTGAGCGTCGCCGGCGCCGGCCGATTGTCCGGCGATCGTTACCAGGGCCGGATCGCCGCCGAAGGCCGCGATGTTTTCATGCACCCACTGCAGTGCCGCCAACTGGTCGAGAATTCCATAATTACCCGAAGTGTCCGACTCCTTTGTCAGCTCGGGATGTGTGAAGAAGCCGAATACCCCGAGCCGATAATTAATGGTGACAACCACTAGTCCTTTCTTGGCCAAGCCCTCCCCGTCATAAACGGGAACAGCGGCACTGCCCTCTACATTGCCGCCACCATACATCCAGAAAAGCACCGGCCGTTTCTCACCGGCGGATTTGGCGGGAGTCCAGATATTCAGATACAGGCAGTCCTCGCTGAT
Source organism: Bryobacteraceae bacterium (assembly GCA_035484655.1). GTDB lineage: Bacteria > Acidobacteriota > Terriglobia > Bryobacterales > Bryobacteraceae > Palsa-89. The sequence continues at coordinate 6,597 of DATHOT010000231.1, read as the reverse complement.
CTCGCCATGCGTCATGAACTCGAAGGTCCAGGGCTTTCGCTCGGGGACAATGTTCTGAATGCAACTTGCGGAAAACTGATCGGTTTTTCGTATTCCCTGCCAGGGGGCAGGGGGGCGGGGTGCCCGCCAGCGCAGGTCGCCCACTGGCGGCGCCGCGTACGGGATACCCTTGAATACTGCGATGGAAGAACTACTCGACGAGATATCGCCAGAAATCAGCCCGCCCTTGATCTTCACGGGCTGCTGGATCGCTGCGGCAGACGGTAGCGCCGCTAAAGCCACCGCCAGAAAAACATGGAAGAGCCGTCGATTCATGTTGTCGTACCTTTCGGATTTCAATTCCCGCGACCGTTATTATAGCTAGCCACACACGGGTCTCTTCAATTAGAAGGAGCAGTGCGCCACGTTTAAATGACTGACTCGGCATCTTGAGGTCGGAGTCGTTCTACGCGCGGACTGCCCGGGCCAAATAACTCGAAATTGAACCCACCGAAGCTCGCGTGAAACAACCAGAGCGGGCGCAAGAAAAAGCATCGAAGGAGCGATGACAGCTATTGAGGAATGATGCCTCGTTTCGAAAGACGCCTCCCGGTTTTTTTCCTGTCCCTCACAACCGGGTTAAGATGTTCTCATCACAACGGAGTTGCGCATGTCCCGAATTGGCTATTCGGCCCTCGCGATAGGGTTGGCTTTATCACCTGCTTTTGCACAGACTCCTTCGATCGCCTGGGACCAGCAGAAGGCCGAGATCCTGCGGCATCATCGTTCGCTAATTCAGATCGACACCAGTAATCCGCCGGGGAATGAAACCAAGGTCGTCGAGTACATCAAAAAGGTGTTCGACGCTGAAGGTATTCCCACCCAGACGTTCGCTCTCGACTCGGCCCGCGGCAACCTGGTGGCCCGGCTCAAGGGTAACGGCAGCAAACGGCCCGTGTTGATCCTGGCCCACACCGACGTGGTGGGCGTGCAGCGCGAAAAGTGGCCGATGGATCCGTTCGGCGCGGTCCTCAAGGACGGCTATATTTGGGGGCGTGGCAGCAACGACGATAAAGATAAGCTGGCTTCCAATATCATGGTCATGCTGCTGATGAAGCGCAACGCCGTGAAACTCGATCGCGACGTCATCTTCCTGGCCGAGGCCGGCGAAGAGGCTACGCCTCACTGGGGAATCGACTTCATGGTGGGCCAGCACTTCGATCAGATTGAGGCGGAATATGCGCTCACCGAAGGTGGGACGGCAACCTGGGAGAACGGGCGAGTCACCATAATACAGATTGCAACCACCGAGAAGGTGCCGCGCGGCGTGCGACTGGTGGTGAACGGAACATCGGGGCATGCTTCGGTTCCTCGGCTCGATAATGCCATCGTCCACCTCACGGCGGCGATGACGAACCTCGCAAGGTGGGAAACGCCGATGCGCTTAAATGACACCACGCGGGCGTACTTCGAACGCCTGGCCACCATCAGCAGCCCGGAAAATGCCGCCCGGTACAACGGTTTGATGGACGCCGCGCGCGCCCCAGCCATTCAGCGCTACCTGGCCGAGCACGATCCGGTACGCTATTCGATGTTGCGAACCTCGGTGGTGCCGACAATTCTGAAGGCCGGTTTCCGTCAGAACGTGATCCCATCGGAGGCCGAAGCCACCGTGGATATTCGCGCCCTGCCGGACGAAGACATTACCAAGTTTTACGACGAGATGCGGCGAGTGATGGCCGACCCCGCGATTCGTATCGAGCCGCTGCCGGAAGAGCGCCCGGCTGCGCCTCCCTCGCGAATCGACACGGACATGTTTCGCGTACTGGAGCAGGTGAGCAAGCGGATTTACCCCGGCGTAGTCGTCTTGCCCACGATGTCGACCGGCGCTTCAGACATGGCCCGCCTGCGCGCGCGCGGCGTTCAGTCCTATGGCATCGGGCCCGCCGTTACCGATACCGACCGCGTGAATTACGGGGCCCACAGCGATGTCGAGCGTCTTCCGGAAGCGTCCCTCTACAAATTCGTCGAGTTCACCTGGAACGCAGTCACCGGAATCGCCGCCAGCCGATAGCGTCGCAGGAATCAGCGAAGCACGGGCGGTGAATTCGAGGGTCCGTGGGCGATTGCCGGTAGTATGGGCTGTTATCAACCATCATCCCGACGCAAAATCGTACACCGTCGGGAATCCGAGGAGCACGGCTTTCGGCGCTGGACCGATCAGCGGATGGAATGGCACGTTCTCCGAGCCATGAGAATTAGTACCGCCCTGGGCGGCATGAGCGGATGGCGTACTCAACGGCCCTCCGCGCTCAACACGAACTCGGCGATGGGCGTTGCGAGCGGGGGCCGCAAACCGGGTGGCAGGTCATGTCCCGTCCCGCGATCACGACGAGTTCCAAGCCGGGAATGAATACAGCCGGAGTTCACCCACCGATGACATCGCATCTGCGGTCAGCGAGGCCGTGGATCACGAGGCACCTCGCGCGCCTGCAACAGGAGTTGGCGTGCCGCGCACCCGGCTCCCCCCAGTGCCCATCCTCGAAAGCACATTTGGGGGCGCCAACATTTTTGGAGGGTCTACAGGCGGCGTATTATCACCGATAGGTGGTACCGACCTGGATCAGGAGGCGGTAGCCAAATACCGGGTATCCTGAGGTTCATGAAAACTGCCATTGTTACCGGGGCCGCCAAGGGGATTGGCAAGGCCATCGCAGAACGCCTGGCGCACGACGGATTCACAGTAGTTGTAGCGGACATCGACGAGCCGGCAGCGATCTCTGCAGCCGCGGCGTTATCTGGGATGGGCATCAGCGTGGATATTAGCAATAGCGCCGCTGTACAGCGTATGGCGGCCGCCGTGCTCGGCCGCTACGGGTCGATCGACGTGCTGGTAAACAATGCTGGTATCACGGGGAAAGCGGCTCCCGTGCACGAGTACCCGGACGACGAGTGGCGTCGGGTGATGGCGATCGATCTGGACGGCGTGTTCTATTGCACGAAGGCGGTGCTTCCTTCCATGCTGGCGAAAGGGTCGGGGCGCATCATAAATATCGCGTCGATCTCCGGGAAGGAGGGCAACCCTAACATGCCCGCGTACTCAACGGCCAAGGCGGGGGTCATTGGTTTCACCAAAGCCCTGGGAAAGGAAGTAGCGACGAAAGGAGTGTACGTCAATTGCATCACTCCCGCCGTGATCGAAACCGAAATTCTAAAACAATTGACTAGCGAGGCGGTGAACTATATGGTCTCGAAGATTCCCATGGGTCGGGTGGGCCAGCCCCGGGAAGTGGCCGCGCTCGTGTCGTGGCTGGCTTCAGAGGAGTGCAGTTTTAGCACCGGAGCCGTCTTTGATCTCAGTGGAGGCCGGGCGACTTACTGACGACCAGATAGGCGCCATCGTCTACCCACCAGAGGAACCAGCTCCTTTTACAAAGTCCCCTAGCTTTTTAGCTCCATAGAGTGGCGTAGACTCGAACCTTGATGGGGACGCAGCTTGGATCGCACCATTATCAACACGGCCGGTCTTGCGGGTACGGCCAGCACTCTAGCCGGAGTTCCAAGTGCTCATTTGGGTATCCCTTTTCTTGGGTAATCGCCAGAAACAGCCTGTTGAAGAACTCGTCGGTAGCTTCCGATTCCTGTCGCGGAGATTTGAATGACCTTATCGCGTTTTCGTGTTGACAGCACCACTGGTCTCGACGGTGATCTAGCGCTGCGCGACCGGAGAATTATCTGTTGGTTAACCATCCGGTCAGCTCCTTAAACTATTCAACTATTTTGAACTCTGCTTGACCGATTCCCACTCCGATGGCACAGTGATAGGCGCACTGTGAGAACTCAGGGGATTTGTGTTTAAGTCCCGCGAGTTGGGGGGCAGATGAAGGTTAGACGTTTCTTTGTACTAGTTTTTGCAGTTATGGCAGGAGGATTCCTGCTATACGGTCAAGGCACCGCCCGGATCGTCGGTGTAGTTAGCGATTCAGGCGGAGGCTTGGTGCCAAGCGCCCAAGTGACTCTAATCAACGACGCTAATGGGCTGCGTGAGATGGCCCCTACTGACGAGGCAGGCCGCTACAATTTCACGCAATTGGCCGTTGGTAACTACCGAATCGAAGTCACCGCGGCCGGATTCAAGAAGGAAACGCGAACCGGTATTAATCTAGTCGCCGAGCAAGTATACACGGCCGACCTCACGCTGGAAGTTGGAAATGTGAGCGAGTCAGTGGAGGTATCGAGCAGCGTGGCGACAGTAGAGACCGCCGTTTCGTCGCTGCGCTCGACTGTGCGTACCGAACTGATCGAAGATCTCCCGCTGAACGGGCGCGATGCGCTAACTTTGCAAATTCTCGTACCTGGCAGTGTCAACCAGCCCGGAGCCAGGGTGAGTCTTTCCGAGGAAAATGCAATCTCAGTCAACGGAGCACGGGGCAGCGACAACAACGTCATATTGGACGGCGGCACTAACGTTGACGTCTATACCGGCACGCCTGCGTCTCTGCCCAACCCCGACGCTTTGCGGGAATTCAGCGTGGTAAGCAGCTCGTTCGATTCCGAATATGGACGCAGCGCAGGATCGCTCGTGAGCGCCGTCATCAAGAGCGGCACCAACTCATACCATGGCAGCGCTTACGATTATCTGAGAAACGACGTTATGGATGCACACCAGTTCTTCTTTGGCGGAACGTTCCTGCCCAAGAATCCACTGAAGCAGAACCAGTTCGGCGCCAGCCTGGGCGGTCCGATAAAACGGGATAAGAGCTTCCTCTTCTTCTCCTGGGAATCTCTACGCAATGTGCAATCGAGCCCCGGATCGGCCGGTCCGATGCCCTCGGCTCTAGAGGTCGGAGGAGACTTTTCTCAAAGCAAGAACAAGCCCATAGACCCAACCACCGGCGCTCCCTTTCCGAACAACGTCATTCCGTCGTCTGAGATTTCGCAACCCGCGCTCAAAATAGCCAACTTGCTCTTCCCTCTGCCAAATGCCCCTGGGAACATACTCAACTTCAATGCCCCGGGCAGCCAGAACATAAATCAGTACGTGCTCCGATTCGACCATGCGTTGACCGATCGCGACCGCTTTAATATCAGCTATTTCTATAACGACAACTACCTGGTATCGAACTTCGGTCTTCCTTTTGAGGAGGGTTACAGCCACTGGACAAATAATCGCATGACGTTTAACTACACGAAGATCCTGTCACCGACGAAAGTGAACTCATTTACATACACCTTCAACGATTTGCACTTCCAGCGGAATTGTGACCCCATTGATCCGAGCCAATACCCCGGTAGTGCCGGAGTCGCGCCTGGTTTCCGGTTCCAAGATGCCGGCGTTATGACCGTTCCCTCCGATCCAAAGTACGTGGTCAGTACCCGATTTGGCAGCATTGCCGGCTACTTTGGGACCAACGGCAACACGTACTTCGACGTGACTCCCTGGGTCGATGAATTTAGGGACAGTTTGACTATTACGCTCGGATCGCACTTGATCAAAATGGGCGGGGAGTTTTCACACACTGAGGCGTACCGCCACGAAAATATTTCGGCGGATGGCTCCGTCTACAGTTGGGGTGGGAGCATTGCTAACAACGGCTGGGCAGAGTACCTGCTCGGACGGCCCAACCAGTACTCGCAAGAATCGTCCACCGTTAGAACCGACAGTATATACGACTCACTGGGTGTCTTCATCCAGGATGACTGGAAGGCCCGGCGTAATCTGACATTGAACTTGGGGTTACGTTGGGAGCCCAGCTTGGGCGTTGTAGATGGCAATGGCGAAACGACGGCCTTCCGGCCGGGCGAGCAGTCCGTCCTCTATCCCAACGCGCCACTGGGTCTCGTGTTCCCCGGCGATCCCGGAATTACTCCTATCACGCATCCGAGGAACTGGGGCAACTTTGCTCCGCGCTTCGGTTTTGCCTGGCTGCCCTTCGGGCCGGATTCTAAGACCAGTGTTCGCGGCGCCTACGGTATCTTTTACAACACCGAGCGCGATTATCTGGAGAATGAGACTCAAATTGTTCAGCCGTTCGTCCTTAATCTGAACGTTGTTGAGAACAGCAACCCCCAGGGTTTCGTCAATCCATGGGCAGTTTTCCCCGGCGGCGATCCGTTCCCTTACACGGCTCCTACAACTTCCGCTGGAAAGGCGGCCATCCAATTCGTTCTCCCGGCTCAGATACAGCGGTTCTTCGGTCCGGATTGGCACACACCGTACAACCAGCAGTGGAATTTCTCGATCCAGCGGCAAATCCCCTGGAACACAGTTGTATCGGCGGCCTACGTAGGGTCGAAGGGGACGCACCTGGTCCTCAACGTCGAACAAGATCCGGCGGTATTCATTCCCGGCAACGGGCCGAACGGACAGCCGCTGTCGACTACGGGAAATATTAACGCCCGGCGCCTCAATACGAACTTCAGTACGATGAATGAGGCGTACACCGGCGGCAACTCGAACTTCAATAGCCTTCAACTGGCGGCCAACCGGCGTTTCACAAAGGGTATAAGCATGAGTCTGAATTACACTTGGTCCAAGGTGCTTGATTACGAGTCGTTAGACCGCAATGCCTCCCTTCCACAGAATCCCCTTAACTTGGCGCCCGAGTACGGGCCGGC
>DATHOT010000230.1:0-12632 GCA_035484655.1 Bryobacteraceae bacterium | reverse complement strand
GGGCAGAATCACGAATGCTGTTCCGGTGGAGACACCTTCGATCGGCAGGTCGGTTGCAATGTCGTCTACCTTCAGTCCCACTAGCTGCGCCACCGCCTCGCGCGTATGCTTCTCACCGAACTCCGCGTCCTTCTGGCGCATTTCGCCGAACACCTTGCCATCGCTCTCGGTACGGAATGCGACCGGAATCTTGCCGATCTTGAGTTCGAGCGCGATCTCGACCGCGTTCGGCAACCGGCTCGACCGCAATGCCATAGCGGTCCCGAGCGTCGGATGCCCGGCGAACGGCAGTTCTTCGCGCGGTGTAAAGATACGCACCAGTACACCTCGTTCTTTTTCCACGCCCGCATCGCGCGGGAAGATGAAAGTGGTCTCCGATAAGTTGGTCTCCCTCGCGATCGCGGCCATTTCGCTATCAGCCAGTCCGCGAGCGTCGGTGAAAATCGCCAGCGGATTGCCCCGGAGTTTTTCGGAGCTGAACACGTCCCACTGAACAAACGGATATCTCCGCCCTCCCGCGCCTTGCGCACCACTCGCCGCCGCGCCTAGCGCCGCCGACCCCGCCACCGTCTTCAAGAATCGCCTCCTCGCTGTTTGACTCATGGCCGGTATCTTATCGCATCCCGCTGCACTCTGATACCTTGAACTAATACATGCGCCAAAAACCAAGCCTCACTTCCCTGGACGTACTGAAAATGGTTGCCGCCGCGAAAGTCGAAGCTGCTAAGAATGCTTGGATCGTGACGATTGCTGTCGTGGACGACGGCGGTTATCTTTTGCATCTCGACCGGATGGACGGTGCGCGCCACCACACGCCGGAATTTGCCAGTCTTAAGGCGCGAACCGCCGCGATCTTTCGCGCTCCTACCAAAGTGCTCGAGGATGCCGCCAAGGAACGGCCCGGTCGGGGGTCAATCCCCGGGATATTGGCGTTGCAAGGCGGACTCCCGATTGTGTTCGAAGGCGAGTGCGTGGGCGGTATCGGAGTGTCGGGTGTAAAGTCACACGAGGATGAGCAGGTGGCGCAGGCTGGACTGAACGCTCTGCTCTGACGGCTACGCAACCCTCAATTCACGCGCGGATGGTTTCGCGCTCCGCACGCCACATTTCGCGTATCTCATCGAACCTGGGGTCAAAATGCGCCCGGAGATCGCATCGCCCATCATTCAGTTCCATGATAAACAATGTAGACTCGCCACTTCTAAAATGAATGGACCGCGAAACCGGGGAGGAGACACCGATCTGGCGGTCCAGAATTCGTTTGAGATGGTTCACTCTTATCTGACTAGCTGCCCCAAGCGGCGCTGCCCGCCTTTACGTTCGTCTTTGCCTTCATTGCCTGGTCTCCTTTCTGAGATTGGTTTCAAACCCGCCAACATACTGCTGAATTGACTAGCTGCCCCAAACGGCGCTGCCTGCCTTTACGTTCGTCTTAGTCTTCATTTACTTGGTCTCCTTTCCAACAATTTGAGCTGCGTCATCCACGCCCTTGCCTACTAGCTGCCCCACATTGCATTGCCTGCCCGTACTTTCGTCTTGGTTCTCATTTGCCACGATCTCCTTTCCGAAGATTTTCTCGCCCAACCTCGACCACCCTGTCACTAGCTGCCCCAGAGCGCGTTGCCGGCCTTTACTCTTGTTTTTGCTCTCATCGCCTTGTCCCCCTTCACTTGAGTACTTCGGAAACTTGCGCTGAAACGGCTAACCGCCAGACCACTTTTTTTTCGTGCCTCCCGAACCCGGGTTCAACGGTATGGCAGAATACGTCTTGATGGAGGAGGGTCCGCAGGTCACGCAGTTGCTCGTGGCTTGGAGTCACGGCGATCGAGCGGCGCTCGATGAGCTGACCCCGCACGTCTATCGCGAGCTGCACTCCCTGGCCCGAAGCTATCTACGTCGCGGCCGTCCAAATCAGACGTTGCAGCCTACCGCGCTCATAAACGAAGCCTGCCTCCGACTCCTGGGCCAGTCCGAAGTCGTCCAATGGGAAAATCGCGCTCATTTCTTTGGAATTGCGGCCCGGCTCATGCGCATGGTCCTGGTCGATTATTCGCGCTCCCGAAACGCCGAGAAACGCGGCGGTGTCTCCGACCCGGTCACGTTGGAGGAAACCATGGTTCTTTCCCCTAGCCGGGCGCCGGACGTGCTCGAGGTCAACCAAGCCCTGGATCAACTGGCCAAAGTTGACGAGCGCAAAGCCAACGTGATCGAACTGCGTTACTTCGGCGGCATGGACCGCGAAGAGATCGCAACCGCGTTGCGCCTCACTGTACCCACCGTCAAGCGCGACCTCCGGCTGGGCGAGGCTTGGCTGCGCCGATTCCTCCGAGGTGAGAACACCTCGTGAGCGACGCACGCTGGCAGCGGATCGAAGAAGTCTTTCACCGGGCCGCCGACCTGGCTCCAGCGCAGCGTGCCGAGTTTCTGTCAACCGCCTGCACTGGCGACGATGAATTGCGCCGTGAAGTTGAATCATTGCTGGCGAACGACGACTCCGGCGACAACCTCGTGGAGGCCGCCGTCTCCAAAGCCGTGGACACGCTGCCGGAGGAGCAGGCTGCCTCGGACGACGACCTGGTCGGCCAACATATCGGACCCTACCTGGTAACCGAACTGATCGGCAAAGGCGGGATGGGCATGGTCTATAAGGCCCGCGACACCCAATTAAATCGGTCCGTCGCGATTAAAGCCCTGCCTTCCGATCGCTTGTCCGATCCGGAACGCAAGCGGCGGTTTCTTACGGAAGCCAAGGCCACTTCCGCGCTGAATCATCCCAACATCGTCACGGTTCACGGCATTACGCAGGAGCACGGCACCGGCTTCATCGTGATGGAGTACGTCTCCGGCAAAACCTTGGATCAGGTAATCCCAAACAAGGGCTTGCCGCTGAAGCAGGCAGTGAAATACGGATTGGCGATAGCGGACGCCGTGTCGGCCGCACATCTAGCCGGAATCATCCACCGCGATATCAAACCCTCCAATATCATGATCACCGCCGAGGGCCGGGTAAAGGTCTTGGATTTCGGTCTGGCCAAGCTCGCGGAACCCGATCAGCCCGTTGAAAAGGGATTGACCGAACCGCTCACCACCAAGGCCGGGATGATATTTGGAACAGCCGGCTACATGTCGCCCGAACAAGCCGAGGGGAAGCCGGCCGACGCCCGCTCGGATATCTTTTCTTTCGGCGCGCTGCTCTATCAGATGGTCACCGGCCGGCGTGCTTTTCCGGGCGATAACGTAATTACTATCTTGGCGGCGGTCATCAATCAGGAGCCCGCCTCGCTTGCCACAGTCACCCCCACCGTCCCGCGTGACCTCGAATGGGTGATCACGCGCTGCCTGAAAAAGGATCCCGACCATCGCATCCAGCATATGGTGGACGTGAAGATTGCCCTCGAAGAAGCTCTGGAGCGGATTGAATCTCCCGCGGCCATCCCGGTCGTCCGGCCGCGCCGCCGTTGGATTGCGCCGGCGCTCATTGCCCTACTGCTCGCCCTTGTGGCGGGCGCCTGGCTTAGCCGCCGTATCTTTCGCACTGAACCAATCACGTTCCAACGAATCACCTTCCGCCATGGCGACGTGCTGACTGCCAGATTCGCTCCTAACGGAACCGTCGTCTACTCCGCGGAGTGGGACGGTTCCCAGCCGACCCTCTACTCCGCTCAACCCGGCACTCGCGAAGCCCGAGATTTACAGCTTCCACCAGGCAACATCCAGGCCGTGTCCCCTTCCGGAGAATTGGCCATCCTGATTGGCGGTGGAGACTCTGGAGTTTCGGGAACGTTGGGGCGAGTGCCGCTGGCTGGTGGCGCTCCGCGAGCCATTCTTGACAACGTTTGGTACGCCGATTGGGGACCAGGATCAAATTCACTCGCCGTAATTCGGACAACGGAGGGCTACTACACGGTCGAGTACCCCATTGGCACGGTTCTCTATCAGACGCAAGCATTGCGCTCGCCCGTGTATGTACGTGTCGCGCCCAAGGGCGATCTGGTTGCATTTTTTGATTACACCAACAACGGCGACTACTCGCTGACCGTTGTGGCCGCTAACCGTAACCGGCGCATCCTATCTCGAGGCTGGCGCGCCGTCGCCGGCGGCAACTGGTCGCCCAACGGCAAAGAGATCTGGTTTGGTGGTACTCGCCCCGGAGCTGACGAGGCGTTGTGGGCGGTCGATCTCTCAGGCCGAGAGCGGTTATTGACCGAGATCGCGGGGGTGGGTTTGCTGTATGACGTGGACCGGGACGGCCGACTTCTGCTCGCGAATGTCGACTCGCGGATCGGAATCCGGGATCTTGCACCTGGCGCCACCGAAGAACGTGATCTGGCTTGGTTGGATGCCTCGTCGGTTTCGGACCTCTCGAACGACGGAAGCGACGTTCTCCTCCTGGAGCTTTCCTCCGGCGAGGGAGGAAATCCTGCAATTTACCTGCGTCGTGCCGATGGCGCGCCGGCAGTACTCCTCGGATACGGCACCCGGCCCACTTTGTCGCCTGACCGTAAATGGGTGGCGTGCGTCCGTCGCGACCGCGATGGTTTACGACTTGTGCTGCTGCCTACCGGCGCGGGACAGGAAAAAATCCTCACCACCGGCGCAATCCAACCTGAACGCATCGACTGGTTTCCAGACGGCAAACGCCTGCTGGTCAATGGGAACGAACCGAACCAGTCTCCCAGGTCTTACTCGCTCGATCTGAGCACGGACCAAACTCAGCCGATTACGGCGCCTGGCACGAGAGCTTCGGCGGTCTCTCCGGACGGCCAATTCGCGGCCATCGTCTCCCAGGGTAAGCTGAGCCTGCACTCGTTCGTCAGCGGTCGCGAGTCTGTTATTGGCGCGGTCGAGCCGGGGGTGTCCGTTATTCGCTGGAGCGGCGACGGGCGCAATCTCTTCCTACAGAGCACCCAGGCGGACCGGCGCCGCGCGACCATCCTTCGCATGGATGCGCGCACCGGTCATACAGAAATCTGGCGCGAGCTGAGACCTCCCGACCCCACCGCGCTGCTCTTCAACATGGCGCGCCTCTCCGCCGATGGCAAATCCTACGCCTATTCCTTCCAGCGCGATCTCGCGACGCTTTATCTGGTGAAGGGCGTGAAATAAGTCAGCCTGCGGCATGGTCGTTCAGAGAATCTTCAGCTTGCCCTGCTACTGTATACATTTGGCTCAAATTTCTCGCCGCAAACTTTTCGCCGGGCTGATTCTTGCCTTCGCCCTGACGCCCTCGCTGTTCGCCCAGACGGCCACTCTGCGCGGCCAGGTGGCCGACGACTCCGGAGCGTTAGTTCCCGGAGCGAAGGTCACGCTCACTGGCCCCGGTGGTCTCGTCAAGACTGCAACCTCAGACGACAAGGGCGCCTACCTGCTAACTGGGCTTGCTACCGGAGACTATCAGGTAACCGGTTCAGCTCCCGATCTCACCATGCTGCAGCCGGCCGCCATTACGCTGAATCCAGGGATCCAGACCCTGAATCTTCAACTGAAGCTCGTCGGTACCGCCGAGCACGTGACCGTGCAGGAGAATGCCGGGCCGGCGGTCAGCACCGATACGTCCAGCAACGCCAGCGCCGTGGTGCTGCGCGGCGACGACCTGCAGGCTCTTTCCGACGATCCCGATGATTTGGCCGCCGACCTTCAGGCCCTCGCCGGTCCTGCCGCCGGCCCCAGCGGCGGAGCGATGTTCGTGGATGGTTTCAGCGGCGGAGAGATTCCGCCCAAAGAGTCGATTCGCGAAATACGCGTCAATCAGAATCCGTTTTCACCCGAATATGACAAGCTCGGCCTGGGCCGTATCGAAATCTTTACCAAGCCCGGCGCGGATCGTTATCGTGGCACCATCGATTACAATTTCGCCGACGACTTTTGGAACTCCCGCAATCCATTTTCCGCCGTGAAGGCGCCGCTGCTGCTCAATGAATTTGAGGGCAACGTCGGCGGGCCGCTCGGCAAGCGCGCGTCGTTCATCGTCGAATGGCAACGGAATAGTGTCGACAACGGCTCCATCATTAATGCCGTCACGCTCGACCCGCATACTTTGGCCGTCAACCCCTTCTTCAGCGCATACAACGTGCCGCAGCGCTTTACCCGCATCAGCCCGCGCATCGACTACCAGTTGAACGACAACAACACATTGACGCTTCGGTACGCATTCACGCACGTCGACATCAACGGCACAGGCATCGGAAGTTTCGATCTCGCTTCGCGCGGCTACGACTACAACTACACCAATCAAACCGTACAGGCCACTGAAACATCCGTACACGGCTCCACCATCAACGAGACACGTTTTCAGTACTTCCGCAGTGCGCAGCAGCGGCTGGCCTTCGATCAGGCCCCGGAGATCTCCGTGCTGGGGTCGTTTAACGATGGTGGCTCGCTCCAAGGCCGCTCCTTTGATACCCAGAACTATTTCGAGCTGCAGAATTACACCACCAGCTCAAAAGGCGCGCACGTCTGGAAATACGGGTTCCGTTTACGAGGGCAGACCGACGATAACGTTGCGCCTTATGATTTCAACGGGAAATTCACTTTTGGAGGCGGCCTGGCGCCCGTCCTGGATGCCAATAATCAACCTGTTCTGGACTCGTCCGGACAGCCCCTGACCGCGAACATCAGCTCCATCGAACGCTACCGCCGGACACTTCTCTTCCAACAATTGGGATATTCGCCGGCACAGATCCGCGCGCTCGGCGGAGGCGCGACCCAACTCGCCATCAACGCCGGAATGCCGGGTCTCTCACTCCACCAGATCGACTTCGGGGCGTTTGTCGGCGATGACTGGCGGATTAAGCCCAACTTTACCTTGAGCGCCGGATTGCGCTACGAGACTCAAACCAACATTCATGACCGGAGCGACTTTGCTCCGCGCGTCGCTATCGCTTGGGCGCCGGCCGGTAGCGCCAAGGCTAGGCCCAAGACCGTCATCCGTGCCGGCTTTGGAACCTTCTACGATCGCTTCGCCCTTTCGAATACACTGGCCGCCGAACGCTATAACGGAATCGTTCAGCAGCAATACGTCATCACCAATCCGGATTTTTTCCCGAACATCCCTTCGCTAGCCGGACTCCAAACCACGCCGCAGGCGATTCAGGAAGTCAGTGCACATCTGCGTGCGCCCTATACTATGCAGTCCTCCGTGTCCCTGGAACGTCAGCTCCCGGCCCACACCACGCTGGCTCTGACTTACACCAACTCGCGTGGCGTGCACGTCTTCCGGTCGGAAGATATCAATGCGCCCTCGCCGGGAACCTACATCCGGGGTGTTGCAGGGACCGGAGCGTTTCCATATGGACAGCCCGGCCCGATCTTCCTGATGGAGTCATCCGGCATCTACAAGCAGAATCAGCTGATCGCCAACGTCAACACCAGAGTGAACGCCGGCTTTTCGATCTTCGGTTTTTACGTGTTGAATAAAGCCATGAGCAACACTGACGGGATAAGCACATTCCCGGCCAACCCGTACAATTTCGCCGGCGAGTACGGCCCTGCATTCAACGACGTTCGCCATCGCGCCAACGTCGGCGGATCGATCAACACGCGCTGGAACGTTCGCGTGAGCCCTTTCGTCGTCATACAGTCCGGTAATCCTTTCGACATCACTGCCGGCAGCGATCTCTACGGTACGACATTGTTCAACGGGCGTCCTGGGTTCGCAACCGACCCCAACAAGCCCGGCGTCATCCAGACATCCTATGGCTTACTCGATCCCAATCCAACTCCCGACGAGAAACTCGTGCCGCGGAATTTTGGGCGCGGCCCCGGCCAAATTTCCTTAAATGTGCGCGTCGCCAAACTCTGGGGATTCGGCGCCGAGCGCGGTGGATCCACTGCGAAAGCGGGAGACGCACCAGTTCCATCAGGACCAGCGAATCCGAATTTGGCCAGTGGAGGAGGCATGGGCAGTCTCATCCGCGGGCCTGTAACCAACCACCGCTACAATCTTAGCGTCGGCATGTCGGTGCGCAATCTGCTGAACCACACCAATCCCGGGCCGATCAACGGTGACATCACATCGCCGCTCTTCGGGCGCGCCAATCAATCCGCGGGTAACGTCAACGGTGAAGGTTTCTCCGAAAACGCCGACAACCGCCGGCTGGAAATGCAGATCCGTTTTACGTTCTAGGATCGTCCGTGCAAGAGCGGGGAATCAGTAGGTTAGGCCTCGCTTTCCTGATTCTTCTCTCCACTCAGTACCATTACGCGCCACCCTAGTACCCCAACCTCCTGACCATTTACAGTACTTCGAGCCGCCCATAAGCTAGATACACCATGAACCTCGTACTCCTGATGCTCCTGATTGCACAGGTATGCCTCGGCATCTGCGCTTGGCTCTCTCCCCAATTGCTGCGCGGGCTGGCGGCACATCTGCTGACCCGCGCCGACGTAATCGATGCCTCGCGCGTCGAAAACGAGCGCCGTTTGCGTTACTGGAACAGCGAGTTCGGTCTGAATCGCGAACACCTCGAGGTAGAGACCGATCATCAGCTGCCGCGCGTTCAAAGTTTCGCCCGGCGCTAATTTTTCTTAACTTTCAGCCACCTACGCTGCCTCTGGCTGGAATCAGTCAGCCGGTTGGTGGAAATCGGCCAATCTTTTTTCAGCTGATCATCGCCAACCTACACAATTTTAAGTAGATCGAAAGTGGCAACTCGAGTGCTTCTCCGTGTGCGTGCGGCCGAGAAAAGGGCCGCGGGAGGAGAACGAAAATGAAAACCAAGTTGCTTGCTCTTCTAATGATTGCCGGAGGCTCACTGTTTGCCGCCCACATTTCCGTCGGCGTCGGCATCGGCGTCGCCCCGGCTTATGGCTATTACGCGCCCGCGCCGCCACCGCCTCCGCCCGTGGCCGCTTATGCTCCGGCGCCCGGCCCCGGCTACACTTGGGTGGGGGGGTATTGGTATCCCGCCGGTCCGCGCTATGCCTGGCATGCTGGTTATTGGGGACGGCCGCCCTATGCACATGCCTACTGGGTCGCTCCTCGTTATTACGGCCATCGCTACTACGGCGGCTACTGGCGCCGATAAGTGCTCCGTGCAACAAAGCGGGCTGGGGCGGCGTCCACATTCGATGGCTATCATCCGCTCCAGCCCGCTGCTGCTGTTATTGCTGGTCTCAACTCCCGCTGCTAATGCCTATTCCGTCCTTACACACGAGGCGATCATTGACGCCAGTTGGGAGCACGAACTCAAGCCTTTATTATTAGCGCGATTTCCTGGAAGCACCCCCGATCAACTGCGCGACGCCCACGCTCACGCCTATGGCGGCGCCATCGTCCAGGACATGGGCTATTACCCCTTCGGAAGCCATTTTTTCAGCGACCTCGCTCATTACGTGCGCAGCGGCGATTTTATAGCGGCGCTGATTCGCGATTCCCAGGACCTGAACGAATACGCCTTCGCACTCGGAGCGCTGGCCCACTACGCTGCCGACAACGATGGGCATCCCGTCGCCGTCAATCGCGCCGAGCCCTTGATCTATCCCAAGATCGCCAGGAAATTCGGCCGCGTTGTGACTTACGAAGACGATCCCAAGACCCACCTCAAAACAGAATTTAGTTTCGACGTTGTCCAGGTCGCTCGCGGCAAATACGCCTCGGAAGCTTATCACGACTTTATTGGTTTCCAGGTGTCGAAGGAGCTGCTGGAACGAGCCTTCGAAGATACGTATTCGCTTCCTTTAAAAGATCAGTTCACCAGCATCGACTTGGCGCTCGGAACCTATCGCTTCGCTGTCAGCGAGCTCATTCCTGAAATGACCAAAACCGCCTGGTCGGCCAAGAAGAAGGACATCGAAAAACTCCAGGCTGGCATGACGCGGCGCAAGTTCATCTACCACTACTCGCGCGCCAGTTATCACAAAGAATGGGATCGCCAATATCAAAGGCCGGGTTTCTGGGCACGCTTCCTCGCGTGGCTTTTTCACATCATGCCTAAGATCGGACCCTTCAGCGCTCTCTCTTTCAAGGTCCCCACTCCTCAAGCTGAGAAGCTCTTCATCACCAGTTTCGACGACACCCTGACCGAGTACCGCAAGCTGATCGCGGAGACCCAACAAAATCAGCTCCGTTTGGTTAACGAGAATTTCGATACCGGCCAACCGACGCGCTTCGGGCAATACCGCATGGCCGACGCCGCCTATGAAAAATTGCTCGAAAAACTAGGCGCCGGCTCCGGCAAAACTTCCGCCGATAAGGCCCTGGGGGTGGAAGTCTCCAAAGACCTGCGCGACAACATTGTCGCCTTCTATCAAGGTTCGCCGGGCCCTACTTCCGAAAAAGCTCGCACCGTCTTGGCCGCCCTCCAAAACAAATCCGCCGACGTTATTTCGCCGCCCCCTTCGCCTTCCCAACCTTCAGTGCCTTAGCGCCTTCCAGCAGCTCCCGCCGATCGATGATGTAATAAAATCGCAGCGCGGCTTCGCCTCCGCCTAGATGCGCCAGAAGCTCTTCGAGCGCGTCCCCCGGATTGCCGGCCTGCACCTCTACCGCGCGCAAATACCCGGAATGACGCAGCCGGTGAAACAACTCGGGAAGTGTATACCGTCCTTCCAACGTCAAGCCACCGGCCAGGTGCGACCGGCTCACCAGGTACTGCACCAGCAGCAACTCGTCAAACAACATCGGCGCCAGGAACAACCGCCCGTTGTCGGCTTCCCAGCCTTCTTCCAGCCGCCGCGACCGGCGGATCGAATGCGTTCGGTCAAACTCCGCCTTCCAATCAGTTTTAGGCTCTTTGCGGCTGAGGTAGTGGCGCGAAACATCTCGAATCCAGCGCGGATCGTCCAGATCGAGTTGCCTGCTGATCGATTCGAGCCATTCGAAGAAAGCATGTTGCCGCGTCGCTTTCTGTTCCAGTACTACAAACGAGTCATCCTTCTTCGATAGCGCCTTCACCAGGTCGCGCCGCAAAGCATCGGTCGCCTTGCCGCTTTCAATCCGGTAGATCGGCAGCCGCGCAATCCATTTGGACGCCGCCCGGCAATAAGGACAGGGCTCTTTGTAGGACTGCGCGGCCACATAGGGCCTCGCCAGGGCGGTCGCATTCAGTTCGTCCAAGGAAGGCGTATAGCGCCTGATTTCACCCAGCGCCGTCTTCGGAGCCAGTTTGAGATGACGGGTAAAGACTGCCCAGACGCAGGCCAGGCAGATACCCCGTTCCATCTGGGTGATGGACTCAGCCGGAAACTTGGACAAGTCCAGCCGGTCAACTTTAGGAGCCGTTAAACGACGCTTTTTGACTACTTTTTTGCGCTTTTCACGCGTTATTTTGGGCTTTCCGCGGCCCGCTTTCGGCTTCGCCATCCAACTCTACCTTCTCATAACCCAGTCTTACGAAACAGTGACGTCGGGTTAGGAGTCTACCCGCTAGTGCGTGATAGGACTGTGCGCGGGGGTACAAAATGAGCGCGGCCGGGAATGTAGTGCGCCAAGTCTCCGCCACGGAGAACGAAATCTTCTTCGGCGGCGGGGAGCTGGGCGAGTTGATGCGCTCGGTCGACTGGTCCAGGACCGTCCTCCCGCCACCCCAGGCCTGGGATCCCAGCCTGAGGACCGCCGTGAGCATCTGTCTCAGCTCCCGCTTTCCGATCGTTATCTTCTGGGGCCGCGAGTTCGCCGGGCTTTACAACGACGCCTATATTCCGATACTCGGGCCAAAGCATCCACACATGTTCGGCAGGCCGGCCGAGGAGTGCTGGCACGAGATCTGGGACGTCATTGGGCCGATGCTGAATGGCGTACTCGACACCGGCCGGGCCACCTGGTCGGAGGATCTGCAGCTCATCCTCAACCGCAACCTGCCCCGTGAAGAGTGTTACTTCACCTTCTCCTATAGCGCTATTCGGACCGATTCCGGAAATGTAGGCGGAGTCTTCTGCGCGGTCACAGAAACGAGCGAGCGAGTCATCAACGATCGCCGTCTGACTACGTTAGGGGATCTCGGGGCCCGCGCGGCCGAAGCCGAGACCGCCCAAGAGGCCTGCCAGACCGCCTCCGAGACACTATGCGCCAACACCGCCGATGTACCTTTTCATCTGCTGTATCTGGTGGAAGACACTCATGTCCGCTTGGCCGCCGGCACGCCTATTGCCCAGGATGTCGCAGCTCTCCCGCAAGTCCTGATCACGGATCCCAGCTCGCTCTGGCCTTTCGAGAAGGTTTGGACGACTGGCCGCTCGCAACTGGTCATCGGGCTGGAAGAACGCGTTCCGGGCCTCCCCGCCGGTGGCTGGCCCGAACCCTGCAATGCCGCCCTGCTACTGCCTCTGGGCGCGCCTGGACAGGCTCGTCCGCAGGGATTTCTGGTGGCTGGAATCAATCCTCGCCGCGTGTTTGACGCCCCCTACCGGAGCTTCTTTGACCTGGTCGCCGGAAATGCCGGGACCGCGGTCGCTAACGCCAAGGCTTACGAAGAAGAAAAGCGACGAGCCGAAGGGCTGGCCGAACTGGATCGCGCCAAGACGGTTTTCTTCAGCAACGTGAGCCACGAGTTTCGTACTCCGCTCACGCTGCTGCTCGGTCCTTTAGAGGACCTGCTTCAGCAACCCGGCGGCAGCGCCTCGCGTAACCACGAACTCATCGAAGTCGCTCATCGCAACGGCCTCCGTCTGCAGAAGCTGGTTAATACTTTACT
>DATHOT010000229.1:0-10401 GCA_035484655.1 Bryobacteraceae bacterium | reverse complement strand
GGGGCGGTCGCCGGCTATCAACAGGCAATAGCTTTCCAACCGATCCGAACGGGATTCTCACGGAGACAGAGCCGACCGGCGGCAATAATGGCTGGCAGGCATCCGCAGTCGACCACACCGCGGGGGATCAATGGGCCGTGATCGCGTATGCGATCTGCGCAAAATACGATTAGGTTTCGGTAAGCCGATTATTCCGAGGCCCACTGACCCACGAGGTCTGGACGGAACAAAGGCCTGCATTGGTCTTGAAAGCGTTTCCATTAATCACTAATTGCATCCAATTACCCGACGGAGGACTGGAGTTTACCCATACCGTCGTGCAAACCGACCAGATAAAGACTCCCGTCGGCGCCCGAACGGAGTGCCGTTTTGGTCTTGGCGGCGGCCACTGGACTCCAGGTGGGACTGCAAGCGTACCTTCGCTAGTCGAGTTGAAGTAGACATTCTCATCCAGGGCGGCAACGTGACCGTCGCTGAGAGTAGAATACCTACTCATGGAGGACCGCTGGAGATGCCTGATGTGACGGCCAGCGGGTGGAGACAGTTGCTGCGGCTTCTTCTTTCGCAGCGGACATCTGCTCAGATCAAGTCGATTCGGACGCAGGTCTCTGCGTCGAAGTGGTAGTGGGTCAGTTTCAACTTGTTCGGAGTTGACGCGCTCCGCGCATCCGCGCGGGGGTGATCCCCGTTGACTCCGAATCGCCGTGCCACTCCAAAAATACCTTTTCGTATACCGCTCACGTATCCGGTGTATCCTTCGGTTGATAGATCGAAGGAGAAAAAGCGGATGACAATCGCGTCAGGTTTTGTCGTTGAGGACGGAGTGGTTCTGTGCACCGATAGCCTTTACGGTGGAGGTATCAAGAGAATGGGAAAGAAGATTTTCCCGTTGCCATTGAATGGTGGAGCGGTGGCATTCGCGCTGGCAGGACACGAAGCGTTTGCGGCCCGCGCGATTGAAGAATGCACTCATTATTTCGATCAGAACCCGGAGCATCAGTCATCGATAGTCGGAATAAAGAGCACGGTCGAATTGGCGCTGAAAAATTTCCATGAGCAGTTTGTTTTTAGTCGCCCCGCCGACGAACGCGAAAAGGTGAGGTTCGAACTGCTAGTCGCCATGGCCACTCTGACTGAGCGTCCCTGTATTTTTTCATCGTGCGAGACTGTTCTCACTCCCATTTCCGGCTATGAATGCCTTGGATCAGGATTCTATGTGGGGGAGCACATCATCGAGACTGGATACAGTCGCGCGATGAGTTTGGACGATGCGGTTCTGCTGGGTATTCATGCGACGGCGGTTGCCAAGGAATACGTCGAAGGCGTTGGCGGCCCAATTCAACTCCTTTGGTTAAAAAATGGAGTGGTGTCGCCATTCCATCCGCTGAACACTTCAATATTCACCGAAAGCTTCGTTATGTCTTACGAGCGACGATCAGAGGAGCTGTTATTTCAGGCGGCGAATCCGAAGCTGAGCGACAAAGAGTTCGATGCTCGCACCCAGCGCTTCGTAGAAACCACCAAATTTATACGAACGCACTGGCGTGAGCGATTCGAGAACGCCAGCCTTTTGGAGATGCTCATGCATCCAGGAGTCCCAGCAAATCCTCCATCGACCACGGCCGATCAGTCACACCAGCAGCCATCGCGGGAGTCACCCGGAGCGTCTGATGAATCCTGACAAAGTTGTAGTGCATGTAGTGGATCGCCAGAGACGCGACGTGGTTTTCAATCTTTCGCGAGAATGCGTTCGTCAGTCGTGTGAAGCGGCGAATCTGCATTCTGAGCGTCAAATTTTGGCGCTCGATAGAGCTGGTCGAGATGTGCTTTGGGTCGTGATCGCGGACCAGTTCCTTCTTGTTGCACGCGATGCACTCCGGGCTGTAGCGGCCTTCGCTGTACGATGGTGTGTATATCTTCTTCAGGACGTCATAGTCGATGTCGCCTTCAAATGCTTGGTTGACCGCAAACAGGTACCATTTGAGGCCGTCCGTCGTCAGTTGAACGCGGTTGGCAAGGCGCTTCTTGATGTCATCGATGAGGTGCTTTAGCGCTCCACCAATCGCGTTTGCCAACGGTCCAAGAGAGAACCAGCTTGGTATCGGCGTCCATCGCAATCCAAGTCCAGACGTCGCCAGCATGAGGGTTAGCCTCCTGAGTCGCGGAGTCACGTTGCGCTGGTTGGCAGCGATGAAAGACCAGATCTCGTCGCACTGAATCCGCTGGCACGTCAGATTCATGAGAGCCTTGTACTCGGAACAGGCCGATCCAAGCTCAACCAAACAGTTTAACAATTGTGTTTTTGGCAACCCCGGTCATGCGAACCGTCGCACGAATCGAATTGCCTTCTAACTTTTTCGCCCCGAGCAAGTTCTTTTTCGATCAGCAATTGAATCACTTTGAAAAATCATCCGTAAGTGGTTAGCGCGTTGGTTGGGAGCCTCGCCGATGGATTCCAGGAAGACGCGATGGGCAAGCTCGTTCGGATCGCGGGGACGTGTTTTTGAGCGGCCAGGCATGACACTTCCGGTATGCCAAGATGTCAATAAGCCACAATTTCAAACTGACCCACTAACGTCGAAGTTGACATAATATGTGTTATCGGAAGTGCTATTGTAGCCTGAAAGGAGTAGTTATGAAGCCCTGGATCTGGATGCTTATCACAATCGCGGCGCTGGCGGCAGCATCCCGCCAGCAGACTTTCACAGGCACCATCACCGACAGCATGTGCCTGAAAGCCGACCATTCCAAGATGCAAATGGGCCCAACCGACGCCGAGTGCACCATTGCTTGTATCCGGGAGCACGACGCCACCTACGTCCTTTATGACGGCACGAACGTCTACAGCCTGAGCGACCAGAAGACGCCAGAAAAATTCGCGGCACGAAAGGTCACGGTCAAGGGCGAGCTGGACGCGAAGACCAAAACCATCCACGTGGACTCGATTGCCGCGGCCAAATTTTGAAAACGCGCTTCGACCACTTGGACGGCAGCTCATCTCGGATGGGCCGGACAACTGATTAGGATGAATCATGAACGCGGTCGAATTCCTTCAATCCTGGTATCAGGCCCAGGCCACGGGCGCGTGGGAGCGTATCCGCGGCGTGACCATCGAGACGCTCGACACGCCGGGCTGGATGGTCACTATCGACCTCGCTGGAACCGCGCTCGACGGCCGGAGTATGGCCGCAATTCAAGCGGAGCGGTCGGCCACTGACTGGCTGCTATGCGAAGTGGAGCAGAACCAATTTCGCGGCCAAGGCGATTCTCAGAAGCTGCTCGTCGTCCTCGAAATCTTTCGGAACTGGGCCAGCGCTTCCAGTACTGGGCTAACGGAGCCGCCAAGTTAGAATAGGCGCTTGGGCACAATCTTCACTCGTGAACAACTGATCGATCGGCGCCTGGAATGGAAGCGAGCCGGCAAAACGGTGGTCTTCACCAACGGTTGTTACGACATCCTGCATCCCGGCCATATCCGATTGCTTGAAAGCGCGCGATCGTTGGGCGATGTTCTGATTCTCGCGTTGAACACCGACTTGAGCGTCCAGCGGCTCAAAGGTCCCACGCGGCCGCTGGTGCAGCAGGATGAGCGGGCGGAGTTGGCCGCCGCGCTCCAGGCCGTCGACGCGGTCACCTTCTTCGACGAGGACACGCCGCGCGAGTTGATCGCGGCCGTTCTGCCGGATATTTTGGTCAAGGGCGCCGATTGGTCGCATTTCATCGCCGGACGTGAGGAGGTGGAAGCCGCGGGCGGCAAGGTGCTGGCGCTGCCGTTGGAGCCGGGATACTCGACCACGGGAATCTTAGATGAGGTGTTGGCGCGCGGAGCGTAAGCCCAACATTAAGAATTGTGGCTTCATGCGCCTCGTATCGCTCCATTCCGACCATGATTCGGCCTACGCCTGACGTGCCCGCGATAAAATAGGAATTGAAACGCACGAGCACTGCTGAAGCCGTCGTGCGCCAGCCTTCGTGACCCATCCCGCCATACGCGACCTGTTTCAATCGCTCAGCCGCGATCCGGCATTTCAGGAGGCCGTCAGCCGGCTGATACGCAATCCGTCGGCGCACGTCTCGCTCTCCGGCCTCACCACCACAGCCAAGGCTCTGTATTTGGTGTTGCTGTGGCAGGCCACGGAGCGGAACCTGATGGTCGTGGTCGACGGCAACAAGGAAGCCGAGGCGCTGGCCGAGCTGGTCGACACCTTCTTCGATCTGCTGGTGACCTCAGACTTTCCACGGCCGCTGGTCATCCCCGCCTTCGATGTGCTTCCTACGCAGCGCCTGTCGCCGCATAGCGAAATCAGCGAGCAGCGCGCGGTCGGACTTTGGCGGCTGGCGTCGCGCAAGACGACCATCACGATCGCACCGGTAGCCGCGGCGCTGCTCAGAACCGAGTCGGGGGAGTTTTACCGGCAACTCGCCTTAACCCTGCGGGTGGGCGAAGAGATCCCGCTCGAAGATCTGCTGTCGCACCTGGAAAGCATCGGCTACGAGAAACGCGACCCGGTTGAAATGGTCGGTGAGTACTCGCTGCGCGGCGGCATCCTGGACATTTTTCCGGCCGAGGCTTCGAAACCCATCCGCATCGAGCTGTTCGGCGACCTGATCGAATCGATCCGGAGATTCGATGTCGACACCCAACGCTCCGTCATGAAAATCGCGGAGACGACGCTGTTGCCCTTGGCCGAGTATCCGAAATCCAGGGAGCTTTTGCGTGAACTTGCCGAGCACATCGATGTCGCCAGTCCTGGCGATCCGTTCCCTGGTTGGGAGTTTCTGGTGCCGCTGGTGCGTCCACGCACGCAGTCGTTTCTCGCGCTGGCCGAAAATCCCGTGGTAGTGCTGGACGAGCCGGAGCAGGTGGCTTCCGCCGCCGAGCGGCTTTGGAAGCGCCTCGATGACCCACGCCCATTTCCCTGCCCTCCGGAACAGAACTTTTATGCCTGGCCCGAGCTGGCGGCGACTTTCGAGAACAAGGCGTCGCTGGCGCTGCGTGAGCTGGATCTCGATGTGGATCCCACCACCCACCTGCCGGCGGAAAGCTCCCATTCCCGGCCCTCACTCGCTTTCCACGGAAACGTGCAGGCCGCGGTCGCCGAAGCGCGCAATCTGGTGGAGCAAGGCTACCGGGTGGTGTTCTTCGCGCAATCCACCGGCGAGCTGGAGCGGCTGGCCGACATTTTCCAGGAGTACGCAGTTCCCTTCCAGCTCGGGCTGGATCCCGCCGATGCGACTCGGCCCTATCTTGCGGAACGCTCGTATGTCGCGGGCGAGACGGCCAGTACGCTGTTGGTCAAGGGGCTGGTGCGGCGCGGCGTCGTTTTCCCCGAACCGCGCATTGCGGTCTTCGGCTCGGAAGACCTGTTCGATCCGAGCGATCTGATCGCGAAGTCGGGGCCCAGCAAGTCGCAAATGGCGGCCTTCACCGCCGACCTGGCCGATCTGAAGCCCGGAGACTACGTGGTCCACGTAACGCACGGCATCGGAAAATTCCTAGGCACGCGCGAGATCACGCAGGGCGAAAACAAGGGCGACTTCATGCTGCTCGAATACGCGGCCGAAGCGAAGCTTTATGTGCCGCTGACGCGCATGGATCTGATCCAGAAATATCGGGGCGCGGGTGAAGGAGCCACGCCTGCGCTCGACCGGCTGGGCGGCGCAACCTGGTCGCGTACCAAGTCGCGCGTCAAGGCCAAAATGCGCGATATGGCGGACGAGCTATTGAAGCTCTACGCGCAACGCCGCATGGCGGAAGGATTTGGCTTCTCGCCCGACAGCAACTGGCAGCGCGAGTTTGAGGACGCCTTCGAGTTCTCCGAGACGAAGGATCAGATGGCGGCCATCAAGCAAATCAAGAAAGACATGGAGAACAAGAACCCGATGGATCGCCTGCTGTGCGGCGACGTCGGATATGGCAAGACCGAAGTGGCCATGCGGTCGGCATTCAAAGCATTGGGCGACGGCAAACAAGTGGCTGTGCTCGCGCCGACCACCGTTCTCGCGTATCAGCACTTCGAAACATTCAAACGCCGCTTCGCGCCGTTCCCAGTGCATGTCGAAATGTTGAGCCGGTTTCGCGACAAGAAGCAGATCGCCGCGGTGCTCACAGGGCTGGCCGAGGGAAAGGTGGATATCGTTATCGGGACCCATCGCCTGCTGTCGCAAGATGTCCAGTTCCGCGATCTCGGCCTGTTGGTTGTTGACGAGGAACAGCGCTTTGGAGTGCGCCATAAAGAGCGCATCAAACAGCTCAAGCACAACGTGGACGTGCTCACCATGAGCGCGACGCCGATCCCGCGGACGCTGCACATGTCACTGCTTGGATTGCGCGATTTGTCGGTAATCGAAACGCCTCCGAAAGATCGTCTGTCGATTCATACCGTGGTGGCGCATTACAATCCCGAGCTGATTCGCACCGCGATCGAACAGGAACTGGGCCGCGGCGGACAAGTCTACTTCATCCACAATCGCGTCGACAGCATCTTCTCGCGCGCCGCCGATATTCAACAACTGATCCCCGGCGTTCGCATCGGCGTCGGGCATGGGCAGATGGGCGACACCGAGCTGGAGAAAGCGCTGCTGGGCTTCATGCGCCACGATTACGATGTTTTCGTTTGCACGACGATCGCCGAGAACGGGCTCGATATCCCGCTGGCTAACACCATGATTATCGAGAATGCCGAGCGTTACGGGCTTTCCGAACTCTATCAGTTGCGCGGGCGGGTGGGCCGGTCGAACCGCCGCGCGTATGCGTACCTGCTGGTGCCGGCCGATACCGAGCTCAGCGAGATCGCGCGCAAACGGCTGGCCGCGCTCAAGGAGTTCAGCGACCTCGGAGCGGGGTTCAAGATCGCCGCGCTCGACTTGGAACTGCGCGGTGCCGGCAATATTCTGGGCGGCGAGCAGCACGGGCACATCGGCGCGGTGGGCTTCGATATGTACGTCCGGCTGCTGGAAGAGACGGTGCACGAGCTCAAGGGCGAAGAGGTGCCGCTCGAAGTGCATTCGACGCTGAACCTGGGTCTCGACATTCGCATCCCGAGCGAGTATATCGCCGATGAGCACCAGCGTCTGCGGGCGTACAAGCGGATCGCCGATGCATCGAGCGTAGAACAAGGCGGCGAATTATTGGCCGAGCTGGAGGATCGCTATGGTCCGGCGCCGGATGCGGTGCGGAGCCTGCTGAAGTTTTCGGTTCTGAAGAGCGCGGCGCAGAAACTGGGCATCGAAGCGATCGATCGGCGACAGGGGGCGCTCAACATCAAGTTTCACAAGGAAGCGCGCATCCAGCCCGACCGTTTGATGAGCATCGTCAGCGATACCGAGGGGGCGCAATTCACGCCGGCCGGAGTGCTGCGGCTACCGGTGGATGGCGCGGGGAGCGCGGCCAAGATTCTGGATTTTCTCGAGGCCCGTCTGGCGCAGTTGCAACCGTAAATCGGTATTTGAGTGCACTGTCCCTAATTATTTGTACAATCACTGGGTGAGTTCACGCCTGCCCGGCCGCTGGGTCGCGGTCACGGTCTTCGTTTTTTCCTCGGTGCTGAATTACCTGGATCGACAGGTGCTGGCCACCATGGTCGACATCTGGCGGACCCAACCGGAATTTCCGTTTAGCTACGACGACTACGGGTTGCTGCTCTCGGTTTTTTCGCTGGCCTACGCGCTGAGCGCGCTTTTCGTAGGCTGGTTCATCGATCGCGTCGGATTGAATCGGGGTGCTTGTATCGCGGTCGCGGTCTGGGCCGCCGCCAGCATCGGCACGGGCATGTCGCACAGCGTACACGAACTGCTTTTCTGGCGAGCGCTGCTGGGAATGGCAGAAGCGAGCGGAGTTTCGGCGGTTGCGAAAGCGGTCGGCATGTATCTGCTGCCGAAGGAGCGAGCAGTCGGCTCGGCGATGAGCCAGCTTGGTTTGAGCCTGGGCGCTGGTCTGGCGCCGCGCTTCGCCGTGTACTTCGCTTATCAATATAGTTGGCACTGGACCTTCTTCGCGGTTGGCATCTTGAGCCTGGCCTGGATTCCAGTTTGGCTGCTCACATCCCGCCTGATTCCTCCAGCGGTCGAACCGAAACGTGGCGCAGGGGCAGGCTCGTTCGGCCTGCTCAAAGATCCGAAACTATGGGCGTTGATTATCGCCAATGCACTGAGCATGACCGTCTATAGTCTGTGGACCAACTGGCCGCCGACCTATTTGATCCGCACGCATCATCTCACTCCGCCGCAGGCGGCCAACTACACTTGGATCGTTCCCATCTGCGGCTACTTCGGCGCGATGCTGGGCGGCTTTATCTCGTGGCGCCTGATTCGCAACGGCATGTCGCCAGTCGCGGCGCGCAAGCGGGCCTGCCTTCTTTCTGCGTTCTTTTTGCTGGGGACGATGGCGATTCCTCTGCTGCCCACACCGGCGCTGGCGACGGCTGGAATGTCGCTGAGCTACTTCTGGGTCTGTGCCTGGAGCACTAACCACTACACCCTCCCGATCGATATCTACGGGGCCGACCGGGCAGCCTTCGGTGTCGGGGCTCTAATCTTCGCCTACGGTACTATGCAGACTATTGTTTCGCGCCCGGTGGCCCAGATCATAGAAAAATACGGATTCCAGCCGATCTGTTTTGTCTTTTCGCTGCTACCGATTGCCAGCTATTTATTGGTGCATCTGTTGATTCGTGACGAAGCCGGAGTTGAGATGCCGGAGGCGGTCGAAGCGCCGGTCTAGCCGCAAACACCTTAGATCAAAATACAGCCCTTACCGGACTAACTCTAGGTAACATTTGCGACCACAACCCGGTCTAATTACCGGACAATGGGAGTTGGCCGGAGGAGGACGCGATGAAGGTGCCCTGCCCATATAAATGCGATTACTGCTTAAATCAAAAGGGTGAGACGAATCACTGGTGGCTCCGTCCCCAGGACTCGGAAATGTTCACGTTGCTCGCTTGGGACGAAGCGCGTGCCAGCGATGAGGGCTACGAGCACATCTGTTCAGAATCGTGCGCGGCCAAGGCGCTCTCAAGGTGGATGGCGCGCCGGCAGTTCAATAAAAGCGACCCAACCACTCTGCTACGACCGCGGGTTTTGGCTGGCCTTCGACATCCACTGTCACTAGCCAGGTGACCTCGTTGTCGGTCACTTTTTGCGGAGTGAAACGCGCACGGATCCTCGATCCGGCCGGCACCGGTGAAACGAAGCGCAGCCGGTTGAAACCGTAGTTAATTCGCATCTTGAAATCGCCGCGAACATTCACCGCCTGTTGTGATAATTGGGGAAGCAGCGAGACGGTCAGGAAGCCGTGCGCGATGGTCGAGCCGAAGGGCGTTTCGCGCTTGGCCCGCTCTGGGTCGACATGGATCCATTGGTGATCGCCGGTGGCGTCGGCGAAGCGATCGATCATCTCTTGGGTAATAGTCAACCAATCACTTACTCCCACTTCCTGGCCGGTGAGCAACTTCAACTCCTCGATTCCGTTTACGACTCGCGGGTTGGGCATCTTTTTCTTATAACTGACTGCGCAGCGTATTAGCAGGATCGGTCTTGGCGGCGCGCCACGCTGGAATGAAACTCGCCAGCGCAGCGACACTGATGAGCAGGGTTGAGACGCCGGCAAAAGTGGTAGCGTCCGTGGGTGTGACGCCGTAGAGCAAAGTGGTAATCAGCCGCGTAGAGGCAAACGCGCCAGCGAGTCCCAGGGCGACACCTATCAGGGCAAGCTTGAGCCCATGGCCCAGCACCAGGCGAAGGACCTGGCCTCGATCCGCACCGAGGGCCATTCGGATGCCGATCTCGTGGGTTCGCTGCGCGACCGAGTAGGCCATCACGGCGTAAATACCGATGGTGGCTAGCATCAGCGCGAGGCCGGCGAAGGCACCGAGCAGGAGCATCTGGAAGCGCGGGCGCGAAAACGATTCGGCCAGCCGCTCGTCGATGGTCTTAACGCCTGACACCGGCAAATCCTTCAGCACTTCGTTGACACCGCGTGTAACCGCCGGAACGAGCCGCGGCGCGTCGCTGGACGTTCGTACGACGAAATAAGTAAACGGTATGGTGTTTTGGAGCTGCGGCACATACATCTCAACGCTTGTCTCGGCGTCGCGCCCGACGTGTTGAACATCGTCTACAACGCCGACGATCTCGCGGGGCAGCGGTGGGCCCAGGCCCGGCTTGCCGAACTGCACCGAAGCACAAATGATCCGCTTTCCAATGGGATTCTCGCCCGGCCAATAGCGGCGTGCCATGGACTCACTGATAATCACGACGTCGGGAGCGCCGTGACGATCCTGCGCTGTAAATTGCCGGCCACGCCGCAAAGTTAGACCGATGGTGTGGAAATAGTCAGGGCTCACGCTCAGGTAGCCGGCGCCCTGAATTTCACCGGGCGACTTTGGCGCACGCCCTTCG
>DATHOT010000228.1:0-6851 GCA_035484655.1 Bryobacteraceae bacterium | reverse complement strand
CCAAAAATCTCTTCCCGCGCGATGGTCATCTCCGGCCGGACGCCGTCAAAAATGGTCGGCCCCAGGAAAAAACCGCCGTTATCGCCCGCGGTCTTGCGGCCGTCCAAGATCGGCTTCGCGCCTTCGGAAACGCCCTTCTCGATGTAACCTTCGACGCGCACTTTATGATCTTTCGTTACCAGCGGACCCATGTCGATGCCTTGCTGGGAGCCGTCGCCAACCTTCATCGCGCCTACTTTTTCAGACAGCAGCTTGAGCAGCGGATCCGCGACGTCACCAACGGCCACCAGCACGCTACCAGCCAGGCATCGCTCGCCCGCCGCGCCGAACGCCGAGCCAATGATCGCTTCCACGGTCTTCGGCAGATCCGCATCCGGCATCACCACCAGGTGATTCTTGGCGCCTCCGAGCGCCTGGACCCGCTTACCCTCGGCCGCGGCGGTCTGATAGATGTACTTCGCCACCGGCGTCGAACCAACGAAGGAAACCGCGCGCACCAGCGGATGATGCAGCAGCGCATCCACAGCCACCTTATCGCCGTGAATCAGATTGAAGACGCCCTCCGGCAGGCCCGCTTCGTGCAGCAGGGCGGTCGCCATGGTCGGAGTCATCGGGACTTTCTCCGACGGCTTGAGTATGAACGCGTTCCCGCACGCGATCGCAAACGGCCACATCCACATCGGCACCATCGCCGGAAAATTGAAGGGCGAAATGCCGGCGCAGACACCTATCGGTTGGCGAATCGTATGGCTGTCGATGCCGCTCGCGACATCGTTCAGAGAATCGCCCATCATCAAGCTGGGCATCCCGCACGCCACCTCCACCATCTGGATGGAGCGCCGCACTTCCATGCGCGCATCGTCCGCGGTCTTGCCGTTCTCAGCAGTCAGCGCCGCCGCCAAATCATTGGCGTGCTTTTCGAGCAGCGCCTTGTAGCGATACAGTGGCTGAACGCGTTCCACCACCGGCACGTCGCGCCACTTCAAATAAGCCGCGTGAGCCAACTCGGCCGTTCGATTCACGTCCGCTTCGGATGCGTACGCAACTTGCGCGATTTCGCGGCCGGTAGCCGGATTGGTGATCGGCATCACAGGCCGGCCTTCGGCATTAGTCCACTTGCCGTTGACGTAGAACGATACGGTCTTCAGAGGCGATTCGGTAGCGATCATGTTTCTTCTCCTACTAAATTGCGGGCGCGCGCCGGTGCTCGCTGCATCAGGATGACGTAAGATGCGCCTGCTACCAAGAATCCCACAAACCACGCGTAGTCGTACAACCAGCGCAGTGGCGGCAACACCAAGCCTAGCAGCGCGATGATGATGCCCAACGCCAGGGCCAGAAGCGCTCGATAATTCACGCCGCGGTCGTATTCGTAGACGCCGTTTCTGCGGTAAAGGTCGTCGACGTTCAGCTCACGGCGCCGGACAACAAAATAATCGGCGATCATGACGCCCGCAATCGGTCCCAGCAATCCTGAATATCCGACCAGCCATCCGAAAATATAGGCGCTGTAATCGCCGAGCAGTTTCCAGGGCATCATCAGGACGCCGATCACGCCCGTGATCAATCCGCCGGTGCGGAAGGAAATCAACCGCGGATTCAAATTCGAAAAATCGTTGGACGGCGAAACGACATTCGCAGCTACGTTCGTGTTCAAGGTGGCAATCAGCAGCGCAACCAATGCAATCGACGCGACCACCGGCTGATGGAACCGGCCGAGCAACGCCACGGGGTCCCAGATCGCTTCGCCGAACAACACCACTGATGCCGACGTCACCGCCACGCCGATGAATGAATACAGTGTCATCGCCGCCGGCAGACCCAGCGCCTGACCGAGCATTTGATCGCGCTGCGATTTCGCGTAGCGCGTGAAATCCGGGATGTTGAGCGCAACGGTGGCCCAGAATCCTACCATGCCGGTCAACGACGGAACGAAGAAGTGCAGAAATTCGGCTGGCGTTTTGAACTTACTCGGCGCCCTTAGCACCGGGCCGAAGCCGCCCGCCTTGGATGTGATCCACCACAGCAGCAGCAGACCGATCCCCAGCATGAACGGTGCGCCGATGCCTTCCAGGAACTTGATCGCGTCGATGCCGCGCCAGATCACAAAAATGTTGAGCGCCCAAAAGGCCAGGAAACAGATCCAGATGCCGCCGGTAAAATTACTGGAAGCAGGTAAAACGATCTGCAGCATCGAGAAAATGGCCTGCCCGCCGATCCAGGTCTGAATCCCGAACCATCCGCAGGCTACCAAAGCCCGCAGGACGGCCGGCACGTTCGCGCCCTTCACTCCGAACGACGCCCGCACAAAAACCGGAAATGGAATGCCGTAGCGCGTGCCGGCATGCGCATTGAGGAGCATCGGAACCAGCACGATCAGATTGCCCAGCAGGATGGTGAGAATCGCCTGCCACCAACTCATCCCTCCAGCTATCAATCCCGACGCCAGCATATAGGTCGGGATGCAGACACTCATCGCCACCCAAAGCGACGCGTAGTTGTATAGGCCCCAGGTGCGCCGTTCGAATGGGATGGGTGCCAGGTCCTGGTTGAATAGCGTGGGATCGCGCGTGTCGGCCACTTTCAGGATCATGACATAAACAACCAGTCCGATGAAGCTCTAGCGGGTAGTCGATGTACGCCGGAGGAGTGCGTTGATCGCGACCAGCCTTGCCATTTTTGTCAACCGACAAGAAGATTCGATTGTTAGCGGGAAACCTTGCGAGTTGCGTTTGCGCCACCGTGACGATTACTGTCCAGTTTATGGAGCAGTTCAGGCAAAGCTAGGAAGCGGCCCCAGGGCGATCTGAGACTCGCCTTTGTTGATCGCAGCCAATTCTGCCTCGGTGGGCTTGTAGCTCGGTTCTTCAATCACCGTGATCGTAATCGTACGCCGAGAAGCCTTAAAGCGCAGGCGAATGCCATTTTGATACCGACCCGGCGCTGCACACTGGCCGGCACGATTAATTGATCCTGCTCTTTGCCGGCGGGTCTCATGTCTCTCGTATTTATGCCCACGCCCCGCCCCGCGCCGCCCGCTTCAAATACTGCCCCCGGCCCGCTTTCCCCAGAAATTGGCCCCGATCCACGATCACTTCGCCGCGCGACATCACGGTCCTCACGTTCCCTTTGACGCGAAAACCTTCAAACATCGAGTAATCGACGCGCATGTGATGCGTCTTGGCGCTGATGGTGTGTTCGGCTGCCGGATCCCACAACACGATATCGGCATCGCTTCCCGGAGCCAGCACTCCCTTGCGCGGATACATCCCGAAAATGCGGGCGGGCGTGGCCGACACCAGCTCCACAAAACGATTCAGCGTCAGCTTTCCTTCGTTGACGCCGTGATGATAAATCAATTGCAGGCGATTCTCGATGCCCGGCCCGCCGTTGGGAATTTTGGTGAAGTCGTCTTTGCCGAGCTTCTTCTGATCCTCAAAACAGAACGGGCAGTGATCGGTAGAAACCACCTGCAGATGATCGTGCTTCAGCCCGTCCCATAGCTTGGGAAGATTTTCCTTCTCGCGCAGCGGCGGAGTGAATACGTATTTCGCGCCTTCGAAATTCGGCCGCTCCAGCTCCTCGATCGACAGCAGCAGATACTGCGGGCATGTCTCAGCGAACGCCTTCACGCCACGGTCGCGCGCCTCGCGCACCTCGTTCAACGCGGCTTCCGACGACAGATGCACGATGTAGACCGGCGCGCCAGCCATCTCCGACATTGCGATAGCGCGGTGAACCGCCTCCGCTTCCGCTGTGATTGGACGCGTGAGAGCGTGATAGATGGGCGCGGTCTTCCCTTCCGCCAGCGCGCGTTGGATAATTACGTCGATCACACTACCATTTTCGGCGTGCATGCAGATGAGCGCGCCGTTCTTGGCTGTCCGCGACAGCGCTCGAAAAATGGTCGCATCGTCCACCATCAGCACGTTCGGGTAGGCCATGAACAACTTGAAGCTCGCCACACCCTCCCGCACCATGTCGTCCATATCTTCAAGACCCGCGCCGCCCAGGTCGGTGACGATCATGTGCAGCCCGTAGTCGATACACGCCCGGCGGTCCGCCTTCTTCCACCAGGTGTCCAAGGCATCGCGCATGCGCGTGCCGCGTCCCTGGATCGCAAAATCCACGATGGTCGTGGTCCCGCCGAATGCCGCCGCCCGAGTCCCGGTCTCAAAATCGTCGCTGGATGTAGTCCCGCCGAAGGGCATGTCGAGATGCGTGTGCGCGTCGATGCCGCCGGGCATCACCAGGAGCCCCGTGGCATCCAGCACGTGGTCGGCCGCACTCTCCGGGATGCCCTTGCGCACCTCCTTGATTTTTTCGCCGTCCACCAAAATGTCGGCGGGATTGCTCGACTCCGCATTCACCACCGTCCCGTTCCGGATCAGCGTGCTCATCAGCACGACCCTCCCTTGCCCAGCTTCACAGCCCGTTCCGCCCACGTCTCAGGCGCCTGGCCCCTATCCACCTGCTCCATCGTGATACAGCCATCCACCGGGCAAACCAGCGCACAAAGGTTACAACCCACGCACTCGATTTCGTCCACCCGAGGAATACGCGCGAGCGGCGTGGCATAAGGTCCGTCGCTCGAACCGTTGGCGCCATCCAATTTCGGGATCGGCGTGCTGGTGATTCGCCCGCGGCTCTCCGCCTCCACTTGCGCCGGCGCCGTGTGCCCATTGCCGTTCACGCTGCCGATTCGATCCAGATGAATGCACTGGTGCGCACCGTCCCAGCAGGCCGTGTAACAAAGCTCGCAGCCGATGCATTTTTCGGGATGAATCCGCGCCACGATTTTGTAATTCAGGTCCAGGTCCTTCCACTCCACTACGCGCGGCAGGCTCAGCCCGCGGAAATCCTCTATGGTCCGGTATCCCTTCGAGTCCATCCAGTTGCTCAAGCCGTCGAGCATGTCTTCTACAACGCGAAAGCCGTAGTGCATCGCCGCCGTGCACACCTGGAGCGTTCCCGCGCCCAGCAGGATGAACTCCGCCGCGTCCTGCCAGCCCGAAATTCCGCCGATTCCCGAGACCGGCAGACGCGATTCTTCGTCCCCTCCGATCTGCTGAATCATGTGCAGCGCGATCGGCTTCACGGCCGGACCACAGTAACCTCCATGCGACGATTTCCCGCCGACATCCGGCCGCGGCGTTAGTGTATCGAGATCGATGCCAGTGATGGAATTGACGGTATTGATCGCGGACAGCCCGTCCGCGCCGCCGCGTTTGGCCGCCCGCGCCACCATGCGAATGTCGGAGATGTTGGGTGTCAGCTTCACCAGCACTGGCGTTCGTGCCGCTTCCTTCACCCAGCTCGTGATCATCTCGGTGTACTCGGGCACTTGTCCCACTGCGCTGCCCATGCCGCGCTCGCTCATCCCGTGCGGACATCCAAAATTCAGTTCCAGCCCATCGGCGCCGGCGTCTTCGGACTGCCGCACGATCTGGTGCCACGCTTCGCGTTTCGATTCCACCATCAGCGACGCGATCACCGCGTGCTTGGGGTAACGCTTCTTCACCTCGCTGATCTCGCGCAGGTTCACATCCAGGGGCCGGTCCGTAATCAGCTCGATATTGTTGAGCCCCATCATGCGCTGGCGATTCCAATCCACCGACGAGTAGCGTGATGACACATTGACGATGGGCTCGCCCAGCGTCTTCCACACCGCGCCGCCCCAACCAGCATCGAAAGCTCGCATCACCTGCTCGCCGCAATTGGCTGGTGGTCCCGACGCCAGCCAGAACGGGTTCGGACAGTGGATTGCACCCGCAAAGACAGTAGTCAGGTTAGCCATTTTGTTTCTCCAGCCAACTCACCATTCCCAAGCCCGCTCGTTTTCCTTCCGCCACCGCGTCCACCACTTCCCGCCCGCCGTTCACGCAATCGCCACCGGCGTAATATCGCGGGTTCGAAGTGCGGCCCGTCGCCGGATCCACGACCACAGTCCCGCCGCGGATTTCAATTTCGCGGCAGCTTCGAAGAAATTCCAGAAACCGCGATTGTCCAACCGCTGGTATCACCATGTCGCACTCGATCCACACCTTCGAACCTGGTATCGGCTGGGGCTTACGGCGTCCGGACGCGTCGGGAGCACCGAGTTCGACGCGCACGCACTCCAGGGCGCCGACGCGGCTCGGATCGGCAGGCGAAGGCCGAATCGCCACGGGCTGGGTCTGAAAGCAGAATTGCACGCCCTCGATCTTGGAGTGCTCGTATTCGAACAGGAACGCCGGCATCTCGCGTTCGCTGCGCCGGTACACCATGGTGACTTCGTCGGCGCCCAGCCGTTTGGCTGCATTCGCGGCATCGATCGCCGTGTTGCCGCCGCCAATCACCGCCACTTTGCGACCGATTGGAATCGTCTGCGCGGTCTTGTAATCGGCGATGAAGCGTAACGCATCCACAACGCCGACCAGGTCTTCACCCGGAAGATTCATGGGCTCGGTGGGGCCCAGTCCGATCGCCAGGAAGATCGCCGCGTATTCCCGCTCCAAATCCTCCACCGCGATCTCGTCGCCCACTGTCACTCCGAATCGAAACTCCACGCCCAGCGACTTGACGAGTTCCACCTCGCGCAGGCTATCTGCCGGCCGCAGCTTGTACTCCGCCACGCCGTACGTGTTTAGCCCGCCGGCCAATGGACGGCTCTCGAAAATGGTCACGCCATAACCGTATTTACGAAGCTCAGCCGCGCAAGCCAGCGACGCCGGGCCCGCGCCGACGCAAGCCACCTTAGCCGGACGCTCGCGCGCCGGAGGCCAGGGTAGCTTAGCTCCGTTTCCGTAGAACGAGTCCATTGCGTGCCGCGGCAGCCGTCCGATCTCGATAGGTTGCTTGTTGTAGCGGTG
>DATHOT010000227.1:0-3524 GCA_035484655.1 Bryobacteraceae bacterium | reverse complement strand
CAAAAATTAGGGACAGTGCACTCAAATACCTATTTACGCGCTTAGTAACCTTCCTTCGCGAAAATCGGCATCCTTGCAGGGGCGGCTATATCCCACTGTCGGCCGAAATGAGAAAACCGGTATTTGAGTGCAGAGTGCACTTCCGGAGCACGCCTGTGCGCGAATTGTGCAAGTGGCTCGAGTGTACTGTCCCTAATTTAATCTAGGGCGGCGACTACGATGCCTAACTCGCGCTCGTCGGCCTTGCTGGGCGGAAGCGCGTGGTCGAGCCAAAAGTCGAGTTGAACGGCGGAGCCGCCGGTAAGCGCCTTATCCAGTGTGGCGCGATAGGTGAACCTTGCCGATTCGTGATAGGTCTGGGAAGGCAGTGGCGAGCCGTCGGCGGTGGCATGCAGCGTCACCGGGCCATAGCGCTCGATTAGCGCCTGGGGTACGAAAAACCGGAGTTCGATGCGAGCCGGCCGCGCGGAGCCGGTGTTCATCCGAGCCGAGAAGCGTTGCTCGGTCCAGCGCCACCCGGCCGCCTCCGCCGCGTGCCATCCGCTCAGGAGCTCGACATTGGATAAAGAATAATAGCGGCTTCGGATCAGGCACCAGACGCGCTGGTCGCGATCCAGGCTGTTCGGATCCGACTCACCGCTCCCGGCGACATGCCAGTCGCAGATCTCCCACCGCGTTCTTTTCAGCAGGCGGCGCAATCCAGCTTCGGAGAAGATCCAGTAGTTGGTATCGTCGCTGTTGAGCTCGTCCTCATCTAACAAATAAGCGACTGGTGCGTCGCGCAAATTCAGGTTCTGGCCAGAACCAGGAATAGTGTTCGCGATCCGCGTGCTCAACACACAGTAATCGCACTGCCGGGCGAGCATCTCCAGGATGTAAAGAGGATTCTTGAGATGATAAAGCACGCCCAGCAGGAAGACCAGCCGGTAATGATCGTGCGGCAGCATGAACTGGGAGTCGAGATCGACGGTATGGATGTCGACCGAAGAATGAAGCGCCTCTCGCAGCGCCTTCAAACCCCGCATGCCGTTGTGATTCGCAACCGGATGATCGATGGCCTGTACCTTGCAGCCCAGCGATTCAAAAAAGAACGCCAGGTCGCCGTCCGAACACCCGATGTCGGCCACGGGGCCGTCGCCGATCAGCTTTAGAAAATCCCGATTGGGGCCGGTCAGGAGCTTATTCAGATGAAGCACGTTGGCGAGCGAATCGTAGGGGTACCATTCAAACGGACGCGGCGAGACGCGAGCCTTGACGGACTTCAGCCGAGCGTGGAACTCCCGGGCGCGTTCGACAATCTGTTGAATGTCGGGCTGTATGCCGAGCATCACACCACAATGGTAACGTGCAGCGATTTCTGTCGTGATCGTTCAAGTTGCATTCGAATCACAGAGGTATTAATCTTCAGATCGGACCTCGTTAAGTAAGAACCGGTGCACTGGCCCAGGTTGGCCAGGCTAAGGAATGGAGTGGCAGACCAAGAGCAAGTCGGATTGCTGCTGCAAGGCGCTGAGGTATGGAACAAGCTGAGGATCGCTGGTCCGAATATCCATCCAGATATGAGCGGCGCGAACCTTCGGAAAGCCGAGCTTCGCATGGTCCACTTGAAAGACGCCGACCTCCAGGGGGCGGATCTGGAGTGTGCCGATCTGACCGACGCTGATCTTCGGGGAGCGAATCTCAATAGGGCACGGCTCAGGCTGGCAATCCTTTACAGGGCGGACGTCAGGGGAGCACAACTCCGATTCGCTGATCTTACTGGCGCCAACCTGGGGCTCGCCGATCTCACTGGAGCGGATCTCGAGCACGCTACGATGCACGACGCTGACCTCTTTGGCGCCATCTATTCATGCTCCACGCGATTTCCTACCGGCTTCGATCCGAAAGGGCCGGGTGTGAAGGGGAAGTACAAGACTCATCGCACCAGCGCGTGAAAGGCTGGCTTGTCACCCGCCCAACGCGGGGATAGAATGGGTTCCTCAGTTATGTAGCGTCCTCGATAGGAGGGTAGCGGAATGAAGCACACTTTTGCGGTTTCCATAGGTGGAGCCGCTGGACAGGGTGTCGCGACTCCCGGCAACATACTGGCCCGGATTTTCGCTCGGCGCGGCCTGCACCTGATTGCGTACAACGCCTATCAATCGATCATTCGTGGCGGACATACGTTTTTGACGATCCGCACCGGTCCGGAAGAAGTTACTAATGCCGGCGACAAAATCGACCTTCTGATCCCCCTGAATCAGGACACGATGGACCGGCATCTCGGGCTACTTGGCCCTGGTGCGGCGGTCATCTACAACGGCGACAGCATCAAACCGGGAACTGTGCCGGCGGGGGTACGGCTGTGCCCGCTTCCGGTTTCCGAGCTGTCGCACAACAGCCGTAACAAGGTGGAACAGAACACGCTTGCGGTGGCTGCTGCGATCAACATGGTCGGGATCGGGTTTCAGCCGCTGGAAGAAGTGCTGACACAGCAGTTCAAGAAAAAGGGCAACGCTGTGGTGGCCGAGAACGTCGAGGTGGCGCGCTCGGCGTATCAGTACGCCACGGACCACTTCGAGCCGTTCCCGAGACCGCTGCCGATGGGCGACCATCCCACGGCCGTACTTACAGGCAACATGGCCCTGGCGATGGGCGGCGCGGCGGCGGGGGTGAAATTCTACTGTGCCTACCCGATGAGCCCTTCGACAGGCGTGCTGCACTGGATGGCGACGCACGCGCGCAAAGCGGGGATAATGGTGCGCCAGGTGGAAGACGAGATCGGCGTCATCAATATGGCGATCGGCGCGGCGCATGCGGGATGCCGGGCGATGTGCGCCACTTCGGGCGGCGGCTTTGCCCTGATGACTGAAGGCCTGGGCATGTCGGCCATGATTGAGACGCCCGTCGTGGTGATCGATGTGCAGCGCGCCGGTCCATCGACCGGCGTTCCTACCAAGACCGAGCAAGGGGATCTGTGGCAGATGCTGGGGGCCGGGCATGGCGATTATCCGAGAGCGATCGCCACTCCCGTCGACATTGGGGACTGTTTCAAAATCATTCCCGAAATGTTCAACCTGGTGGACAAGTTCCAGTGCCCGGGCATCGTGCTAACCGACCTGCTGCTTTCCGAAGGCACGACGGCCCTAGACCCTGGAAAGCTCAACTTCAATGTGAAGATCGACCGGGGCGAGCTGATCACGTCCGCGGACGGTAACGGCGCAAACGGCTATAAGCGCTACGTGTACACAGAAAGTGGCGTATCGCCGCGGGCAATACCCGGCGTGCCCGGCTATGCGCACACGGCCGCCACGGACGAGCACCAGGAAGACGGTGTCCTGATTAGCGATGAATTCACCAATCCGATCAAGCGCCGGGAGATGATGGAGAAACGCCAGAGGAAAATAGCGGGCATCGAGGCGGCGGTGCAGCCTCCCGAGCTGATGGGAGCACC
Source organism: Bryobacteraceae bacterium (assembly GCA_035484655.1). GTDB lineage: Bacteria > Acidobacteriota > Terriglobia > Bryobacterales > Bryobacteraceae > Palsa-89. Next base: position 91 of record DATHOT010000227.1, on the reverse strand, counting down.
GGACGCCGAAGTGACGCTGATGGGTTGGGGCTCGACCAATGGAGTGATCGCGGAAGCGGTCGAGATGCTAAATGAAGCGGGCATCACCGCC
>DATHOT010000226.1:0-2508 GCA_035484655.1 Bryobacteraceae bacterium | reverse complement strand
AGCGGAGCGGCCAAATTCCGATCGTGGCTCGTCCGATTGCCTTCAGCGCCGAAATCCCTGGCAACGAAAAGTAACGGTTCTAGTACGAGCCCCCTCCTATCGAGCGCGCGAGGGACCGAAAGTTTGCGGACTCACCGCTGGAGGAAGGCGGATTCGAACTTGTGGTCCCACTTTGAAAAGAGCCGCCCTTCCCAAGACACGCCACAGCGATTCCGGGTCGTTCGGCCGGCGAGAACGGCACAAGATTCTGGTCTGCTGCCGTGGTCAGAAGCGAAGCATTCCAAAGCCAGAGCGCCACGATGATGAATGAACGCAAGGACAAGCGCGGTCGCTTTCGCCGCGGTGCCGCCGAACAGAGCGGTCTTTTCGTCGGCGGAATGGCCGGTGGCGATATGAGTTCTTTGATCGGCTGGCGAGCGATTTTGGTCATAGCGGCAAGCCCAACGATGCGTGGCTTGCAAAACAGGAGAAGGAGCCGATCATCGATACGCATCATCATCTGTGGGACTGCGGTGGCTAGACCTACTTGCTGCCGGAACGGCTCGCCGACCTCAACACCGGCGACAACATTGTCGCCACGGTGTTCGAGGAGTGCCGCTCGATGTATCGCGCCAACGGGCCGGTCAAGATGCCCGGTCGGCGAGGTCGACCGAAGCCGCGTGACGCGCCTGACTCAGCGCTGAAGGAAGCCGAATTCGCCGCAACGCTTCCTTCCAGCACGTACCGGACCCCAAGTTCGCGCCCGATCTGTTTCGCGTCGACCGGTTTTAAAGGCGGTATTGCGGGCAATAACGAAGCAGGTCCACCGTCGCGGCTGAAGCGCTGTTCGACCTGAAGGCAGAAGAGGAGGGTCGTCCCCCGATGAGTTCGCTCGCTATCGCCTCGATCGTTTTCGGCTGCTCCTTCGGGGCCGCCCTCATCGGAATGGTGCTGCACGTGAAATTGCCAGACCATCATCTGGACGGGGATTCCAGGGATGTCGTGAAGCTGGTGATGGGCCTGATCGCCACTATGGCCGCGCTGGTGCTTAGTCTACTCATCGCATCCGCGAACAGCTCCTATGATCGGCAGAGCAGTGAACTGAAGACGCTCTCAACCAACATCCTTCTGCTCGACCGGACGTTGAAATTCTACGGGACAGGCGCGAAGGAGGCGCGCGATGGGTTGCGCGACGCTATAGTGCAGACGCATAACCGGATCTGGTCGCGGGAGGGCGTGCGGCCTGAGAACCTCGACTCTAGGGCAACACAAAACTCCGTGAACGCTAGCATCGAGCAGCTCCTGAGCCTCTCGCCCAAAACCGACGCGGAACGGATGATGCAGAGCCGGGCCGTGCAGGAGTCAGAGGCCATCACGCAATCACGTCTGCTGATGTTCGAGCAGCTTGGCGGGTCAATCTCTTGGCCGTTCCTGACGGTGCTGATCTTCTGGATCTCCGTGCTGTTTCTCGGTTTCGGTCTCTTCGCGCGCTTCAATACAACCGTGACGGTGGCGCTGTTGGTGGGCGCGCTCTCGGTCGCGGGCGCGATCTTCCTTATCCTGGAGTTGAGCGACCCCTACCGCGGCCTCATGCGAATCTCCGACGAACCCTTGCGCAACGCGATGGGCCAGATCGATCAATAGCTCCAGTGGTGTCATGTGGTAGGGCAGCTCGCCCGGGCGTTGGCGAGCGGGTAAGGTAATCCTCTTTACGCAGGCGGGCCGAGTGGCATGCCGAACCCAAAGGAGCGGCCCGCGCTCGCTTTGACGCTCTCGGCAGAGGCGGCCCCGCCCGACAAATTCGCAGCTCTATTCCGCCGCGATGCGTTCCCAGATGATCTCGCGGTGTTCCTCGCTTTCACAGATCTGGCGCGGCGGAGGAATGAGGACCATGCGCTCGCCCGCAAGGCGCACCCCGCGCACCTGATCGCTGCCGATGCGGCTCGGGTCTGAGGCCGCGTCAACCCTGGTGACAAGCTTCTCGCCGTCATGGACATAGTTGCCGCAGTAGGAGCTGTATTCCCGGCTGACTCCGGTTGGCAGCTCCTTCCGTCCGTCGCACACCACCGACATCATCCGCCCGTCGGCCGTGAAGGTGACTCGGCCCAACGCGTTTCCGCCATAGGGCGAAGGGCGGGCCGCCGGCTGCGTCGCGGGCGGTGGCGTGGACCAGTTCCAGGTTCCGACGATGGATGGCATCCGGTGATCTCCAGGAAGGGGGATGGTGGCGGATTCCCGTCGCGAAAGATATGAATCCCGTTCGGGACCGGAACTGTCACGGAGGCGACGAAAGTCCGTCTCGAAGCGGTAGCTTATCTTCCGGGTACCGATGGTTCGAATCCATTTCCCTCCAGGGGGAGTCTTTTGCGAACCCGATCCGATCCGAGGGGGCGGAAACCGACTTCAGTGGGATGCTGGTCCCGCCGGCCCGAGAACGACAACACGCGCATCGCCTATGCCCGCCGCGCCATCCGGTACGGGAGCGCCCTGGGCTAACAGCGCTCTGGGCTAATCATGATCTCCGGCGTG
>DATHOT010000225.1:0-2773 GCA_035484655.1 Bryobacteraceae bacterium | reverse complement strand
ACATCGCGATTCAGACGCGGATCGCGCACTCTCCAGACCTCTCCCATGCCGCCTCTGCCGATGGGAGAGAGTAACTGGTATCGACCGAGGGTGTCGCCGGGCTTCAGGTCCATGGGGTGCGTGGAAACGCTTCAACCCACTATAAGGAATTCGCCGCTCAGATGGCTGCTTTAGCCATCTGATTCTGGCGCGCGAAGGGAATTTTGGCATTCTGGACGGATAACTGTGATTCAGCTTCACCCGACCGGATTTCCGGGCCATCGGTTGGCAGCACCGACCCTGCTTCGCCTGCTAGAATGACTGAAATTCATGACACCCGCCGCCGCGAGCCGATGTCCGGTGTGTGCAGCAGAGGTGCGGCCGGACTGGCGCGTGTGCCCCGCCTGCGAAGCGAGGCTCGACGGCAACAAGGGCTTGCCTGGCAACAGCAAAACATGGACCTCTTTCAAAGAGTCGCTTCCGCGCAGTGCCGGCTCGGTTGAAGAGGGTCGCTTCCCCGCCGGCACCGTTCTCGCCGGCCGGTATCGCATGCTGGGGCTTTTGGGCCAAGGTGGCATGGGCGAGGTTTATCGCGCATGGGACCTTACCCTCAACCAAGCCGTCGCGCTCAAGTTTCTGACCCGCGCCAATACATCGGAGGGCGCGCTCGCGCGCTTTCGCAACGAAGTACGAATCGCGCGGCAAGTCTCGCATCCCAACGTCTGTCGCGTTTATGACATCGGCATGGCCGAGGGCGTTCACTTCCTCTCCATGGAATATCTCGATGGCGAGAACCTGGCCTCGTTGATCCGGCGCATCGGGAGGTTGCAGCAGGATAAGTCCATCGAGTTCGCGCGGAAAATCTGCGCCGGCCTTGCGGTCGCGCATGAGCTCGGCGTGCTGCATCGCGATCTCAAGCCAGCCAACATCATGATCGACGGCCGCGGACACGTGCGCATCACCGATTTCGGCCTGGCGGCGCTAGCCGATGGAGTTCCGCCCGGCGACATTGCCAGCGGCACGCCGGCCTACATGTCTCCGGAGCAGAAGGAGGGCAAGGAAGTCACGGTCCGCAGCGACATCTACTCCCTTGGTTTGACTCTGCACGAGATGTTCACGGGCCAGAAACGCGTTGGTACAACGACGACCCCCACCGACTTGGCGAAGGACCTCGATCCCGCAGTGGAGCGCGTGATTCTGCGCTGCCTGGAAGTAGATCCGAAGCGGCGCCCATCTTCCGCGTTGAATGTTGCTATGGCGCTGCCGGGTGGCGATCCGATCGCAGCGGCGCTGGCCGCAGGAGAAACGCCGTCACCGGAGATGGTTGCCGCGTCCTCCGAAAAAGAAGGATTCAGCAAACAGGCGGCGTGGCTGTGCTTCGCGGGAATCGTGGCGAGCATCGTCCTCGGCTTCCTTCCTCCAGCATCGCAGGCGCTGTTGCTGAACAGAACTCCGGTCGATATCCCGCCTGAAGTCCTGGCATTCCGCTCTCAAGACATCCTGAAAGAGTTCGGGTACGCCCAGAAGCCTCGAAGTACGGCTTATGGATTCGATTGTTGCGACGGTCCCAACCAGCGCTTCGTCAGTGAATTCCCGCCCGCACAACGCGATGCCATGATGGCAAGCCATCAGCCGCCCCTGATTCGCTTTTGGTACCGGCAGAGCCAAACACAGCTTTTACCGCTTTCCAATGGCCCTGTAACCTACGATTCGCCGCCCAACTCCGAGCCAACCATGATTCTTATGGCGCTTGACGCCACAGGCCGGCTGACCGAGCTGGAAGCCCGGCCGACAGGAGATGATGCAGCGCACCTTGACCATCAAGTAGCTTTCGACTGGGCCACACTGTTCAAAGAGGCGCGACTCGATCCCGTGCGGTTCAAGCCCTCCGATCCCCAGCGTACGCCCCCGATGGCATTCGATCAGCGTATGGCTTGGGTGGGAAGCTACGCGGAAGGCCGGGCAGAGCAGATTCGCGTGGAGGCGGCGGCATGGCAAGGGCGACCAGTTTATTTAGAGATCTCGGGTGACTGGCGCAACACGAGCGAATCGACTGGCGCTCAGGATTCCATCAACAGTGTGCTCCTGCCGGCCCTCCTTCTTTTCCTTGAAGCAGGCGCGGCATGGGTCGCCTGGCGGAATCTTCGCTCGGGGCGAGTGGACCGGAAGGGCGCGGCGAGGATCGCGGCCGCCGCATTGCTGAGCGGAATGTCCAGCCTGCTGCTGACCATGCCCCAGGTGGAATGGGGCTCGGAGGTCGCCGTTCTATTTCGCAATACCAGCGAGACGGTATTCCTTACGGTCCTGTTGTGGCTGGCTTACGTCGCCACGGAGCCCTACGCACGGCGATATTGGCCGGATTCGCTGATCTCCTGGAACCGCCTGCTATCGGGTAAGCTTCGGGACACCCTCGTGGCTTCCCATGTGCTGGCCGGGCTCGTTTTGTTTTGCACGGGGGTTCCGATTATAAACGGCGCGAGCCGTATGATGTCCGCACCTTCGACCGTGGTCCACGGCATAGAGTCTTTGACGAGCACCGGGAGCTTCGCGTCAAACCTGTTCGGGATTGGCGACAGAGTGTTGCTTAAAAGCGTGGCTCTTCTCCTGTTAGTGATCCTCTTACGGTTGTTACTTCGCCGCATATGGATCGCCGATTTCGTCGCCGTCCTCCTGATGGCGCCACTGGGCATCGCGGTGGATCTTAGCGACCCTTACCGCTTCGCCACGACAGTGGTTCTTTACGTTCTTTGGCTGTTAGGTATTCTGTGGACGCTGCGTCGTTTCGGCCTTGTCT
>DATHOT010000224.1:0-7444 GCA_035484655.1 Bryobacteraceae bacterium | reverse complement strand
CACCGAAGACGATTGCGGCACCGGCGATGGCATCTACGTCGAGCCGATCATCGAATCGGGCGAAATCATCGAGCCGCTGCGCGACCGCATCGTCGGCCGCGTGGCTCTTGAAGATCAACTCGATTACGAAGGCAACCGCATTGTAGCCGTTAATTCCGAGATCACCGAGGATCTGGCGGCGGCGATTCAGGCGGCCGGTATCGAGCGCGTGAAGATCCGCTCGGTGCTGACGTGCGAATCGAAACGCGGCGTCTGCCAACTTTGCTATGGCCGCAACCTGGCCACCGGCCGGATGGTGGAGCGCGGCGAAGCGGTCGGCATCATCTCGGCACAGTCCATCGGCGAGCCGGGAACGCAGCTTACCATGCGTACCTTCCACGTGGGTGGAACGGCCACCGGATCGAGCGAGCAATCCAAACAGGATGCCAACTCGGACGGTTTCGTGAAATTCATCGGCGTCACCACCGTGCGCAACGCCAAAGGCGAGCTGATTGCGATGAATCGCAACGGAATTCTAGCGATTATCGACGAAAAGGGTCGTGAAAAAGAACGTTATCCGGTTGTTTACGGCGCTAAGGTGCTGTTTGAAGACGGCGCCAAGGTCAAGAACAACGACATCCTGCTCGAATGGGATCCGTATACGTTCTCCATCCTGACCGAAGTCAGCGGCAAGGTCCATTTTAAGGACCTCACCGAGGGCACTACCTTGCAGGAGCAGGTGGACGAAATCACCGGCATGTCGCAGTGGGTGGTTACCGACTCAATCGACGAAAAGCGCATCCCCACCGTCATCATGCGGCCGGAAGGCGGCTCCCGGTCGGACGAAAAACGCTACCTCATGCCTACCCACGCTCACCTCATGGTGACCGATGGCGAGGACGGTCACGCGGGCGATGTGATCGCGAAGATCCCCCGCGCTACAACCAAGACCAAAGACATCACCGGCGGTTTGCCGCGTGTGGTGGAGCTGTTCGAGGCCCGCAAGCCTCGCGAAACGGCCATCATCGCGGAGATCAACGGCATCGTGCGCTACGGCGAAGTCGCCAAAGGCATGCGCAAGATCAGCATCACCGCCGACGACGGAGAGCAGAAGGACTACAACATCCCGCGCGGCGTGCACATCAACGTGCAGGAGGGTGAGCGGGTCAAGGCGGGCGATCCTTTGATGGACGGTCCGCGCAATCCGCACGACATCCTGGCCGTGCTCGGCGAAAAAGAACTGCAGAAATACCTGGTCAACGAAATCCAGGAAGTATAGCGTCTGCAGGGCGTCAATATCAACGACAAGCACCTGGAAGTCATCTCCCGGCAGATGATGCGCTGGGTGAAGGTGGACGATATCGGCGACACCGAGTTCCTTCCGGAAGAGGTAGTCGACAAGTTCAAGTTCCGCGAAGAGAATAATCGCGTAGCGGAAGCGGGCGGGCGACCGGCCACCGGAAAGCCAGTGCTGCTGGGTATCACCAAGGCATCGCTCTCCACCGATTCGTTCATCTCGGCGGCCTCCTTCCAGGAAACCACGCGCGTGCTGACCGAAGCCGCCATCAACGGCAAGGTCGACTATCTGCGCGGCCTGAAGGAGAACGTCATCATGGGGCGGCTGATTCCGGCCGGAACCGGTATGGAATACTACCGCAACGTGAAGATCGCGGGCGAAGATGTGGTGGAAGAAGAGCCCATCGCGGAAGAAGTTTCGCTCACCGGCGATCTGGGCGGCTACGAAGACGAGGCGCGCACGGTTTATGCCGGCGGCCTGACCGAAGAGCCGTTGGCCGAGTAAGCGATTCCAACATTTTTGTCTGATAAGCCGGATCGCAAGGTCCGGCTTTTTCTTGCCTGCCGATGAACCACAGGCCTCGTGTTACACTGGTTCTGTGTTAAAGAACGTAACCATTACAATCGATCCCGAGCTTGCTCGCTGGGCCCGGAGGAAGGCTGCTGAGGAAGACACGTCGGTCTCGAAACTGATCGGCCGCTTGCTTGAGCGAGAGATGCGTGCGTCGGATGCATATTGGCGCGCGTTCGAAGAATGGAAGAAGCGGGACCGCAATATCGCCATAGACGCTTCCAAGCGCTTTACCCGGGATGAGGTGCATGAGCGCTGACCTCTACTTTGTCGACACGAATGTACTTTTGTATTCTTACGACGCGTCGGATCGTTTCAAGCGAGACCGGGCTGAGGCTTGGCTTCAGTGGCTTTGGCAAAACACCTCCGGCAGCTTGAGCTGGCAAGTCATTCAAGAGTTTTATTGGAACGCGATTCGAAAGTTTGGCGTGCAACCGGAACTGATTCGGTCCCATGTCCGGATGTTTACGGAATGGAATCCTCCCGAAGTCACAATCGGACTGATCGAGCGTGCCTGGTTTTGGACAGATCAAGCACAAATCTCGTTTTGGGACTCGATGATCGTCGCAGCGGCGGAACGAACCCGCTGCCGGTGGCTTCTGAGTGAGGATTTTCAGACTGGCCGTGAGTTCGGTGGGATCACGGTTCTGAATCCCTTCGAAACAGCGCCGGAAGCACGTCCGTGAACACATCGCGGTGTTCCGCGCCGCTGTTCACGCTAAACCTACCGGTTTCGCCTTGAGACCCGTCGTTTCTGTTAGAGTCAAAGTACTCACGGAATCCCATGAATCCCGATATCGAGCAGCTGGCCCAGTTGATTTCTGGCGTCAGCGAGAGCCTGCACAGGGAAATGCACGCCGGCTTTACCCGCATGAACGAGCGTTTCGATTTAATCGAAACCCGGATGCATAGGCAGGGCGCGCTGATTCAAACTGGCTCGCGATGGACCACTCGAATGGCGGCTTGGTCCGAGCGGATCGACAGATTGCTGTCAGAGCGTGATAAGAAAATCGCAGATCTTGAGCAGCGCATTCACAACCTGGAACAGAAGCGGAACGGTCACGTCTAGGATACGGTTTCACGCGTGATCAACCCATGGGGCGGAATCCATAATGCCACCGCGATTCATCCGCGCCCCTTCAAGTTCTTTTCAAACAAATCCAAAATCCGCTTGTACTCATCCGCCCAGCTAGACGGCTGCAGGAACCCGTGATTTTCCACCGGATACACTGCCAGCGTCCAGTTCTCTTTGTGCAGCTCGATCAGCTTTTGCACTAGCTCAGCCGTGTCCTGAAAATGAACATTGGTGTCCGCCATCCCGTGGCAGATCAAAAGCGCGCCCTTCAGACCCTGCGCGAAGTAGATGGGTGACGACTGCCGGTAGGCCTCCGCATCTTTCTGCGGTAAGTTCAAAATATTCGATGTATACGGATGATTGTAGTTCGCCCAGTCGGTCACTGGCCGCAGCGCTGCGCCGGCTGCGAATACGTCCGGTTGCGTAAACATGGCCATCAAGGTGATGAATCCGCCATAGCTGCCGCCGTAGATTCCAATGCGTTTAGGGTCCACGCCCTGCTGGGCCACCAGCCATCGTGCGGCGTCCACGTTGTCGTCCAGATCCTTCGCCCCCATGTGCCGGTAAATTCCGGTGCGCCAATCGCGCCCGTACCCGGCTGACCCGCGATAGTCGATATCGACCACCACGTAGCCGCGCTCCATCAAGAGGTGATGAAACAAGTATTCGTGCTCATAACTCGACGTCCACCAGCGATGCACGTTCTGCAAATAGCCGGCGCCATGCACGAATACGACACCCGGGCCACCGGGCCGAAAATTCGCCGGCTTGTAAAGCCGCGCGCGTAGCATCGCGCCATCGCGGGCCGGGAAAGTCACCACCGGCACATCCTGCCAGGGATATTGCCAGAAATCGGCCGCGGGCGACGACGTCAGCTTCTTCGACGCCGCGCCCGCGCGAGCTTCCTGCACATACAGCTCGGGCGGTTTGTTGGTGTACGAATAAATATCGGCGAACCAGCGATCGTCGAGCGATGGCACACACGAATGGCCGCCGGGCAGGGAAGTGAGTCTGGTCCGCGCTCCGCCCTCCGCGCTCATTTCGTAGACGTTGTGTTCGCCGGAATCGGCTTCGCTGGTGGTCAGGAAGAAACGGCTCTTGTCTTTCGACAGCGCGGCGCCATCCACTTCCCACTTGCCCGACGTCAGTGCCTTTGGCTCGCCGCCGCCTTCAAACGGCGCGACGTACAAGTGAGAGTACCCCGTACGCTCGGACTGAAAATAAATCTCGCGATCATTTTTCATCCAGCCCAGCGTGTTGGCTCCAGGCCCATCCAGCCAGGCATCGTCATGGTCGTGCGCGACTACGCGCGTCTTCCCCGTGGCTTCATCCAGCGCGAAAATCCAGCGATCCTTGTTGTCGGCCGCCCGCGCCAGCAATACTGCTTTCGATCCATCGTCCGACCAGACCGGCTGCGACAACTGCACCTCCCGTACTGCGTCCGCGGCGCCGCCTACCTGTTTCTGCTCGTGATCCACCCACTTCACTTCGCCAGTCTCGACACTCAGGATGGCCAGTTTCAATCGGTTCTGGTTATCGCCGGCCTTATCACGCGATGGAATTTCCTCCGTATATCCCGACTCCGTTACGTAATTGGGAACAACTGTGCTCTTGCCGTCCTTGCCAGCTTCTCTAACGCCTGCGATGACGTACTTCTCGTCCGGCGTTAGCCGCAGCGACGCGATGGTCTGTCCGGTCGTCAAGCTGAATGGCTTTCTCGGATTCTGGCGCTTCTTTTTGGCTTCGTCTTCTTCGCGTTTGGCCGCGCGATCGCGGATCGCCTCCAGCAGTTCTTTTTCTTCTTTCTTCAAGAACTCCTGGCTATCAGTGCCCTTCTTGTCTTCGGGTTCAGTCGCAGTGCGATCACTCGCGCCTGCGAGTCGAATATTCGTCAATTCTTCCAGCGCTCCTGTATCCAACGACATCATATACAGATTGTTCGCTCGGGTGAACGCCACCCGCCGGCCGTCGTGAGTAAAGTGAGGATCGGTCTCCGCATCGGCAGTCTTGGTTAGCTGTCGGGTCTGACCGCTGACTGCGTCATAGAAGAAGATGTCGCCGTCGCTTGAATAGGCTGTGCGTTTCTTATCGGGGGTGGTAGCGCCACCGGCGGGAGGAGCGAGTTTCGCCTCCGCTTCCGACAGCTTTCGCAGTCCCGATCCATCCCGGTTGACGGCGTACGTGTCGGGATCTTTGAGCACTGGATCGCTCGACTGCTTCCACTGGAAATAGAGCCGCTCGCCATCACCGGACCATCGGACTTGCGATGGCTCGTATCCATAAAGGCCGGGCCCGCGCATGATATTGTCGACGGTGAGCGCGAAATTTCCGGCCGGCGTGGCGTGAAATGCAAACAGAATCGCTAACAGCGGTAGTGTCGATTTCTTCATCGACCACCATGCTAGCGCAAGACGCGCAGCGAGTCAGCGGCTTACGTTGAGCCTGATAGCGCCCAACTCTGCCACACCACCATCCACGGCGATGGTCTCGCCGGTGATCGATTGCGCCTCCACCGCCAGGTGCCATGCCAGAGCCGCAATCTCCTCCACCGTCGCCAAACGCTTCAGCGGCGTCATCGCCTCGCCTTCATCGAACGCCGAAGAGGGCCAGTCCGCGAACCGCGTGCGAACGAATCCAGGTGCGATTGCGTTTACACGAATCGCCGGCGCCAGGGCGCGTGCCAATGACTTGGTCATGGTAAGCATCGCGCCTTTGGAAGCCGCATACGCCATCGAGCTGCCGAGCCCGGTCATGCCCGCGACCGAGGCGATGTTTACGATGGACGCGCCCTCCTGCTTGCGAAGCAGCGGCACGGCGGCGCGCACGCAATAGAATGCACCGCGTACATTGGTATCGAAGGTCCGATTCCAGATCTCGTCCGTCAGATCTTCCAGCCTGTCGTGGGGGATGCGGGTGCTCCAACCCGCGTTGTTAACGAGAATATCGAGTCTGCCGAATTCGCGCGCGATTTGATCGACCATCCCGCGCACTTCCCGGTCATCGGCAACGCTAGCGCCGATCGAAACCGCAGCGCCTCCCGCGGCGCGAATGTCGCGAACCACTTCTTCCGCGGCGTCACGCGACCGGCTATAGTTAACCGCGACCTTCACGCCTTGCCGGCCGAATGCCTCTGCGATCCCTCGTCCAATCCCCGTGCCGGCCCCGGTGATTAGCGCCACCCGATCTTGTAGTTTCATCTACAAAATGGTAGCGCAGGTCGAGTCTACTTTCGGACAAAATGCAGAGTGGCTTCGGCCTGCTGTCCTTGCGTGGAATTCTCTTTGATTGCCAGAGTCATGTGCCGTCCGTCGCTCGATAAAGTGTGCGTCCAATGACCTTGCACCTGATCATTCTTCGCCATGGCGGTCCACTCCGTCTCCATTTGATTTCCGTTTATCGTCGTCTTCGAGCCCATTTGAAATGGACCGATCTGATTCTGCTGCACATCGCCTTTGGTGCTCAAATGCAACCGGGTTGTCATCACACCCAGATAAAGCAACGGAACAACGCCGTTGTCGGGTTCCTTAAACGTCGATTCAATGGTTACCCCGGAATTGTCCTGCTTGATCTTCTGCTCGAGACCATTGGGCGCGTCTCCGGGGCGCTGACTGCTTTTGTCCAAAACCCATCGACCCGAGAACCCCTCGTCCTTGGCGTTTGCGTTGACTGTGTTCACAGCAAACGCATAAACCATTAAAAACAAAATACTTAGAACCGCCCTCAGTTTCAAAATAGACCCTCCTCAGTAGTTGGACGAAGTTTGCGGCCAAGTATTTCACCCAGTATTGCCATGCCGGCCAGATCCGCCGGCGAAACGCTGCGCGCCCTGCTGAGTTTCACCGCTCTGGACGACTTCCATCCCGTGGCGGAACTCGTTGCGAATTGCGTCGGCCCATCCGAGCGACCATTGTTCATAGGCGGACATCCGATCGGAGCGTAAACATCCCTGTGGCAACCGCGCCAACTCTCTAGCTATTCCGATAGATGCTTCCAGCGCGCGGCCGGGTTCAACGAGGCGGTTGGCCAAACCCATCTGCAAGGCTTCTTCGCCCGAGACGCCACGCCCGGTCAGGATCAGATCTATCGCATGACTGTGCCCGATCAGCCGCGGCAGCCGGATGGTCCCCAGATCCACCAGCGGTACCCCGAATCGACGGCAGTAGACACCGAACACGGCATCGCGAGCGGCCACCCGCAGGTCGCACCACAGCGCCAGTTCCAGACCTCCGGCGACGGCGTGTCCTTCCACCGCCGCGATTACCGGTTTCGATAGAAGCGTGCGAGTGGGGCCCATCGGCCCGTCGCCCTCTTCCGACATCCGGTTCCCTTGGCCTGAGGCAATCGCCTTCAAATCGGCTCCGGCGCAGAACGTTCCCCCAGCACCGGTCAGGATCGCGACCTTTACATCCTCATCGGCATCGAATTTGCGGAACGCATCGGCGAGCGCTTTGGCAGTCGCGCCATCCACCGCGTTGCGCACTCCCGGCCGATTAATGATTACAACAAGAACGTCATCTTTTTGT
>DATHOT010000223.1:0-12260 GCA_035484655.1 Bryobacteraceae bacterium | reverse complement strand
TGCTATCCTTAACTCACCAGGGTTGAGCGTTTTTGCTTTATGTCCAGGCTGAGTTACATCACTCCAGGTGGGATCACCGTCACTCGTTCCGCGTCGGCCATCCCGTTTAAGAAGGGGCTCAAGCCCCTGCTGCACAGGCTGGATCGCTATCGCGGCATCTACCTATCGTCGGGCTACGAGTATCCGGAACGCTATTCGCGCTGGGACATTGCATCCATCTGCCCGCCCATCGAAATTGTCGCCGCGGGCCGGAACGTCGACTTTCGGCCGCTCAACCGGCGCGGCGAAGCGCTGAACCGGATTCTGCAGCCGTTGCTCGAGCGGCACCCGCACTGGGATCAGTTCGAAATCCGGGAAGGGGGTCTGCATGGACGGCTCAAGCCGCTGCCGCCGCTTTTTCCGGAAGAGGAGCGCAGCAAGCAACCGTCAGCTTTTTCGATCCTGCGTACGCTGATTGAGGAATTCCGCACGGCTGAAGACAGCCGGCTGGCGCTGGTGGGTGCTTTTGGCTACGACCTGTTGTTCCAGTTCGATCCGATCGCGCTCCAGCTGCCGCGCGATGGTCATAAAGATCTCCATCTCCTGCTGTGCGACGACATCTATTACATGGACCGTAAGAAGGAGCGCATCGAGCGGTTCCAGTACGATTTCGAACGTGACAGTATTTCCACTCTCGGCCTGAAACGCGATGGGGCTCCAATCCCCGCTGCTCCCAAAAGGGACGCGGGTGAAATCACCTCCGATCACCGGCCTGAAGAATATATGGCCGGTGTGGAGCTAGTGCGCGAAGGCATGCGCCAGGGCGAATATTACGAAGTTGTGCTGCGGCAGACTTTTCAGGCCAACTTTTCAGAAAGCCCGTCGGAGCTGTTCGAGCGGATCCAGCACGGCAGCCCGAGCCCCTACGAGTTTTTCATGCAGCTGGGCGATGAGCAACTGGTGGGCGCGTCGCCGGAGATGTTCGTACGGGTAGAAGGCAATCGCGTGGAGACTTGTCCCATCGCCGGAACCGCGCGGCGCACGGGTGATCCGCTGCGTGACGCCGACAGCATCCGCGAGCTGCTGAATTCGACCAAGGAAGAGTCCGAGCTGACCATGTGCAGCGATGTCGACCGCAACGACAAGTCGCGCGTGTCGATTCCGGGTTCGGTGAAAGTTATCGGCCGCCGGCTGATTGAATCCTACGCCGGAGTTTTCCACACCGTGGATCACGTAGAAGGCGTGCTGCAATCCGGGTTCGACTCCCTGGACGCATTTCTGACGCACATGTGGGCCGTCACCGTGATTGGAGCACCCAAGAAAGCGGCGGCGCAGGCCATCGAGAAAATCGAAAAAGACGCGCGCGGCTGGTATGGCGGAGCGGTGGGGATGCTGTCGCTGAACGGCGATATCAATACCGGAATTCTCATCCGCACCGTCCACCTGCGCGATGGGATCGCCCGCTATGGCGTGGGGGCGACGTTGCTGTACGATTCAGTTCCGGCGCTCGAAGAAGAAGAGACCCGTATGAAAGCCACCGGCTTTTTCCGCGCTCTGCGAGTCGGCGTGAAGCCTGTTGCGGCGGCGCCAAGCCACTCGAAGGCGGGACAGGGAATCAAGCTCCTGCTGATCGACAATGACGACTGCTTCATTCACACGCTGTCCAATTATGCGCGCCAAACCGGCGCCGACGTGGTTACCTATCGCGCCGGAATTCCGCATGAGCTGATCGCGAAGATCGCGCCTAACTTGATCCTCATCTCGCCTGGCCCAGGACGACCGGCCGACTTCGGCGTTCCCAACCTGGTGAAGTTTCTGGCGCAGGAGGGCATACCGGTGTTCGGGGTGTGCCTGGGCCTGCAAGGGATCGTGGAAGCGTTCGGCGGCGAGCTGGGTGTGCTGGATTATCCGATGCACGGCAAGCCCTCCGTTGTGTTCCACCGCAACCAGGGAGTCTTCGAGGGGCTGCCGGAAGGCTTCAAGGTTGGCCGCTATCATTCCTTATTCGCTCGCAGGGAGACTTTCCCGGCTTGTCTCGAAATTACCGCGGAATCGGAAGACGGGGTGATTATGGGGCTTCGCCATCGCGAGCTTCCGATCGAGGCGGTGCAGTTCCATCCCGAGTCCATCTTGACCCTGGACGGCGATTGCGGCCTGAGGTTGATCGAAAACATGATCAGCCAGGCCTCGGCCTGCGCCGCGCGTCCCTAAAATGGGCGGTTCACATAGTACTATTTGGTGAAACTTACTAGTGTGTTAGAGTTGGTACTTAGGCGTGAGAGTACTGGAGTTCACAGGCCTTGGCAGGTCCCAGGTTCGCAGGCCATACTTACTGAAAGAGACGCTTAATGGACTTTGACCTTTCTGACATCGCCTTTGTGGCATTCGTTCTCATGCTCGCGATTCTGCTGATCAACAGCAGCGGCGGCGGCGGTGGACGCCGGTCGCGTGTTCCGGTCTACTACTGACCCGGTTTGCTTTCCTCTAAACTTCTCGGCTAACTGCCCATGGCTAGTGTCATTGTGATTGGTGGCGGGTTGGCCGGGCTCGCAACCGCCGCTGCGCTGGGCAAAGCCGGTTTCCAGGTGGACCTGTTCGAAGCCCGCGGATTTTTGGGTGGCCGAGCTACTTCGTACCCGCTATCTGCATCGGACGAAGCTCCCGAGGTCATCGACAACTGCCAGCACGTCCTGCTGCGCTGCTGCGTCAATTTGATGGATTTCTATCGGCGCCTGGGTGTCGCGGACCGGATCAAATTCTACAAAGAGTTCTACTTCATCGAGCCAGGAGGCCGGACTTCGGTGCTGCGCGCAGGCAGCCTTCCGGCGCCGTTCCACTTCGCGGGAAGCTTTTGGAAACTCCGTTCACTGAGCTTCCAAGACAAAATCGCCATTGCGCGTGGACTGCTGGCTATCCGCAGTGAGCGCGAGCGGCGGACGGACCTGGATCAAATCACAATGCTCGACTGGCTCCACGAAAAGCGCCAGCCTGAAGCCGCCATCCGCCGTTTTTGGAGCCAAGTGCTGGTCAGCGCCGTGAACGAAGACTTGGACCGCATGGCCGCGCGCCACGGCTTTCAGGTATTCTGGCAGGGTTTCCTCGGCCGCCCCAATTCCTACGAGATGGGCGTGCCGTCCGTCCCGCTTGGCGATCTCTATGCATCTGACTCTTGGAAACGGATGGGGAACGTGCAGCTGCATCTGCGGGCGCCGGCGGATCGAGTGATCGTCGAAGACGGAGCCGTTCGCGGGGTTGTGGCCGAAAATGAGCGGCATACCGCGGATTACTACGTTTCTGCTCTCCCTTTCGAACGCGTGCCGGCCGTCATCGGCGAACTGGATTTGGATCTGAACGGTTTCGAGCATTCTCCCATCACCGGCATTCATTTATGGTTCGACCGCAGCCTCACGCAACTACCGCACGCCACGCTGCTCGATCGCACGATCCAATGGATGTTCAACAAATCCGGCGGCCGGTATCTTCAGGTGGTCGTCAGCGCGTCGAGGAGCTTGCTGGAGATGAACCGCGCCGACGTGATTGCGCTGGCGGTCAGCGAGCTGGCCGAATTCATCCCCAGGGTGAGCGACGCTAAGCTCGAAAAAGCGCACGTTGTCAAGGAAGTGCGCGCTACTTTCTCCGCCCGGCCGGGGCTCGAACAAAAACGGCCCCCGAGCGCGACGAAGTTTCCGAACTTTTTCCTGGCCGGCGATTGGACGCGATCGGGCTGGCCGGCCACCATGGAAGGCGCGGTTCGCAGCGGTTACCTGGCGGCCGAGGCCGTAGCTAAAGCCACGGGCAGTCCTGAAAAATTCCTACTGCCGGATATCAGCTAGAAGGCCTATCCGTTTATCATGGAAATATGAGGTTCGCTCGGTGGATGTGTCTGCTCACGCTCACATCTCTGTCCGCCCAGATCATCGATTTTGAATCCAATGGGCTGCACTACAAAACGCTGACCAAGGGCGGCCTCACGGTGATGTTCGCCTACCTGCCCGCGCACTTAAAGCAGTACTCGATCATGCAAGTGTCCATCTCCAACGGATCGCCTGTGGCCTGGATGGTGAAGCCCCAGGATTTCACTTATCGCCGGCAGGATGGCACCGAGTCGCAGGCCGCGGCGGCACTTACGGTGGTGCTCTCACTGCTTCAATCCGGCAGCCGTCACGATGTCGTAAAGCTAGTGACGACTTACGAAGCCGGCCTGTACGGCAATGTCAGAATGAATTCCACCAACGGTTATGAATCGCGCCGTGAAAGCGCGTTAGCGGACGGAGTATCGGCCAAATTAAAAGCAGGGGCGGCCGCCTCCGCGATCGCGCTGGTCCCCACCAAACTCGGACCCGGAGAGTCCACCGATGGCGCAGTCTTTGTGCCTAATGCCGGGAAATCGTTTGGTCCGGGAACGCTGCTAGTACATACTGGAGGGGAAATGTTCGAGTTTCCGACGGAGGGGGAACCTGTTACGGGGAAGTAAAGCCATGGCCCAAGCAAAAAGCAAGGTGACCATCGGGAAGACCGCTCGAACGTTACGAGCAGCGTGCAGCCTCGGCAGGTTCAATATCCTCCCGACCACGTAGACGCCGGCGCCGTCGGCCGCCGGGCCCCAAATCTGCTCCCCCGCTCCGAATGCGCGGGTCCATAACTCGTTACCTTGGGAGTCGTACCTGACTAATCCTTTAGCCCCGACCACGTAGACGCCGGAGGCGTCCGCCGCTAGGGCGCCAGCACCAGCAATAACATCATCACTTAGAGGGCCGAAGCGCCACCAGTTAGAGAGTGGAGAAAGGAGAGCGTCTGCCCAAACGTCGGGCGGCTAGCGATCGTTGCCGCGAGGGCGATCGACGTCAACAACAGGCCGTAGCCACGATCCCGAAGCATAGCACCCCCTGGGCTGGCTGCTTTTCGAGGATATCGTGGCAGAGGCTTGGGCCGAAACGATCTGGACAAACGTTTTCCCGGTCCTTATATATATTTAATTTCCAATTAGCAGGCTGCCATTCCACGGAAAACGCCCGGTATTCGTGATCTCGCAGCTTTAAAGCTTCAGCAGCGCCCGCAGCCGCTTGGTTTGCACCCGGCTCACCGGAATCTCGGTCTGTTTTTTGTCGTCCATCCGGAGCTGAAAGCTGGATTTAAACCAGGGAATCACTTCCCGGATGCGGTTTATGTTTACCAGAAACGATCGATGCACGCGCCAGAAGGTGTCCGGATCAAGATTGGATTGTAGTTCTTCGATGGTCCGATAATTGGATTCGCCTTCCACGCCAGTGGCTACGACCGTGATCAGACCGTCTTCGATGGTGGCGTAAATCACGTCCTGGGCGTCCACGATGAAGTTGCGATTGCTGTTTTTCACCAGCAGCTTGGTGCGTTGGGCGCCGGTACGGGGCTGGGGCGCGACTTCCGGCTGCACGCTCTTCGCTTTTTCCGCGATCACTTTGCGGGCGCGCTCTACAGCAACTTCCAGCCGGTCTTTCTCGATCGGTTTGAGCAGATAGTCGAGCGCCTCCCAGCGGAAGGCTTCGAGCGCGTACTGGTCGTACGCCGTGGCGAGGATGAAATGGGGCAGGGGGATGTCGGTCTCGCGGAGCTTTTGAATGACGCCAAAGCCGTCCAGTCCGGGCATCTGGACATCCAGGAATACGACATCGGGTTCGAAGTTTTCGATCAACTTGATGGCTTCCAGCCCGTTTCGTCCCGAGGCCAGCAATTCAACGTCGGGAAATTCCTTCAGCAGGTACGAGAGTTCTTCGCGCGCAAGCTGCTCGTCGTCGACCAATACCGCCGTGATTGTACTTGTCGCGCGGACTGTCATAAGATGATAGTATAGCGTAGGGAAAATAGGCCTTTTCGAGAGTCGAACTCAAGCCCCTCGCGCTACCCAAGGAGATTCAGAGTTGCCCACCAATGGGAACACCACGATTGCGCCCGCCGACGGGAAATTAGGCATCTTAATTCCGGGCATGGGCGCCGTCAGCACGACCTTTATGGCCGGCATTGAGGCGATAAAGCGCGGGCTCGGCCAGCCGATTGGGTCCTTAACGCAATTGGGCACCGTGCGGCTCGGCAAGCGCACCGATGCGCGGACGCCCAAAATCCAAGACTTCGTTCCGCTGGCCAGGATGGAAGACCTGGTTTTCGGCGGTTGGGACATTTTCGAAGACAACGCCTACGAATCGGCGGCCCACGCCAGTGTGCTGGAGGCTTCTTTGCTCGAAAAGATTCGCGAGCCGCTGGAAGCTATAAAGCCCATGAAAGCGGTGTTCGACGTCGATTATGTACGCCGGCTTCAGGGGCCCAATGTGAAGGATCACGGCTCGAAAATGGACAAGGCCGAGATGCTGATGGAGGACATCCGGCAGTTCCGCGAATCCAGCGGCGCCGCGCGACTGGTGATGATCTGGTGCGGATCAACCGAGGTTTTTCACAAGCCATCCGCGGTGCATCAGACGTTGAAAGACTTCGAGTGCGGCCTGCAGAAAGACGATCCCGATATCGCGCCCAGCCAAATCTATGCCTATGCCGCGCTCAAGAGCGGAGTGCCGTACGCCAACGGCGCGCCCAACCTGACCACCGATACGCCGGCGCTGTTGGAACTTGCCCGGGATCGCCAAGTCCCGGTATGCGGCAAAGACTTCAAGACCGGCCAGACCTTCATGAAGACGCTGATCGCGCCCGGACTAAAAGCGCGCATGCTTGGAATGGCCGGCTGGTTTTCCACTAACATTCTTGGAAATCGCGACGGAGAGGTGCTGGAAGATCCGGGCTCCTTCAAATCCAAAGAAGAAACCAAGCTGTCGGTGCTGGAGCAGATCCTGCAGCCCACGCTTTACCCCATGCTCTACAAGGATCTTTATCACGCCGTACGCATCAATTACTATCCGCCGCGCGGCGATGCCAAGGAAGGCTGGGACAACATTGACATCTTCGGATGGCTCGGCTATCCCATGCAGATCAAGATCGATTTCCTTTGCCGGGATTCGATCCTGGCCGCGCCCCTGGTGCTGGATCTGGTTCTGTTCATGGATCTGGCGCAGCGCGCCGGAATGAGAGGGATTCAAGAATGGCTGTCTTTTTACTTTAAAGCGCCCATGACGGCGCCCGGCCTATATCCGGAACACGATATTTTCATCCAATTGATGAAACTCAAGAACACCTTGCGTTGGATGCGCGGAGAGGATTTAATCACACACCTTGGCCTCGAGTACTACGACTAACGGAGCGAAACGTCAGGAACCTACCAGCCGAAAAATTCTGGTGATCGGCGGAACCCTATTCATCGGCCGCGCGCTGGTGAAGGAGTTGGTGAAGGCCGGCCACGAAGTTTCGGTTCTGCATCGGAAGACGCGGCACGATTTCGGCAAGAAAGTCGCGAGCATCACCGCCGACCGGAACGATCCCGACGCGATCAAGAAGGCTCTGGCCGGCAAAGGCTTCGATGTTGTCTATGACAACGTGTACGACTGGGAGCACGGCACCACGGCCGCTCAAGTGGAGGCCACCGCGCGCGCCTGCGGCAACAACTTGCATCGCTATATCTTCATGTCGAGCGTGGCCGCCTATGGCGACGGCCTGAACCATCACGAGGGCGATGCCCTGGCGCCGGACGATCACTCCGATGCTTACATTCGCAACAAGGCCATGAGCGAGCGAACGCTGTTCCGCATGCATCAGCGCAACGGATTTCCTGTGGTCACATTGCGTCCGCCGTTTATCTATGGTCCGGGAAATCCTTTTTATCGCGAGGCCTTTTTCTGGGACCGGCTGCGCGAGGGCCGTCCCATTATTCTGCCCGGTGATGGCCGTCGCCTGATGCAATTCGTCTATATCAAGGATCTGGTCACCGCGTGCATTAAGGTGATGGATGCCGCGGACGTGGAAGGGCACGCGTTCAATATTGCGAATCCGCGTCCGTTGACGCAGGTGGAGGCCGTGGAAGCCTTCGCCCGAGCTGCCGGCAAAGAAGCGACCTTCGTTCGTTGGCCGCGCGAGCGAATCTTGCGCGCCGGCGGCCACCCCATGGGTCCTAAGCTTTATTTCGGGCAGTATTTCGACATGCCGGCCATCACGGTGGTGGTGAACAAGGCGCAGCGAGTCCTGAAATTCAAACCGCTCGACTTTAACACCGCGCTCAAAGAGACGTATCGCTGGTACGTCCGCAATAATTCGTTCGCGAAGCAGGACTACACGTTTGAGGACGCTCTCATCGACGCTGCTCCGGCTTCGGCTTATTCGGCGCCGGTGGACTGACGTTCTTCTTTTCTGACTTGTTCAAGGCGGGCACGGAGCGCTTCGGGCAAGGCCTGCTCGATTTCCGGAGTGATCAGGCCGACTGAGTCCAGGTCGATAATGTGGGCTTTGTCCCTTGACCGAAAGCTGGTGAGCTTCATGCGAACGAGGTCGGCCACCGGGGCGAGCAGGATGCCCTCCTTGGTCACGGTTGGTTTCGTGAAACCGGGAACGGGCTCCAAGTGATGCGGCCGGGCCTTTTCGCCGATGAACAGGAAATGGACCGCGCTTCGCGGCTGCTCGGCAGTCCATCCGCCATCAGCATAGCGAAAGCCGTGCTTACCGGCAATCGCAGCAACTGTTTCGAGGTCCTCGCGATCAATCGCGACGTCGACATCCGGAGTTAGCCGGGCGGCCAGCGGATCGAGCTCGTTGATGTGTTGAAAAACGGCTACTCCCCCAACGATCCTGTAATCGACATCAGCTTCGGTTAGCGCGGCGTGAACACGGCGGGCGAGGTCGAACATCTGCTCAAAATATTCATCGACGGCGCGGAGCGTGATCATCAGCCTAGCGCCTCCCGCGCCGCCTTGACCGAGTTGCAATGGATCGCCACAGTATCATCCGTGTTGCGCGCGTAACCCCCGGCAAGTGTCACAGCTAGGGGCACGCCGGCCTCAAGTCCTGTTTCAAACACGACCCTATCGCGCTGCTTCAACCCTTCCATGGTGAGCGACAAACCACCCAGTTGGTCCTTGTAATATGGATCGGCGCCCGCCAGATAAAAGATCATGTGGGGTGCGAAACTCATGGCCACTTTCAGCGCGCCCCGCAGACGGTCCAGATACTCGTCATCGGAAACGCCATCCCGCAAATGAATATCGATCACCGAAGGCGGCTTTTCGCTTGGATAGTTGTGGAATTGATGCATCGATAGCGTCAACACCGAGCGGTCTCCGGCAAAAATCGCAGCCGTTCCGTTACCATGATGCACATCGCAATCTACAACCAAGGCTCGCTCGATCAAACTCTCGTGTTGCAGCGCACGAATTGCCACTGCTACGTCGTGAATCGCGCAGAAGCCTTCACCATGTCCCGGAAATGCATGATGAAATCCTCCGCCGATGTTGAAGCCGATGCGATCGCCGAGCGCGTTGCGGGCCGCTAAGATCGTGCCACCTGTCGCCAGCCAAAAAGCCTCCACCATCTGCTTCGAGTAAGGGATCTCCAGGCGCAGGAGTTCCTGAGGCGACAGCGTGCCGCTCTTCAAACGGTGGACCCAGCCAGGTTCGTGTACATGCAGAATATATTCGTCAGAAGCGGGCTGCGGCTGAATGAAGTCCATTGGCCGGGCGAAGCCTTCATCCAGTAGGTGATCGTGAATCAGGCGATATTTCCGCGCTGGAAAAACATGCTCGCCCAGGTTCAAATCGTAGCCCGGATGATAGACCAGCTTAAACGGGAGCATTCGCGGATTGAAGCGCGGTCACGATGGCCGATCCGTAAATATCGTCCGCCGAGCAGCCCCGTGAAAGATCGTTAGCCGGCTTCGCCAACCCTTGCAGGAATGGTCCCAGCGCGACAGCGCCCGCCAGCCGCTCCACCAGCTTCACGCCGATATTAGCCGAATTGATATCGGGAAAGACCAGGGTGTTGGCCCGCCCCGCGACCGTTGATCCGGGCGCTTTCGACCTGCCGACCGCTTCCACCAGCGCCGCATCGGCTTGCAATTCACCGTCGATCCGAAGATCGGGCGCACGTTCGCGTACGATCCGCAATGCCTCCACCACTTTATCCACCCACTTGTGCTGCGCGCTTCCTTTGGTGGAGAACGACAGCAGCGCGACCACTGGCTCGGCGCCGATGACGTTGCGCGTAGTCGTCGCGGTCGCGATGGCGATTTCGGCCAGATCAACCGCCGACGGATCGATCACCACGCCACAGTCGGCGAATGCCAGAATGCCATTGTGCCCGAAGGCACGGTTCGGGAGAGCCACGATGAATGCGCTCGAAACGATGTGGACCTCAGGCGCCGTTCCCACTGCCAGCAGCGCGGCTCGCACCGTTTCCGCCGTGGTGTTCACCGCGCCGCCGACAAATCCATCCGCATCGCCGGCCGCTACCATCAGCGCCGCGGTGTAAAGCGGGCTTCTAGCGACCTCGGCAGCCTCCATCTCGGTAATGCCCTTAGCGCGCCGCCGTTCGAAATACAAACGCGCGTACTTTCGTGCGTCCTGTTCCAGCGCCGGACGATCCGGAATCAATAGAATCGGCGTGACCAAGCCCTCGTGCTGCAGTCGTTCGGCGGCCGACTGCACACGCGCGTCGTCCCCTTCCGGAAATACGATTCGCCGCTTCGGCTTCACCTGGCGGAGCCTCTCGATTTGCGCAGTGAGAAACGCGGCAGCCGATTCAGGAAGTGGCATCAAGGTTTCATGATACCGGTGGAGTCGCCGCACTGGACTTCTTGACGTTGTGGCGGTACTGTTCGACGGCTCGATTGTGTTCTTCGATCGATTTCGAGAACTGGTGCCCGCCCGAGCCGTCCGCCTTGGCCACGAAGTACAAATAGTCCGTGGCGGCGGGCTCGAGGGCCGCCTTGAGTGAAGCCAAGCCGGGATTCGCGATCGGGCCGGGAGGGAGGCCGGCATGCTTGTAGGTGTTGTACAGGTTCGCGCTGTTGAGGTCGGAGCGATATATCGTGCCGCGATAGCGCTGCTCGAGCAGCGAGGCATAGATCGTGGTCGGATCGCAATCGAGCGCCATACCCAAACGGAGCCTGTTCTGAAATACCGCTGCCACTTGCGGCCGTTCGGCGGCAACGGCGGTTTCTTTCTCCACCAGCGAGGCCAGAGTGACGGCGTCGTTCACCGCAGCCGAATTCCCCGCCTTCTGCAGTTCCCGCCAATTCTTGCGGAACTGATCGGTCATCATTTGGCAAAGCTGCTGCACAGTGGTTCGACGCGTAAGGCGGTAAGTGGACGGGAACAGGTAGCCCTCCAGCGTGGGTGCTTCGGGCGCCAGGTCACGGATCAGCGACGGATCGCGGGCAGCGCGCAGGAAATCGGCGCCCTTGATGAAATCGAAACGGTCGATACTGGCCGCGATGTCGAACATGTTGCTGCCTTCTGGAACGCTGAGTTCGTAGAAAAACACATCCCCGCGCGCAATTCGCGCATACACCCTGAAAACGGCCGCCGGGTCGGAAAATTGATATTCACCGGCCTGGAGTCGCGCGTCCGGACGCAGCGCCCGCACCGCCAGAAACTGCCAAGCGTAACGAATCACTCCGGATTGCGCCAACTCCGCCGCCATCTCGGACGTGCTGGTGCCACGCGGAAAATCGAGGATCACCGGTTTGGAGAAACCCTGATAGGGACTCGTCAGCGAAAAATAAGCCGCTCCCGCGCCCAACACAATCAGCACCACGATCGCCAGCAGCAATCGAAGAATAACTCCACCTTTGCGCGAGTGTAGAAGCCTCATGGATGCCCGGAATCGAGATAGCTCTCGAGCAGAATAACCGCCGCCAGCCGGTCCACCGCTTTGGCGCGCTTTTCAATGCTGATGCCGCTCTCTCGAAGCACGCGTTGCGCTGCGACCGTGGTCAGACGCTCATCCCAAAACTTCACCGGAATGCCGCTGGCGGCCCGGAGGCGCTCTCCAAAGTCCCGCGCATATTCAGCTTGCCGACCTTCCCGGCCGCTCATATGCAGTGGATTCCCCATCAATATAAGAGAGACGTTTTTCTCCGAGGCAAGTTGCGAAATCCGCGCCAAGTCCTCGCGTATATTGGTCCGCTGCAGCGTTTCGAGGCCTTGAGCGGTTACACCCAGCTCGTCGCTCAACGCCAGCCCAATCCGCTTCTTGCCGAGATCCAGCGCCAGTACCCTGCTTTGAATCATGAAAACTCGAGACGGGTCCGTTTGCCGTCCCCTACGATTTCATTTCATCATAGAAGAAGCCCGGCTCCCAGATGTCTACTATTACGCCGCCATTGCCGACAGGCAAAGTAAGCCAGACCAGTGTCACCGTACTCGCGGTGACGGCCA
>DATHOT010000222.1:0-8991 GCA_035484655.1 Bryobacteraceae bacterium | reverse complement strand
TTCACGACGTGCCAGTTAAATTCAAATCCACGATCAAGTTCAAACTCCCTATTTCTCGCTTCTTCCAGTCTTGCGATTTTGAGCAGCTTGGTCAAATAGCGTGTGTATGCGTCTTTGAGGCTTATGTCCGGGAAATCGTATCGCTTGGTCAATCTAGCTATGCAAGCCTTCAGGCCGCATTCCACAGCGTAGCCGGAAAGATAGAAGCGACCCTCGAATCTGCCGTGGCGAAGTAGAATTCTCGCATCCTCAAGTCGGATCACCGCCAACTTTCGGAAGTCATTCCGATTCACCGAAAGCTCATCTTACCATTGGCGAATGAGTTAGCCCTTGGCAGATCGGAAGGAAACCCGCCCACAAATGCCACTAGTGCTGAAGCGCCTGCTCCCGATTCTTGCGCGCATCCTCATTCGATGGATCCAACTTCAGCGCTTCGTCAAACTGCGCCACCGCTTCGGCGCGCTTCCCATCCCGCAACAGCAGCGTGCCACGGACGGTCAGCGCGTCCGCAAGGCGAACCTTAGCGGCCGAGTCTTCCGGATTCGCAGCCACCAGTTGCCGTAGGTTCTCGACAGCTTCATCGATCTTTCCGGCTTTAGCCAAGGCATTCGCCAGGTTGAAGCGGGCGCTCGCATAGTCCGGCCGCTCGCGCAGCGCCAGCTCGAATTCTGAAATGGCTTCGGCGTTGCGCCCTAGCCTGGCCAACCCCAGGCCCAGCATATTGCACGCTTCCGGACGATTCGGCTCCAGCCGCACCGCCGTCCGCAGCTCGCTCACCGCCGCCTGTGCGTCTAAACGCGATAGCAGGATCGCTCCCAGGTTCATGTGCGCCACGAAATCGTTGGCGTCTCTTTCCAGGTGATGGCGCATCACCGCTTCCTGCAGCTTCAGCCGCTGGTCGCCCGCGCCACGTGGCAATATTTGCAGCCATAGGTGACCCATTTCGTCGGTGGACTGGTTGCCTCCTCGCACCCGCCGCGCAGGATGGTTGGGGTTGCGCGGATTGCCGGCAGAGTTGTCGTAGTGGTACCGCATATGGATAACGGCATCCTTGGGCAGCGAGACTGGCTCGCGATAGTGGTAGACGGCCTGCCAGTCGGGATCCCAATCGGGAATGCGTAACAGCCATTTCCTGGAACCGTCCGGCAGCGTGGCCCAGGCTTCCAGCAGCTTTCCCAGGTAATGAGCGTGGGGATAAACGGCCAGAAGATCGGCATCGAGCGGCAGCCGGAAATCGTCCGAGACGACGAAATCGCGTGCGCCTGCCGGGATGTCCAGTGCCGCATCGTCCTCCAGTTGAACCAGCAGCGGGAACTTGGTCTGCGGCCGATCTGTGAAGTACAGCCCGATGGCAGGGCGCACTGGCATCGGCATGCCCATCGGCCGCAAATGCGTATTGAGCACCAGCTCGTTGCCGGGATCGAGCCGCCATGCGAAACCATCCGGCTCGACGTAAGGCATGCTGCCCGGCTTCCAAAACAGGAAATTGCCGTCGGGGTCGAACGGGCTGCCCATGATAACCAGGTCCATACCTGGAAAGCCCTGCCCCGGAGCGGCTTCCTCGAGGCGCGCGGAACCGGCACGGTCGATCAAGAGGTTGGCGTGATGCACCAGATGCTCCTGGCCGGTGCGGATTTCAATGGCCCGAACCCAGCGGCGCGTTTTGAGATCGGGGGCGAAGATAAAGTTCCAATAGACCTCGGGTCCGGAAGGCGGCAGTTCGAAGGAGCTCTGCGCTTCGAGCACTAGATCGGGCTTGCCAAGCTGCCATCCGTCGGTGAAAGCCGGTGGCGGAGGTATCTCGGCGGCTGGGCCTTCGGGCGCGCCGGCGGTCACCCAACGGGCGATGGTCTCGATCTCTTTGGCGGTCAAGCCCCGCTCGTCGGCGAAATCGCCATAGCCCCGCTCGGGCAGCCAGGGCGGCATGGAACCGCGTCGGGTCACAGCGGCGATCTGTGTGGCGCGCTTCTTTACGTCTCCATAGGTGAGCAGTGAGAACGGCGCGTCTTGACCGGGACGATGGCACCTCGCGCAGTTCCGGTAAATGATGGGAGCGATATCGCGCGTGAAAGTGAGTGGCGCCTGCGCGCGCACAACCGGCGTTATGGCCAACGCCAGCAGGATCCAATATGGGTGAGCATCATTTCGCATCAGCCTTTTTGGGAGCGCCAACGCTTACACTGACCGCCATGAGCTTCAGGTCCACATCCTCGGACGCGTCCACCGTCACCAGACTTTCAAAGTCGATGGCGCCTGGTTTGATCTCGGCGTCATTGTCCAGGAATTTGGTGGTTTTGTTGCGCCGAAAAGTCATCAACTCGTGACTGTCGACCAGGTCGATAATGATTTCTTTCTTGGTCAGCTTCTTGAGCTTCCCCTGAAATGTTACGACGACACCTTTAAATGCCTCCGGATGGGGTGTTGCGCCGGAAGAAGTTCCCCGGCGGCCCCGCATCTGACCTGGAAGGATACTGGGGGCGGCGAGGATCAGCGTCACGAGAGCGCATGCGGCTGTCCCGGAATATCTCGCCTGCGTTCGCATTTTGGCTCAGTGCGTACAACACTGGCCAAGTCCCTTAGTTTCGGAGCAGATTTAAGAATTATTGTCAGCGCGGATAGCTGGCATTGATGAAATCGTCGACGTCCTTGTGCAGCTTGTCGTGTGCCTTCCGATCGATGTAAACCATATGCCCCGATTCGTAGTAAGCGAAGCTGATATTCTTCCTCATGGACGGCTCCAGGCTCATGTGCGAAACGGTCTGCTCGATGCCGTTGAAGGGTGTAGCGACGTCATAATAGCCGCACACCACCAGTACCTTCAAGTTGCTTTGCTGGGTCATCGCGGATCGCAGCACTTCCGCCACCGCTGTGTTTCCCGTCTGGTCCCAGGGCCGGACGTTGCCGCTCACCAGGTAACGCGCTTCGCTCTTCCACCCCAGTTCGCGCCGCAGGTAATCCTGAAAAGTGGCCGTGAAAGCGCCTTCATAGGATGCCTCGCTGGGGTCGTATTCATCGCGCTCGCCGGCGGCATCCACGTCCATGCCGGTGAAGCGTGAATCCAGCCGCCCGGTGGTCTTGCGCTGGTCCCGCAGAAGTTCCTTGAACCAACGCTGCGGGCTGATCCGTAGATTGCTCTCCTCGATGTACTTGGCGGACAAGCCGGTGAAACGCGCCATATCCTGCACCACCTTCTTGTGATCGGAGGGAGCCAGCTCGTCTCCCTTCTCCAGCGCCTGCGCATATTCGCCGTGCGCGAACTGGCGCGCCGCTTGGGCCACCGATTCGACGTTCTCCTTCTGCAGATCGGGCGGCAGCAGGTGGTGATACCAGGCCGTAGTGACGTAGGTGGGCAGGAAAAAGATGAAGCGATCGTCGGCGCCCCAGTTCGCGAAAGCGACCGAGGAAACCAGTACAATTCCATTCATGTATATCTCGTGCCGCTGCTGTAACACGCCCGCCAGCTCCGCCGAGCGTGTAGTTCCGTAGCTTTCGCCGATCAGAAACTTGGGCGAGTCCCAACGCTCGTTGCGCGTCACGTATTGGTAAATGAAATCGGAGAAATAGTTCGCATCCTCGATGATTCCGTAGAACTGCGCCGGATTCTGGCCGGGAGCCGGACGGCTGTAGCCCGTTCCAATGGCGTCCACAAAAACCAGGTCGGTCGCGTCCAGGAAGGAATCTTCGTCATCGACAATCTGGTACGGCGCCGGCATGCCGTGTCCGTCGGGGGTGAGCAGGACGCGCTTAGGCCCCAGTCCCATGTGAGTGAAGAGCGAAGCCGCGCCGGGTCCGCCGTTGTAAACGAATGACACCGGGCGCCTGGAATTTTCGGGCACGTCATCCTTCGTGTATGCGACGAAGAAGAAGGTGGCCTTGGGCGTGTCGTCCTCGGCTTTGATGACGTAAGTTCCAGCCGTCGCCGTGTAATTGATCTGCTGGCCTCCGATGCGAGCGCTGTGGTGCGTCACCACCGATTTTTCTTCCGGCGCCGGGCCGCGGCGGGGCGGCTGCGTCTGCCCTTGTTCAGGCGCGAGCGGAGTCGGTTGCTGCTCCTCAGGCGTCCGCGTCTGGGTTCGCTGTTGTTGCTGCGGCGGCTGCTGCCCAGGCGGGATGGTGATGTCGCGTTGTTGCTGCGGTCTGCCTTGTCCGGAGGCCGTGCCCATGGTCAATAGCACCAGCGCTGTGATGCCGGCAACCGCATTCCAATTGGTCTTCATTTTCGCTCCCTTGACGAGAAATAGCACGTAAATGGTGCGCTTGCAATTTCATTCGGGGCGCCCATTCTACCGCTTCATGTCCCGGTGCGTCTCCTTCACCTTGAACCCCGCCCGCGCCAGCCGCTTGCGGATCTCGCTCGCGATCATGACCGACCGGTGATGTCCCCCCGTGCAGCCGAACGCGATCGTCAGGTAGCTCTTGCCTTCCCGGATGTAGTGCGGGATCAAGTAAATCAGCAGCTCGGAAATCCGCTCGATAAATTCCACGCTCTGCGGGAACGACCGGATGTAGCGCGCCACGCTGGGATGCCGCCCCGTGAGATTCTTGAAGGCCGGAATGTAGTTCGGATTCGGAAGGAATCGCACATCGAACACCAGATCGCTGTCCTGCGGCACGCCGTGCCGGTAGCCGAAACTGGTGATGTCGATCCGGATCTTGGCCTCCTCGCGGCCGCCCTGAAATTTGTCGCCGATCACCTCTCTCAGCTCGTGCACGTTGAACTTGGAGGTGTTGATGATGTAATCGGCCACGGCGCGGATAGGCGCCAGCAGTTCACGCTCATTCCGGATGCTTTTGAACACCGAAGCGTCCACGCCCAGCGGATGGGGCCGGCGTGTTTCACTGAAACGGCGCACGATGGTGCGGTCGTCCGCTTCCAAAAACAGCAAAGTGGCCGCGACGCGATGTCGAAGCTTCTTAAAAATAGCTGGGAATTGCTTGAGAGTCTGGCCCTCGCGGATGTCGATCACCAGCGCCGCGCGGCGCACGTTAGGGGCCTCCCGCGTCAGTTCGGCGAATTTCGGGATTAGTCCGATCGGAAGATTATCGACTGCGTAGTAACCCAGATCCTCGAAGGCTTTGAGGACCGTCCCTTTGCCCGATCCGCTCAAGCCGGTGATGATGACAAGTTCCGCGCGCTGTGGCTCTGCATGCTTGCCACTGGGAGCCGCCGGCTCGCGCTTGGCCACTCGGCTAGCTTTCGATCAGGTCGAAGTGCCCATCCGGCCGCCGCATCAGAACCGTGACGCGATCGGTGCGGGCATCGCGATAGACCATGTAGTCCTGCGAAGCTTCCATTTCGAGCATCGCCTCTTCCAAGGTCATGGGTTTGCTGCTGCCATCGCCGTGGTTGACGCGAAAAACCTTCTTGCGGTCCGCTTTGGGGATTGGCGGCGCTGAATCTTTTCCGGCTTTGGCGCGGACCTTGCTCGCCGGAGCCTCCGGAAGGGCCTGCGATACGCTAGCTTCCTTGTCCTTATGCCGGCGGCTGGTATCGCGCCATTTTGTTCGCAGCTTCACGATCTGCTTTTCGAGCTTGTCGAGAGCCGTATTGGCCGCGCACTCGAGGTCTCGATCGGACCCCATGCCGACGAAGGAGTGCTCCCAGGCGTTGAAGGTGATCTCGATCTTCTGCAGGAACCGCTCTTGAGTGAGAATAACGTGCGCTTCTCGCTCACCCTTGCGCTCCACCAATTTCGCGATCTTCTGCAGCTTGGCCTCCAACTTGACCCGCTGTTTCGGAGGAAATGCGTCGTGCCTGCCGGTATAGTTGATTTTCATGGGACTGCCTCCCTTATTCGGGAGAACTTCTGTTAGTTGCGCGTCCGCCGCTGATGCGTGGACGGGATCTTCATATCTTCTCTGTATTTTGCAACCGTTCTACGGGTGACGTCGATACCTTCCGACTTCAGGCGAGCCGTGATCTGCTCGTCTGTGAGAGGGTGCTGCGCATCCTCTTCTTCGATCATCTTCTTCACTCTCCGCTTCAGGATCAACAGCGGCGTCCCGCTGCCGGCGATGCCCTGCACGGCCTCCGAGAAAAAGTAGCGCAGCTCAAATACGCCTTGGGGCGTGTCCGCATATTTGCTCGCTACTGCGCGGCTTACCGTGGAGGGGTGGACCCCAATCTCCTCGGCCACTTCCTTGATCATCATCGGTTTAAGCTGGTCGATGCCATGCTCCAGAAATTCGAGCTGCCGCCGCACGATCGACTGGCAAACCTTCAGGATGGTTTGTTTGCGCTGCTCGATGTTCTTAATAAGCTGGATGGCCGCGGCATAGCGATCCTTGACGTAGTTTCGAATCTCTTTGTTGGGCTCGTGGTCGCGATCCAGCATCTTGCGGTATTGCGCGTTCAGGCGAAGCTGCGGAAGATCGTCATCGTTCAACTGGATGATGTAGTCGTCACCCTCTTTGAAGATGTAAACATCCGGCTCGATCTGGCGGGCGCCTTGGTCTGAATAACGCAGTCCCGGATAGGGATCCAGATGGCGGATGACGTCCAGCGCGATCTGGATATGCTCCATCGGCCGGCCTAACACCTTGGCGATTTCCTTGATCTGGCGAGTTTCGAGCAGTTTCAAATGATCCGCCACGATCTGCCAGGCCACTCCACCGCGCCCACTCCGGCTCTCGATCTGCAGCAGCAGGCACTCCCGCACATCCTTGGCGCCCACGCCCGCCGGGTCCAGCGAATGCACGATTCGCAGGCCTTCCTGAACCTCTTCGATCGAATGCTGGCCTGATTCCGCGATCTCCTCCAGCGTGGCTGTCAGATAGCCGTTCTCGTCCAGGTTGCCGATAATATTCGCGGCCGCATCCCGCACATCTTCCGACATCACCAGCACGCTCAACTGCGAATGCAGATGGTCGGCCAGGGTTACAGGAGAGGAGAGGAAAGTCTCAAACGAAGGCTTTTCGACGTTTTCCGAAGCTGGACTCTTGTACCCTGGATCCAGATATTCGTCGAAAAAAGTACCGAAATCGATCTCGTCAAAGGGGTCTTTGTCGGTTTTCTGCTCGGTAGCTGGGTCGATAGCCGGAGCATCTACCTCGGTGGCCGGCGCAGCAGCCGTTGCCTCCATGGTCGCCGGAGCAACCCCGTCGTAATCAAACCCGGCCGCTGCTTCAGTACCGTCCGCGGCCACTCCAGGCTCCGCCGCCGCTGCTCCGTTCACCGTTTCAAGGATGGTTTGATCGGATGGCTCAGAAGTGCGCTCAGATTCGAGAATCGCCTGCACTTCCTCCGGAGTTAGTTCCTCGACTCCGTCCGCCGTCTCTTCCAGGACCGGATTCTCGGAAATCTCCTGGGTGATCATGTCCTTCAGCTCCAGGCGATTTAATTGCAGGACCGTCACCATCTGGACCAGTCCCGGTGTCAGAATCTGCTTCTGAGAGACTTTCAGTTGCAGTCGTGGCGACAGCATCGACATCTTTAGCCATAATAACACCGGGTCAAGGCCCCTGACACTAGGCCACTCGATTGCTAAGGACCATTCCGTGGTAAGCTATCGCCGACTCAAGCACCAAGGATATGAATAAGATACGTTGCTCAGGCCTGCTTTGGAATTCTTGAATAACCAAACGCCGCGATGGCCAGGAGTGACGCCGCGCTCAAATAGTAGAGATTCCGGATTCCAATCGTCTCCGCGATTGGCCCCGCGCCCGACATCGCCAGCACCTGCGAGAGCGACATCACCGACATCATGCTGCTGCTCACTCGTCCCAGCATATCCTTAGGCGTCTCCTCCTGCAGCAGGACCTGAGTGGGGACGATCAGGAACCCGACCCAGAAACCGATGCCGAGCGTGGCAACCATCGTCACGGGTATGTTTGCAAAGGCGGCCATGAGGACGATCGATATACCGATCCCGACCAAACCCAGGATCACGAGGTGTCCCTTCGATCTCGTGCGCGCGAAATGGCGAATGAATTGCGTGCCGACGATAATACCGACACCCACCAGCGAGCTGATGGAGCCGAAAAGCGTCGATCCGCCATGTAGCACGTCGCGCACATAGACCGCGATCAAAGCAAAAAAGCATCGGATGGCGAACATACCGGCCATTAAGGAAATGATCACGAAAGAAACCGCGCTGTGCGTGAAAATGAACTTCATTCCCGCGTTCATTTCTGAGATCACATTCGCGAGATTCAAAGGCTTCGTGGATCGTTCACGATCGATCTTCAGCCTATAGATCATCAACGCTGAAAAAAGAAAGCTCACGCTGTCCAGCCAGAAGCAGGCCTTGGCACTCACCGATGCGACCAGAACGCCGGCGATCGCCGGGCTGATAACCTGGACCAATTGAATGGCACTTTGCATGAGCGCGTTGGCGCTCATCAGGCCGGCCGGGGGAACGATGGTCCGTAATGTCACCGATTGCGCCGGGATAAAGAAACTGGAGACAGAGCTCAAGGCAAAAAGAATTACGTAAATCTCTCGGATGTCGGTGGCACTAACCAGCAGCGCCGCCAGTACCGCGCGCGTCAGGTCGCTGGCGATCATGGTGCGCTTGACGTTCCAGCGATCTACAAATACTCCGGCCACCGGCCCGACGATTGCCAGCGGGAGCAGGAATGAGACCAGGATCAGGCTGATTTCGGTAGCAGTGGCGTGCATGCGAAACGACACCACGCTGTAGATCGCGAAGATGGCCAGGAAATCGCCGAAAATGCTGACCACTTGCGCCGCCCACAACCGGCGCACCGGTTTTAGCCGCAAAACCTCTTTGAGGCTCAGTGTGGGGGCAGGCGTAGCCATTGCAGCTCTCCAGGTTTCTGAGTTCGATTTTGGGACGGGACGGTTTCTAGTCATCATAGCCGAAAATCGCCGCTTGGTAGAATGCTCAGCGATGCTCACAACCGAAGACCGCGGCGAAATTGACCGCCTGTGGACCCGCAAGCTCGAACAGGACGCGCAAGCCCTCCCGCAGGCTGATCGCCATCGCAATCTGGAGCCGGCCAGCGCCGAATTCATTCATGCCTTGGCAG
>DATHOT010000221.1:0-17803 GCA_035484655.1 Bryobacteraceae bacterium | reverse complement strand
GAACGATATCGCGGCTGGAATCGACAGTCATACCATTCGGCAACCTATCGGAGTGTGCGCCGGCATCAGTCCCTTTAATTTTCCGGCGATGGTGCCGATGTGGATGTGGCCGTTTGCGATCGCGTGCGGGAACGCGTTCATACTCAAGCCGTCGGAGAAAGTCCCGATGACTCCGACCGTGGCGACCGCCCTGCTGCATGAAGCGGGCCTGCCGGAGGGCGTCTTCAATCTGATTCACGGCGATAAGGTGGCTGTGGATGCGCTGCTGCATCATCCGCTGGTGCGCGCGGTTTCCTTCGTTGGCTCAACGCCGGTGGCGAAGTATATCTATCAGACTGCCGCGGCCGAGGGTAAGCGCGTCCAGGCGCTTGGAGGCGCCAAGAATCACCTGGTAGTGATGCCGGATGCGGATCTGCCGAAGACCGCGGAAGCGATCATCGGCTCGGCGTTCGGCGCGGCAGGCGAGCGATGCCTGGCTGGTAGCGTGTTGGTGGCGGTTGGTGACGTCGCGGATCCGCTGCTCAAGCTGCTGTCTGAAAAAGTTGGCGCGATGAAGGTTGGCGACGGCTCCCAGCAAGGCGTCGATATGGGTCCGCTGGTAACGAAAGATCATAAAGCGCGCGTGGAAGGATACATCGAGAAAGGCGTCGCGGAAGGCGCGAAGCCGATCTTAGACGGCCGCAAGACCGCGGGCGAGAACGGCGGTTTTTTCCTGGGGCCGACCATTTTTGACGGCGTCCGGCCGGAGATGACCATCGCGCGGGAAGAGATTTTTGGGCCGGTGCTCTCGGTGATTCGCGTGAAGACGCTGGAGGAAGCAATCAAGCTGGTGAACAGCTCGCGCTTCGGTAACGCAACCTCGATCTTCACCAACAGCGGAAAGGCGGCGCGTGAATATTCATCGCGGGTGGAAGTGGGCATGATCGGCGTCAATGTCGGCGTGGCGGCGCCGATGGCGTTCTTCCCCTTCGCGGGCTGGAAGAATTCGTTCTTTGGCGACCTGCACGCGCACGGCAAGGACGCCGTCATGTTCTACACCGAGCAGAAGGTGCTGATGACCCGGTGGTTCTAGTTCGTTCACGGCGCGTTGTTTTTCCTGGCCGCGTCGATGCGGCCTCGCTCGAAATCCGAGATGGCAAAATCGTCGCCATCGGGCCGTTTGACCGGGCGACGGAAGGCGCGCAGGTCGTCGACCTAGGCGACAAGTACATTCTTCCAGGTTTGGTCGATACGCACGTGCACATCAATGAGCCAGGCCGCTCCGAGTGGGAAGGCTTCCGGACTGCGACGCGCGCTGCGGCCGCGGGCGGCTACACTACCCTGGTCGACATGCCGCTGAATAATCTGCCGGAGACGACGACGGTCCCCAATCTCCACTTGAAACAAGCGGCGGCGTGCCGCCAATGCACGGTCGATTACGGATTCTGGGGCGGAGTGGTGGCCGACAATCAACAGCATGTCGGAGCGCTGGCATCGGCTGGCGTGCTCGGCTACAAATGCTTTCTGGTTCATCCCGGCATCGATGGCTTCACGATGGTCACGCGCGCGCAGCTTGAGGCCGCGATGCCGGAGGTTGCCGCCACCGGCTTGCCACTGCTGGTGCATGCTGAGCTTCCCGAGCCGATCGAACAGGCTACCGCGCGCCTGAACGACGCACGCTGCGATTGGAAACGCTACTCGACCTATCTCGCCTCGCGGCCGGACGCGGCTGAAGTGGAAGCCATCCGCCTGATGATCGGGCTGAGCCGCAAATATCGATGCCGCGTTCACATCGTCCATTTGTCGTCAGTCGAAGCGCTTCCTGATTTGCAAGCGGCGCGGGCGGAAGGCCTGCCGATCACCGTCGAAACGTGCCCGCACTATTTGCATTTCGCCGCCGAAGACATAGCGGATACCGCAACACTATGTAAGTGCGCCCCGCCTGTCCGAACACGCGCGAATCGCGAACGGCTGTGGCAGGCCCTCGGAAATAGTGACATCGATCTGATCGCGACCGATCACTCGCCCTGCCTTCCCGGGATGAAGGCCGGAGGCGATGGAAGTTTTCTCGAAGCCTGGGGTGGCATTGCGTCGCTGCAATTGGCGCTCCCTTTGATATGGACCGAGGCGCGCAGGCGTGGCTTCTCGATCAATCAGATGGCGCGCTGGATGAGCGAGCAACCGGCCAAGCTCGCTTCACTCGATCACCAGAAGGGCGCGATCCGCGTGGGCCACGACGCCGATCTGGTCGTCTTCGATCCGGATGCAACGTTTAAGGTAGACCCAGGCCGGCTGGAGCACCGCCATCCCATTACGCCGTACGCTGGTGAGATGCTTACAGGCGCGGTCGAGATCACCTTCCTTCGCGGCGAGAAAGTTTTCGATCACCGCCAGTTTCCGGGTGAACCGAAAGGCAGGCAATGCTTCCGGGGCTGATCGATCTTGCCTCAGAACTTGTCGGCGGCAAGGCGCTCTCCGCCAGTGACGAGTTCTTCGCGCCCAAGGAAAATCTCCTCAAGCCGGACGCCCCGGTCTTCGTGCCGGACAAATACACCGATCATGGCAAATGGATGGACGGCTGGGAGTCGCGCCGCAAGCGCACGCCGGGGCATGACTGGTGCGTGATCCGGCTGGGGCTTCCAGGAATAGTTCGCACGGTGGATGTCGATACCAGCCATTTTCTTGGCAATTTTCCGGAGCACTGTTCACTCGATGGCGCCTCGGTTGAACATCCAGCGAAAGCTACCGGCGATCCGGTCGAAAAATACTGGATCCCAATGCTGGCGAAGGTGCGGCTAACCGGCGGCACCCACAACTTCTTCGATGCCCAGCACGCCGCAAGGCTGACCCATGTGCGCCTGAATATTTTTCCCGATGGCGGCGTCGCGCGGCTGCGCGTCTATGGCGAAGTGGTTCCCGATCTCAAAAAGTTGAAACGTTCGCCCGAGCCGGTGGACGTCGCATCAGTGGTAAACGGAGGGCGCGTCCTCGCTTCGAGCGACAACTTCTTCGGTCACGAGCAAAACCTGATCCTGCCGGGCCGGCCGATCAACATGGGCGGTGGCTGGGAGACTCGACGCAGGCGCGGTCCGGGTTACGACTGGATCATTGTCCAGCTCGGAGCGCGGGCGAAGATTCAGAAGATCTCGGTTGAAACCGAACACTACCAGGGCAATTATCCGGATCGATGCTCCCTGGATGCCTGTGACGCCTCCGGCACTTTGTTCCAGGATCTGATTACCGGCAAAGTTGCCTGGAGAGAAATTGTTCCCGCGGCCAAGCTCGAGGCCAATGCCCTGCGCCAGTTCGACAGCGAATTAAAGGCCGCGCCCGCGGTGACCCACGTGCGCCTGAATATCTACCCTGACGGCGGAGTGAGCCGTCTGCGTGTGTTCGGCAAGATCGTAGATTAGATCAAGATATCGTAGATTAGATCAAAATATAGAGTAAATGAAGATGTTTCAGAACGTCGGCCATCCGGTTCCGCGCAAAGAAGGCCGGGAAAAGGTCACCGGCGAGGCCAAGTACGTCGACGATCTGAAATTCCCCGGCATGCTGCATGGCGTGACGGTGCGCAGTCCGGTGGCGCGCGGCCGGATTCGTGGAATTGAATTTCCGCCTGGATTGCCTTGGAACGAGTTCACGATTGTTACGGCGGCTGACATTCCGGGCGAGAATGTTGTCGCCCTGATCGTTGACGATCAGCCGTATCTGGCGGCGGAAATTGTCAACCATCCCGAAGAGCCGGTGGTGCTGCTCGCGCACCCGGACAAATATCTGGTGGAAAAGGCGCGCGCCGCCGTTCGTCTCGATATCCAACCGTTGCCGTCCATCTTTACCATCGAAGATTCTCTCGCCAAAAAGGAAATTGTCTGGGGCGAGGACAACATCTTCAAGAGTTTTCTGGTCGAAAAAGGCGACATCGACAGTGTCTGGCAGGAGGCCGCGCACATCGTCGAAGGCGAGTATCGCACCGGCGCGCAGGAGCAGCTCTATATCGAAACCAACGGTGTTGTCGCCATAGCCAACGCTGCTGACGGCGTCACCATCTGGGGATCGATGCAGTGCCCGTACTACATCCACAAAGCGCTGCTCAAGGCCTTCCCGCTCGCGCCGGAAAAAATCCGCGTGATCCAAATGGAGACCGGCGGAGGATTCGGCGGCAAGGAAGAATATCCTTCCATGATCGCCGGTCACGCCGCCTTGCTGGCCTGGAAATCGGGCAAGCCGGTCAAGATGATCTACGATCGCGCCGAGGACATGGCGGCGACCACCAAGCGCCATCCCTCGCGAACGCGCATCAAGACGGCAGTGTCGCGCGAGGGCAAGCTGCTCGCCATCGACATGGAGTTCGTCGTCGACGGCGGCGCATACACGACTTTATCTTCGGTAGTGCTTTCGCGCGGGACGATCCACGCCGGAGGGCCCTACGCTTGCCCGAACGTCCGCATTCGCAGCCATGCTGTAGCGACCAACGCGCCCCCGCACGGAGCGTTTCGTGGTTTTGGCGCGCCTCAGAGCATTTTTGCCCTGGAGCGGCATATGAACAAGGTCGCGCGCGCCGTCGGCCTGACGCCGGAGGAATTTCGCCGGCGTAATTTTCTACATCGTGGTGAGACCACCGCGACGGGCCAGGAAATTCGCGAGGCCGTCGATCTCGAGCGGCTCCTCGATCGGGCACTCGAGCTTTCGGATTATCACCGGAAGACGAAGACCTTCGCGCAACAGAACCAGCGCTCGCGTGTCAAGCGCGGCATCGGATTTGCGGCCTTCATGCACGGCGCGGGATTCACCGGATCGGGCGAGCGCTATCTGCAATCGATCGCCGGTGTCGAGGCGCTGGCCGATGGGCGCGTGCGTATTCTGGTCTCGAGCACCGAGATCGGGCAGGGCACCAACACCATCCTTGCGCAGATCGTCGCCGAAACGTTGGGGCTGGATTACGATCAGGTGGAGATTGCGCGCCCGGATACGAGCCAGGTGCCCAACAGCGGGCCGACCGTCGCGTCGCGAACCTGCATGGTGGTCGGGAAGCTGGTGGAATCGGCTGCGATTGGGCTGAAACAGACACTGGTCAACTCAGGATTGCTCGCTGAAAATTATCGCGCCGGCGAATTTTCCAGGGCCTGTGCGCGATACATCGCCGAGTTCGGACCCCTGAAATCGTTCAGCCAATACCAAGCTCCGCCCGGAATCTACTGGGATGACGACACCTATCGCGGTGATGCATACGGCGCCTTCGCGTGGGCCGTATATGCGGCCGAGGTTGCAGTCGATACGGCGACCTGGGAAATCAAAGTCGAGGATTTCGTAGCGCTGCAAGAAGTGGGACGCGTGATTCATCCGGTGTTGGCCGCGGGACAAATCGAAGGCGGCGTGGCGCAGGGGATCGGCTTCGCAGTGTTCGAGAATGTCGTCTGGAAAGACGGCCGCATGGCCAATAATCAGATGACCAACTACATCATGCCGACCTCGGTGGACGTCCCGCGCATCCGCGTTTACTTCGAAGAAATCCCGTATGAATATGGACCGCTGGGCGCCAAAGGCATCGGCGAATTGCCGATCGACGGACCGGCCCCGGCTGTGCTCAACGCGATCGAGAATGCGCTGGGGATCGCCTTCGATGAGATCGCGCTCCTGCCTGAGATGTTGATGGAAGAGGCCGGCGTTGTCTAAAGTCGAGATCAAGTTCCAAGTGAACGGAGCGCCGCGCAGTGTGCAAGTCTACCCGATGGAACGTCTGCTGGATGTGCTGCGCGAAAAACTCGATTTGACAGGGACCAAAGAAGGATGCGGCGAAGGCGAGTGCGGCGCCTGCTCGGTCATATTGGACGGCCTGCTGGTAAATAGTTGCCTCGTGCCGGTCCTGCAGGTCGACGGCTGCGAGATCCTGACTATTGAGGGACTGGCGAAGGACGGGCTGTTGCATCCTCTCCAGGAGGCGTTTGCGAATAACGGCGGCGCGCAATGCGGCATCTGCACGCCGGGAATGATCCTGGCTTCATATCAACTTCTGAAGCGGTCCCCGCATCCAACCGACGAGCAGATCCGCGAAGGTCTGGCCGGAAATCTCTGCCGCTGCACCGGCTATCAGAAAATATTCGACGCGGTTCGACACGCGAGCGAAGCATGAGAGCGTACCTGCCGGAT
Organism: Bryobacteraceae bacterium; assembly: GCA_035484655.1. GTDB lineage: Bacteria > Acidobacteriota > Terriglobia > Bryobacterales > Bryobacteraceae > Palsa-89. Next base: position 11,674 of record DATHOT010000221.1, on the reverse strand, counting down.
TATGATCTCGTGGCGCCAACCCGCTTGAACGAAGCGCTGCGATTGGTGGCGGATCAGGCGCGTCCAATGGCCGGCGGCACCGATTTGATGGTCTTGTTTGAAGCTGGTAGATTGCCATACCGCCGGCTGGTCAGCCTGTGGCGGATTCCGGAACTGCGCGGGATCGCGACTAGCGAAACGCACCTGACCTTGGGCGCTCTTACGACCTACACCGAAATTCAGCAGAGCGCGATCCTGCGGCTGGAGTTTCCGCTACTCGTCCAGGCCGCGAGTTGGACCGGGGCGATAGCGACACAGAACCGCGGCACGCTGGCTGGAAATATTGCAAACGGATCACCAGCCGCGGATTCACCGCCGGCGCTGCTGGTGTATGATGCCGAAATCGAACTCTTGTCATCCAATGGATTACGCTGGGTGCCCTACACCGCATTTCACACCGGCTACAAGACCAGCGTGATGCGGCCCGACGAGATCATCGGCCACATTCGTCTGCCCCGCACCACTTCAGGCCGCGCCCAGTACTTGCGCAAAGTAGGGACACGTCGGGCCCAAGCGATCGCGAAAGTCGCCTTGGCCGGCTTGGCGAAAACGAGCGGCGGCGTGATGCACCAAATCCGGATCGCCCTCGCGAGTGTGGCTCCCAAGCCTATTCGATGCCCGGAAACGGAAGCTGTTCTTGCGGGCCGCAAGCTGGATCGCGCCGCGCTCGAAGCAGCGAAGCTGAAAATCGCGGAAGAAATCGTACCAATCACCGATATCCGCTCGACCCAGGATTATCGCCGGAAGGTGACGGCAAATCTGCTGCAGGAATTCCTGGAAACTTTGCTCCCATGACATTGGCCGAACTAAATGTGTTGCCGGGCTACCGTGCCGAAGATGAGCTGTTGAAGTGTTGTAGTTCGAAGGCTTGGGCCAAGCGGATGGCGCGCAGGCGGCCATTTGCCAGTGCGGATCGCCTCCTCGACGCGGCCGGCGAAATCTGGTGGCGGCTCGATCCGGATGATTGGATGCAGGCCTTTCGCGAGCATCCGCAAATCGGCCAGCGTCAACCGGAAGCGTACAAATCAACGCAGTCGCAAGCCTGGTCGTCACAGGAGCAATCGGGAATGGAACGCGCGGGCATCGGCGTGACGCTGGAGCTGGAAGAGGCCAACCAGGAGTATATGGCAAAGTTCGGCTATATTTTCATAGTGTGCGCGAGCGGGAAGAGTGCCGAAGAGATGCTCGCGATACTGCGGTCGCGCTTGCCGAATTCACCGGAGCAGGAGATTCGCGTGGCAGCCGAAGAACAAAATAAAATCACGCGCCTGCGGCTGGAGAAGCTGCTAACGGCATGATCGGAATCAGTACGCACGTTCTTGATACCGCGAAGGGCTGCCCGGCCGAGGGAGTCCGAGTGATTGCGGAGCGCACGTCAGCGGCCGGCAACTTCATCGCCGTGGGCGAAGGCGTCACTGACAGTAACGGTCGTATCCCCCAGTTGGTCGCAAGCGCCGCGGCCCTACAAGCCGGGGCCTATCGGCTAACCTTCTACGTAGGCGATTATTTCGGCGACAACGCCACCTTTTATTCCGAGATCACCGTACAATTCCTGGTGCGCGACCCTTCCACGCACTATCATGTTCCGCTCTTGTTGAGTCCATATGGATACACCACCTACCGCGGCGCCTGATCCCGTGCTCGCCAGCGACACCTACGGGAAATCACGCGTCCGCCTGATGAAACTGATGCGTCGGGATGGCCGGCACGATCTTAAAGAGATCACGCTCGAGATCCTATTTGAAGGCGACTTCGCGAGCTGCTACGAGGCCGGCGACAATAGCAAGGTCTTGCCCACCGATACGATCAAGAACACGGTATACGTGCTGGCGCGCAAACACGAGATTGACGCGATCGAAGAATTCGCGCAGCGCCTGATCGAGCATTTTCTCACCGATAATAAACAAGTCTCCGAAGTGCGCGTGCAGATGACTGAGCACCTGTGGTCGCGGATCACTTCCACCGCATTTACCCGCGCGAGCGGGAAGCGGACAGCATTTGTAACCGGCACGCGTGAGGGCGTGACGATCGACGCCGGTATCGACGACTTGTTGATCTTGAGGAGCGCAGGTTCGGGATTCGAAGGCTATATCAAGGATCGGTACACGACGCTCCCGGAAACGAAGGACCGTATTTTTCAGACTGCGCTGGTCGCCACCTGGAGATACAAATCACGCGCACTGGATTTCAACGCTCAGTGGGAACAGATCCGCGCGGCCATTCTCGACACCTTCGCAACGCACCCCAGCCGCTCAGTGCAGCATACGCTGCATGCCATCGGTAAACAGGTGCTGGCGGCCTTCCCCGACGTCAGCGAGATCCAGCTCACCATGCCGAACAAGCACGCGCTGTTGGTGGATCTCTCGCCTTTCGGCCTGGACAATCCGAACGAAGTCTTCCTTCCCACCGACGAGCCATCCGGCTATATCGAAGCGAAATTGGTGCGCCCAGCAACCCCTCAGTACTGAATTTTCTTGGGCGACTTCTCCCACTCGCGAAAGGCCGCCAGCGCCTGCTCTCGCATGATTTGGATCATCGGAATCTTGCGCGATTCCACCGGCAGCGCCAGTTGATCGTAAATGAACGAATCGTCAAAGCCAATGCGGGCGGCATCTTCCCGAGTGTTGGCGAAGTAAACCTTCCCGAGACGCGCCCAGTAAATCGCCCCCATGCACATGGGGCACGGCTCGCAGGTCGTGTACAGCTCGCATCCACTGAGTTGAAAATCGTGGATCGCCTGGCACGCCCCACGAATGGCGACGATCTCGGCGTGCGCGGTGGGATCCTGCGCGGTCGTGACTTGATTGGTCCCCGTGCCGAGAATCTTCCCGTCCCGCACCACCAGCGCCGCAAAAGGTCCACCCAATCCGGCGCGCACATTTTCGAGCGAGAGCTGAATCGCTCTCTCCATGAAGTGATTCACTATTCGAGCCTGTGTCATGACTACCATAGCAAAGAAGCCATGAAAACGACGCTTACTTCCGGGATTGCCGCATCGATTCTCGAACCGTTGATCCGGGCCAACCAAACACATGACGCTCTATTTCCTGGCGAGCCGGCTGAACGGCAGCCGGTCCACACGGTCTACGGCGGCGCACATCTGTTCAAGCAGGACACTGCGGTTGCGCTCGGATCGCTCGCGCTGAAATTGTTGAACGACTATGCGCCCGACCCCGGAGCGCTGGCAGGCTGCGTCGGGCTGTCGGCTGGGGATCGTCTGGCGCGCACCGTTTACGAGCGTGTGGTCGCCAAGCTCCAGCGGGAACCGGTGGAAGATTATCGGCTCGACTTCGAGGATGGTTATGGAAACCGGCCGGATGCCGAAGAGGACGGTCACGCGGTTTCGACAGCGCAGGCCGTGGCGCGAAGCAGCGCCGCGGCACGAGGCAACGCCATCTCCGGATTTCCCGCCTTCATCGGGATTCGGATCAAACCGTTTACCGAAGCCCTGCGCCAGCGCAGCATGCGGACGCTGGATCTGTTTCTGACCGCGCTCGTGTCGGAAGCGGGAAGTGTTCCGGCCGGCTTCGCCGTTACGCTGCCGAAAGTGACCGTGCCCGAGCAGGTCACCGCTCTGGTGCGGCTGCTGGAAACGATGGAGCAACGCCTCGCCATCCAACCCGGAACTCTGAAGATCGAGCTGATGATCGAGACGCCGCAATCGATCATCGACGGCTCGGGCGCCATTGCGATCCCGAAGCTGCTCGAAGCCTCGCGTGGCCGCTGCCGGGGGCTGCACTTCGGTTTGTACGATTACACCGCCAGTTGCAACATCACCGCCGAGCATCAAACTATGGTTCATCCGGCCTGCGATTTTGCGCGGCACGTGATGCAGGTCAGCGCCGCCGGCCGGGGAGTCACCCTTTCCGATGGCGCCACCAATATCATGCCCATCCCCCGCCATCGCGCGAAAACAGGCGATTCACTAACCGCTGAACAAGTCGTTGAAAACCGCACGGTAGTGCATCGCGCCATGCGGCTGCATTTCGAACACGTGCAGCGTTCGCTCATGCACGGCTACTACCAGGGTTGGGACCTGCATCCTGGACAGCTCCCCACGCGCTACGCCGCCGTCTATTCGTTTTTCCTGCAAAGCTTTGAAACTGCCGCCGCGCGCCTTCGTAATTTTGTCGAGAAAGCCGCGCAGGCGACGCTGGTGGGCGATGTATTCGACGATGCCGCCACCGGACAGGGTCTGCTCAATTTTTTCTTGCGCGGAATCAATTGCGGGGCGTTCACTGAAGAAGAAGCCCTCGCGACGGGACTCACACTCGAAGAGCTGCGCGGCCGATCTTTTGTAAAGATTCTCAACAACCGCCGCGGCCGATAACGTTGGCACGCACTCCTGCGTGCCGCGTTGCCACTCGTGCAAACGCCTGAAATGAGCTACGCCCGCGTCATCGCCAGGTACATCATGCCGAACGCCAGAAATGTCACCGCGATCGAAATCCCGGCCAACGCGCGCAGCAGCGGCTCTTTCCACATCTGGCGCGCGCGCGGCGTGCTGGCCAGCCATCCGGCGCTGAATCCGCCGGCCAAGCCGCCGATGTGCGCCCAAAAGTCGACGCCGGGTATGAAGCTGAGCACCAGACCATAGATCACCCAGCGCATATATAGGCTCTTCACCATAGACCCGAGTGCCGACCGGTCGCTCACACCGAACGCCAGCATTGCACCGATGAGGCCGAAGATTCCGGCCGATGAACCCACCGATGGATGCAATCCCAAATGCGAGCTGGCCCAAAAACCGGTCACGGTCGATACGAAATAGAAGACGATCAGCCGGCTGGTACCGTAAAGCTGTTCCACTTCGGCCCCTAGATCGAACAACACCCAGGAGTTCATCAGGATGTGAAAAACTCCGCCGTGCAGGAAGCCGGCCGTTATCAAACGCCACCACTGGCCCTGCATATACGGCGCCGGTAAGCTCGCGCCCCAGGTTGTAAGGCCCGCGTTCGGATTCAGATACTCCGCCAGAAAGAGAGCCGTGTTGATCAGCAGGATCATCACGGTGGTAAAGCGGGCGTGCGGAATCAGCCCGCCCAGGATCTCTCCCGGAGCACGGCGCTCGATGGCACGCGGGCCGAGCTTCATTTCGCAGTACGGGCACACGCGATCGCTGCTCGTTACAAACGCCCGGCAATTCGGGCACATCCTTCGTTGTTCCACTCGCCCCTATTGTACAGCGCGCGTCTGGAACGCCCGGTTTGCTACAGAGGATTGCTACAATTGAAAATTCCCATGAAAACGGAGAAAGAATATCGGCAAGACATTGTCGACGTCGGAAAGCTGGTTTATCAGAAGGGCTGGGTAGCCGCTAACGATGGCAATATCAGCGTCCGGTTGGAGAACAACCGGATTCTGTGCACTTGCACCGGCATCAGCAAAGGGATGATGACGCCCGACGACCTGATCGTCTGCGATCTCAATGGCAACAAGCTGGAAGGTTCCCGGGAACGCACCACCGAAATCGCCATGCACCTGACCATTTATCAGATGCGGCCGGATATCATGTCGGTGGTGCACGCCCATCCGCCGGTGGCGACCGGCTTCGCTGTGGCGGGCCGCCCTTTAACGCAGGCTCTTTTGCCTGAAGTGATCATCGGTTTGGGTTGCGTTCCTCTAGCCGAGTACGGTCTGCCCGGCACGCCCGCCTTGACCGAAGGCATGCTGCCATACATCCCCAAGTACGATGCCATCCTGATGGGTAACCACGGCTGCGTGAGCTACGGCGAAGACGTGTACAAGGCTTTTTTCAAGATGGAAACGGTGGAACACTTCGCGCGCATCGCGCTGGTGGCCGAGCTCCTGGGCGGTCCCAAGGTCCTGCCCAAAGAGGAGGTCGATAAACTGTTTGATTCGCGCACGCGCTACGGCGTCAAGTCGCGCGCCAACATCGAGCCGGGTTGTCCGGTGGTCGCTGAGGATATGGAGAACCAGCAGGAGCGTTTTCAGGTCACGCGCCAGGAATTGATCGCTCTGGTGGATGAAGCCTTGCGCGCACGCGGCGTGCTGGCGTAATGTTAGTCCTGGAGGTCGAATGGGTGAAGCGTTAGGAATGATCGAAACCCGTGGTCTGGTGGCGATGATCGAAGCCGCCGACGCGATGGTGAAGGCCGCCAACGTCCGTATGATCGGCTGGGAGAAGATCGGTTCCGGCTATGTCACGGCCATGGTGCGCGGCGACGTGGCAGCAGTGCGCGCCGCCACCGACGCCGGAGCGGCCGCTGCCCGCAGAGTCGGAGAGCTGATCGCCGTGCACGTCATCCCGCGGCCCCATCCCAGCCTGGAAGATGTTTTGCCGATCGGCAAAGCGTCGCATGCGGCCGCCAAGTAGGTTTTCGCATGATCCTCGCCCGTGTTGTGGGCACCATCGTCGCCACCCGCAAAGATCCGCGTCTGGAAGGCTTCAAGCTGCTGATCGTGAAACCAGTGACTCCGGACGGCAAGGATGAATCTGGCTATGTGATCGCCGTCGACACCGTCAGCGCTGGTTCCAAAGAGACTGTCATCGTCGTTTCCGGGAGCTCGGCGCGCATGGCGGAAGGCTGCAAAGATAAGCCGGTGGATGCCAGCATCGTGGGCATCGTCGACACCGTGAGCGTCAACAAATAGCCATGTTCCTGGGGCGAGTGGTGGGAACCGTCGTTTCGACCATGAAGGATTCTGCTTTGACGGGCCAGCGCCTGCTGATCGTACAGCCCTTAAAGACGGATCTCACCGAGATCGGCAAGTGCGGCGTGATGCTGGATGCTGTGGGAGTCGGGCCGGGTGAATTGATCTATTGGTGCCGCGGGAAAGAATCGAGCTTTCCTTTTCTACCCGCCGAAGTGCCATCCGACGGCACTATCGTCGGTGTAGTCGACAATATACATCTGAGCCGCGACCGTCAGGGAGCGGTCTAAATGCTCATCGCGCACGTAATCGGCGAGTTGATCTCCACCCACAAACATGCAAGTCATGTCGGACGCAAGGCCCTGATCGTACAGCCGCTCGATTTGGATGGCTCCAAACGCGGCGATCCGGTAATCGCATTCGACGCCGTGGATGCCGGTGTCGGCGATCGCGTGCTGTTAGTCACCGAAGGATTTAGTGCAATGACCAGCGTGGGCCGCCCTGAATCACCCATCGACATGGCGGTGGTGGGCGTAATCGACCGCATCGATCTCGACTCGCTGGGTGGAACGCCGGCGGCGCGGAAATAGACCGACGCCGATCGCGACCATCAGCAGCAGTTTGACCACCTCCATCACTCCATACGCAGCGTGCAGCTTGAAGAACTGCTGCCGCGCCGCCGGGTCCGCCGTGACCGTTGCAAAGTCGATCGAACGGCCCTGCCAGATGAGTTCGGGGGTGATTTTGAAATGCTGGAAAATCGTTAGAATTACCATCGCGCCCGCCAAGCCTGCCAGCAGGCGGCTCTTACCTGTGAGAAACAGCAAGCCAGCCAGAAACAGCCCAAGCACCAGTTGTGCCATTTCCCAGCTTTCAAAAAAGAGCCGATTCTCTTCTCCAGCCTGATACCGCAGCAAGAGCCGGGCATTCTCAGCGCCTAATTGCTGGATCATCTTCTCCGCTTGCGGCGGCGGCGACTTCAGTATTTCGTTGACCGTTTGAAAATTCCCGGTGGCAACGAACCCCATGAAGAGGCTGCCGATAAGGAGTCCGCCCAGCAGAAAAGCGGAGACCCGGCTGTAGTGCATGGTGGCTAAGCAATCAGTCTATCGCATCACGGTTAGGGGCGGCACCAGACCGGGGAACGATCGTCGAATAATTTATGCTGCGTGACTTCCGCTTTGCTTTCCGTACACTGGCGTCCCGTCCGGCATTCACTTTGGTCGCCGCGCTGTCGCTCGCGCTCGGCATAGGCGCCAATTCGGCTATTTTTAGCCTGGTGGATGCTCTGTGGTTTCGGCCTGTCGCTGTGTCCAAACCGGGCGAAATCATTCGAGTTTTTTCGGTAACCGACCAGGAGCGCGATGGGCTGCTGTCTTATCCCGAGTATCTGGATTTTAAACAGCAAGCGACCTCGCTGGGTGAACTCGCAGCGGTCGGCGGCCGTGGATTGACGCTGGTGGAGGGCGATAGCCACGAGCTTCTGTCGTTGAACTTGGTCTCCCCGAACTTCTTCACTGCTCTCGGTGTGAAACCGGCGCTCGGCCGGCTCTTCACGCCACAAGACCAAGCCGACCCGGCGAGCGAGACTGCCGTTGTGCTCGGGAATAGTTTCTGGGTCCGCCATTTTGGCGGCGATCCGAAGGTCATCGGACGGCAACTTCGGGTTCAACGCGCTAACGAAGCTCTGGTTACGGTGATCGGCGTCCTCCCTGCGAGTTTTCGATCGATCGAGACCAGTGGTGACCGCGACCTGTGGTTCTCGCAGCAGTCCTGGGCCCAGCTTGGCGACGTCAAGGAGTTGGGAAATCGCGGGAGCCGCTGGTTCCGTCTCATCGGGCGGCTGGCTCCGGGCGCCGGCGCGAGATTTGCGGACGAGCAGGTGCGGACGATTGCAACCCGGATGGCGGAGGCATGGCCTGCAACCAATCGCGGCCGACGCGCCACCGTCGTTCCGGATCTAAGGCATCGCCTGGAAGAGGCCGGGACGAATGGCCTGGCGCTGCTCGCGATCGTGCTTCTTGTAGTTCTCATTTCGTCAGTGAACGTCGCCAATCTGTTGCTATCGAGAGCGGGGTCGCGTGGCCGCGAGATGGCGGTGCGGCTGGCCTTGGGCGCACGTCGCGGCCGATTGATCCGCCAGCTTATGGCCGAGAACATTCTGCTAGGCGCGGCCGGGCTTGTTCTCGGGCTTGCAACCGGCGCAATGCTAATCCGAATTTTACCTTCGCTCCTGGTACAGCCGCCGGGCATACATACCTCACAGGACTTCCTATTCGACTCCCGTGTTTTGATCTTCAGCATCGCGGTTTCAGCCGTGACCGTCTTGTTCTTCGGCCTGGCGCCGGCCTGGAAATCCGCGCGGCCGGATTTGATCCCCGCCCTCAAGGGGGAGGCCGCTTTCGGTAGCTCACGCCGCCGCTGGCCCGCGCGGAATTTGCTCGTGGTTGCCCAGGTAGCCGTGTCGATGACCTTGCTGGTCTCGGCCGGAGTGCTGGTTCGAAGCTTCGCCAATACGCGCACGGGCGATCTGGGCTTCGGCCGTAAGCCGCTTTTGTTGGTGTGGCTTCAGAGCGACGCCCAGCCGGAGTTGTATCGCGAGGTGATCGCGCGCTTTGAAGCTCTGCCGGGGGTCCGCAGCGTGGCGGCCGCGGTCCGGGCGCCTCTGAGCCTCTCCAGCAACGGCATCTTCCAAAGCGTGACCTTCCCCGGTCGTCCCGAGTTGGCGGACGCACCGCCTTTCGAGATCAAGTACAACTCGGTGACTGCTAATTTCCTGACCACCACGGGCACGCCGGTGCTGCGCGGGCGAGGATTCGAACATCGCGACGAAATCGCCGGCGCAAATTCGGTCCTGATTAACGAGCGGATGAGCCAGCGCTTTTGGCCGCGCGAGGATCCGATCGGCAAGACGATTCAAATCGGCGGCGCCCAGGGCAAGCGGCTCACCGTCGTCGGCGTGGTGAAGAACGCGCCCATTAATTCGGTCGGAGAGCCTCCAGAACCGTACATTTATCTGCCATTTTGGGCCAATTTTGAGCGGGAAATCACCTTTTTTATCGAAACTGAGCGCGATCCCATGGGGCTTGCGCAGGCTGCGCGCCACGCCCTGAAGTCGGTCTCGCCCGGCCTGGACCCCCTGACTATAACCACCGAGAATGAATTGATCCGTTTCTCCGCCCAAACTTACCAAGTGACCGCGGAACTCGTTGCCACGCTCGGCTTGCTGGGCCTGATCCTGACGGCGGTTGGACTGTATGGTGTTGTTTCTTATGGTGTTAGCCAGCGGACCCGCGAGCTTGGCATCCGTATGGCGCTGGGCGCTGATCGTGGCGCCACGCTTCGGCTGGTTTTGCGCGAAGTGGCAATTCTGGGACTAACCGGAATCGTGCTCGGCCTGCCGATGGCCCTCACGGCCACGCGGCTTTTTTCAGGACTGCTTTTCGGCGTCGGCCCCTGGGATCTTCCGGCATTTTGCGGCGCCGGCGCGGTGCTGGCTGTCGTTTTATTGGCTGCCGGCTGGGCGCCGGCCAGGCGCGCGACCATCATCGAGCCGCTGGCGGCCCTGCGCCTCATTTAGGCTGAAAGTCACCGATATCGTGCTGCCAACCTGGATGGGCCGTCCATTCACAACGACCGGCTGGAAGCGCCATTGGCTCACCGATTCCATCGCTTTTTCGTCCAAACCGCGCCCCAACGGGCTGATAACGTGCAGATTTTGGGGCACTCCGTCCTCTCCAATCACGAACGAAACTTGGACGGTTCCCTCCAGGCCAGCCGCCCGGGCCTCTTCTGTATATGGCGGATCATACCCTCTATACACGACAACCGGAGGACTCTGGACGGTATGACTTGGGTCGGGTCTCGAAGGCACGCTCATTTGGGCTACGGCCCACTGAAGCGCTTGTGTGCTCAGATTCGTCGGGCCCCATACCAGATCGAGTGTGCAGAGGGCCGACACCGGCGCACCGTATTTCATGCCCGGGACGAATTGCCATTCACGCACCAGGGCCATGGCCTCCGGGGCCCAGATCGGATGCGAGGCGTTCAACACCTGAAGATTCGCAGGTAGCCCGTGCTCATCGACATCGAAGGCCACTGTCGCCGTGGCTTCCCGCCCGATAGCCCGGATCACGATGGCCTCTTCGAAAGCGTTCAGGCTAATGCCGACGCCATACGGGTAATTCGTTTTCGAGAACTGAGGGCGCGAGGCTCCTTCGGGAGGCGTGAATTCGGCCCGAATCAAATGCCAGCGCGACTGTTTTTCGGGTAGGCGAAAATCGACGGGAATGGTCATGACAACTGGAACGGGCTGGCCTTGCCGGGTGCCCGGCGTGAAGCGCCATTGCTGGATCGCGGCCAGCGCCTTTTCGTCCAGGCCGAAACCTAGCGATCCTGTGACCCGCATGTCCCGTGGTACGCCCTGCTCCGTGATGGTGCCGGTCAGCGTAACGGCGCCTTCCAGGCCGGCAATGCGAGCTTCCTCTGAGTACTCTGGGTCTGTTTTCTGCGAAACCTGCGGCGGGACATCGGATATTGACGCTGAACTCCGATTGACGACGCGTTTCGCTAGCTGATACTCATTCAGCGCCCGCTCAGACTGGCCGGTCACCTCAAAAATCGCGCCCAGACTCATGTGAGCTTGGGCCTCGATCCAGACAGGTTGCAAATCTCCGCTCAGCGCCTCGCGGAATTCGTTCGCAGCGGATTGGTAGTTCTTCTGCTTGAGGAAAATCTCGCCGATCCGATAGTGCGCCAGTGAACTGGACCGGTTTGTTTCGAGGTCTTTCCGATACTTCTCCAGAGAATCGCTGGCGTCGTTCTGACCGAACAACAGCGCCACGCAGGTGCACAATGCGGCAATCGCAAAAAGCGGCCTCATAGAGGGCCTGTTTAGATTTAGTGTACGCCTTATTGGACGCGCTCGTAAGAGCAATTTGACAACCGTACAGACCTCGGGTATCCTGGAATGAGTTTAGCGAGTCGTGTCTTCTACTCCCGGTTACCCCTCTCTGCTGTG
>DATHOT010000220.1:0-8122 GCA_035484655.1 Bryobacteraceae bacterium | reverse complement strand
GCGCCGATGCTTTCCACTTCCAGAACGACATCAAGGGCGCCAAGCTGGTAATCTTTAAGAATCTTGGCCACAACTCGATAGATGAGGACGCCAACGCCACCGCCGCCGCCGTGGCCGCCTTCCTGAAGCCGATCCCGCCCGTCCCGCGCCGCTGCCGGAAGCGCCGGCGACCGATCCGGCGGTTACTTCCGTGCTGCCGGAGAGGACTAGGCACTGACCAGGAGCGCCGTCACCTTGGCGAAGGCCTGGTCGGCGCAGTGCGGATTTTGTCCGATCGCGCATTGATCGTGCTGCAGGGTTGCTGGTCTGAATGCACGGCGGACCTTCAACCGCACCTCTTACGTCGGAAGAGAGGCTCCATACGTCACGCTGGAAGCATGGCCGTTTCAGTCGGGCCGCTATCCAGCAGCGCTGGGAAATGCGGAAAAAATGCACCTGTTCCGCGAACTGGTACGAGAGCCGAGAAGTTGATTCCAGTTGCGCTCTGGGTGTCGGGCCCGCCCGCTTCCTAGGCTAGACGCCTCGAAACCGGCGATTGGGGGATAGGGGCGTCTGCCGCTTTTGCGGAAAGACAAATGGAGGCAGCATGGCCAATTGTGCCGACATCGAGCGCACCAAGAAGGGCAAGCAAGTATGGAATGCCTGGGCCGAGGCGGAAATCGCCGCAGGGCGACAACTGGATGTGCGTCTTGACGTGCTTCCCGGAATGACTTCGCTCAGAGGGAGAGTCCGTTGTGGTTATGCCCCTGGCTGGGGCGAGCTACAAACTCCGTCGATGTGAGCCCGTCAAGGCTCGTGTGTGGTTGCTTGGTATTGCAGTCGATCCTCCAGGCTTCGATGATCCTGCGGGCTTCAGCGAGATTGGCGAACAGATGCTCGTTGAGGCATTCGTCGCGCAGTCTGCCATTGAAGGACTCGATGAAGGCGTTCTGCATCGGCTTACCAGCGGCGATGTAGTGCCATTCAATGCCATGCTCTTGCTGCCAGGCACGCATGGCGCATGAGGTCAGCTCAGTGCCGTTGTCGCTGACGATCATGCAGGGTGTGCCACGCACCGGGACGACCCGATCGAGCTCGCGAGCGATATGGATACCGGACAGCGAGTTGTCGACGACCGGCGCCGGGCACTCCCGGCCGAAGTCATCGACAAGGGCCAGCACCCGGAACTTCCTGCCGCAGGCCAGTGCATCCGACATGATGCTTTGGTTCGGCACCTGTGGGAGCGCCATCGGCGCCCGCGTTCCGAGCGCCCGTTTACGGCCGCCGCGCTTGCGGACCATCAGCCGCTCTCCGTGATAGAGCCGGCACAGCTTCTTGTGGTTCAGCATGATGCTTCCCGCCGCAGCAGGATGTGCAGGCGTCGATAGCCGAACCGCCGCCACTCCAGGGTCAATACAGCAACCTCTGGCGGATCGGCGCATCATCCGGCCGCCGCGAGGCATAGCGGTAGGTCTTCGCCTGCAGCCCCACCAGCGCGCAGAGCCCCTTGTCCTTTGATGGTCCAGTTCACGGCCAGTCGTCGCGATCCGGGCGTCAGACATTATTTCTCGGCATCTCTTTGAGCGTCGAGGCATCAAGGATCGATTCCGCGACCTGCGCGATACTCGGCCAACCGGATCATGCTGGCATCGGATGGATCGATCTCGCCGAGATAGCGGCGGCGCAGCGTAGGGCGAGCCTCCGTCACCTCGGCCACGGACATACGGTCTTACTGCTTCCGCTCACGCATCAGAGCATCGAGACGAATGACATCCGGCTGCGAGTCGCAATTCAAGGTGACGGCCCGCTGGTACTGCTCTGCCACGGCTTTCCGGAGACCTCGCATTCCTGGCAGCACGAGATGCAGGCGCTCGCAGCGGCCGGCTATCGCGCCGTCGCGCCCGACCTGCGTGGCTACGGCGAGAGCTCGCGACCCGACGCGAGCGATGCCTACACGCAGCTTCACATCGTCGGCGACCTGGTCGGGCTCGTCGATGCGCTGGGTGAGAAGAGCTGCGTGCTGGTAGGCCACGATTGGGGCGCGGTGGCCACCTGGAATGCGGCGCTCATGCGTCCCGACCGCTTTCGCGCCGTAGCCGGGCTCAGCATCCCGTACATGCCGCGCATCGATCAGCAGCCGACGCGCGCGCTCAAGCAGTTCGCCGGTGAGCGCTTGAGCTACATCCTCTATTTTCAGGCGCCTGACGTCGCCGAAGCAGAGATCGAGGCAGATGTCCCGCGGCTACTGCGCGCGGTGTGCCATACCCACTCGGCGGCGGGCGCCGCCCAGCGCGCCGCGGCGCCGCCCGCCCAACCGGTGCCGCGGGACGCCCGGTGGCTTGACACCCTGATCGACCCGGCGCCGCTGCCAGCCTGGCTCACGCCGGCCGATCTCGCGGTTTGCAGCGACGCTTTCACCGGTTCGGGCTTCCACGGGCCGCTCAACTGGTATCGCGCGATCGACCGCACCTGGGAGCTGATGGCGCCTTGGCGCAACGCGCCGGTCATGGTGCCGGCACCCTTCATGTGCGGCGCGGAAGATCGCGGGCTGCTGCTCTACCGCCCGGCGGTCGAGGCCCTGCCGCAGACCGTGCCGCTGCTGACCACGAGCGTGCTGCTGCCGGGCTGCGGCCACTGGGCCCAGCAGGAGCGGCCGGACGAGGTGAATGCGGCGCTTCTAGAGTTCCTTGCCGTAGTAGCACCGACGCAACGTGCTCGCCCGGCTTAGCCGCGTCGGGCCGCCTGGTCATCAGAGAAGGTCGGCGTGCCAAAGCCCGAAGCACAAGGCTCGGGCTCTCTGTCGATGACGTACAACAGCGTATGTGACACCTATGACTGGCGCCCATGGAGATCAATAAGGCCGCTGGCAAGCGCTACGGCGCTGGAAACAGCGAGCGACGGGTTGACGCCGCCTTCACCGGATGCATACACCGCCGCCACTCCAGGGCCAGTATAGCAACCTCTGGCAGATCGGCGCATCATCCGGCTGCCGCGAGGCATAGCGGTAGGTCTTCGCCTGCAGCCCGACCAGCGCGCAGAGCTCTTGTCCTTGATGGTCCAGTTCACGGCCAGTCGTCGCGATCCGGGCGTTAGACATTATTTCTCGGCATCTCTTTGAGCGTCGAGGCATCAAGCATCGATTCCGCCAGCGGCTTCGAAGGCGCCGCCTTCGAGGGCAAGGCCCGCTTCGGCGGCGCGACGTTAATTGGCAACGTCGGACTTCAAAGGCGCAACGATCGACGGTGAAGCCTCAAGCGGCGGCTTCATCGAGTGGCGCAAGCAGGAAACCCTTGGTGCTGTGCGGGCTATGCCGGGGTGGACTACCGCTCCCGCGCGGTCTGGAAGGCGATTGGAGATCGTTCGGCGTCCACTGCCGCAACATTCTGGCGATTGCTTCAGGCCACCCGGGCTTAAATTGTCGGACGGATCTTTTCCCAAGCCCGTCCGCGTAGGACATCCCATAGCAAATAAGATAGGAACATAGAATTATATCGTAGGTAACGCGGGCCCAGTCGGAGCGGTTCCTTGCATAACCGGTAAGCCCAGGTTAACCCCATCCGTTGCATCCACGGCGGAGCGAACGACCGGCGGCCGCTGAGCAGTGAAAGTGCATCGCCCACCGCAAGGAACACACCCCTTCGGTACCGCGCCTGGTTGTCGATGATCCACTGTTCCATCCGTACGCCGGGCAACCCCACCCAGACGAAATCCGGATTGGCGCGATTGATGGTATCGGCGAACGACACCTCGTCGGCCTCCGTGAAGGGCCGAAACGGCGGGCTAAGCATGCCGACAATTTCGATATCCGGTTGCAATTGGACCAGCACACGTCGCAGCTCGACGAGGCATTCCTCGGAATCTCCGAAAAAGAAATGGCGCCAGGGCCGCGGTGCGTTCCGCAACACGTGTCGCATGAAATAAGGACCGTACACGCGGTCCTTGAGACCGGCGCCACGAAAGTTGAGCGCCCAAACAACCGGCATCCCGTCCGGCAACACCAAGTCGAACCGAGCCAGGATCCGGGCGAACTCGGGGCTGTGCCGGGCTTCGCCAAGGATGTGGGTGTTGGAGGGGCAGACCGCTGTGGCCCGCGGTTCACGTGCGAGCCCCTTGATTCGCTCCAGCGCAGAATCGTAAGTGGCACAGGCGACGGGCGTTCCTAAAAGCCTGATGGATTCCAACGATCCATCGGTTGGACACGCGGTATCGAGTTGCGAGGAGCGGGAGGCACCGGCGTCCATCGGATTTCCACTCACAATTGCCATGGCGTGAATACCCTGGTTCCCGCGGTAGCAACTAAGTCCCGGTACTGGGGCCAGGGACAACAAATGACAGCGAGTTTCACACCGGGTTTGGTTTTAAATTCCGCCCAGTTGGAGATCTGCCCGAACTCGTGGAGGCTCGGAGCATTGGCGGGGGTTGCAGCGAAGTCATGAACGAGGACGCGGTAGCCGCGCCGTTTGAGCTGTTGCGCCAGAAAAAGTCCCGCCGCTTCCTCGGTAATATGCGTGTTCGGCTTGTAGGTAACGCCGAGAACCGCAACCGTATCGCCCGGGCAGGCCATTTCCTGTACTTTCTCGACGAGCTCTTCCTTGGTTCGCTCGTTCACCCGGTCTGAAGCCTCGGCCAGCGGCGCTTCCAGGCCGACCTGCCGGGCAGTGTAAACCAGGAGACGGTTGTCGCGCGGGAAACAGGGGCCTCCATAACTTAAACCGGCACGCAAGTATTTTTTTCCAATCCGGCTGTCGCTGCCGAGAGCGTCGAGTATGACATGGATATCGGCCTGTGGATGGCGCGCGGCAATCATCCGCAATTGATTGGTAAAACTGATCTTCATGGTGACGTAACTGTTCAGCGAAATCTTCGTCAGTTCCGCGCTGACGATGGACATGCGGGCGATTCGCGGTGAATTGCGGTTGTATTTCTTGTAAAGCTGCTCCAGAGCGGCGCCGCTTTGAGGATCCGATTCGCCAATCAACACCAGGTCCGGTTCCAGCAAACCATTGATCACGTCGCCCAGCGCAATGAACTCGGGATTGTAGCAGACGCTGAAATCCCGGCCGCAAATACCACCGATCTCGCGTTCCAACATGGGAATTAGGACCGAATCGATGGCGCCGGGCGTGGTAGTTGAGCTGCAGACAAACAGATGGTTCTTTTTGCCGGCTTCCTTCACGGCCCTGGCCACCGGTTGCATGGCCTTCAGCAAGAATTCGTTGGAAAAACTTCCGTCTGGTTGACTGGGGGACGGAGGAATAAAGAAGGTGACATCAGTAGCAACGGCTTCTCGCGGATCGAGGGTGGCGCGAAGTCGTGAATGTCCAGCTCGGATGGTTTCGGCGAGTAGTGGCTCATCCAGCGGCGCTAAACCTTCGTTGATCTTTTTGACTTTCTCCCGATCAATGTCTACTCCCACGACTTCAAAGCCGCGGGCCGCAAGCGTCGCAGCTATGCACGCACCCAGTTTTCCCAAACCGCAAACCGAAGCTGTTTTGATCGAGTTCATGTGAAAAGCTCTATCCCTTGACGAGAGGATCTAATGCCCATTCCGGGGCGGCTACGTCGCTGGCGCTCGACGCACCCTTGTCTGCTGTCGAGCATGTGCCGGTCGGGATAGGCAGAGCCGATCCGGAGTACGCGTCAGTGGAGACGCGTTCCAACCAAATTTCCCGGCACCACAAATGGATGCTCCTGGGGCAAAACATCCGCTGGCCGCTGTAGAGCGAATTGCAGATAACGCCGTCCAATGCGACGGCCGGCGTCTTCATCGACCGCATTTTTCCATTTTTTTCGTCAATGAAGCGGTCGATGCGAGTACCGACACGGAAAATCTTGCCGCAGAATGGCGCGAGCTCGGCATCGATCGAGAGACCTCTGTTTGAGAGTCGCGTGTCCAGCGTCGCGAGGATCTCATCGTAAGACCTTACGCGCACCAGATCGCCCGGCTGAAGACCAAGATCACGTCTGGGCGTGGGCTCTCCTACCGGAATTTTTCCCTTCACGCGGGGGAACGGGATGCCGCCAGTAACGGCCTGAAACCGGTTGTATACCCAGCGAGCGGGGCCCCCCCATCTGTCGCTGAAGGCCAGCGTTGCATAATAGTAAAACAGGTAGAAAACGCCCCGGCACACCTGAGGCAGGGTTCTATTGCCTGAAGTGTAGGCTTCCACGTATTGCCTGGGGTCCCACCACTTGAGCGGTGCGGTGTAGTTGAGCAACTCGGTTGCTTGACAGGAATATCTCGTTTCACGGCCAGCGTCTTCGTAGGTGGTTGCTTTCCAGACGTCGCGATCCGTGCAGGGGTCTTGCTGTTGCAGGCCATTGACCTTGCCGGGGTCGCCGTCAGGTACCGGCTTTGCCAGTACCGGCCCTTCGACGGGTTTGAGCCAAGCGTTTTTCCAGAAGATCAGGCAACCGGCCTGACACCCGCCATAGGCTTGACCATCACAACGCATATTGAGATGGACTGCGTCCGGCAAGCTTCGCCCGACATAATGGCCGCTGACAGTGTCACAGGTCTTGTACGCGCTGCTGTGAACACGGAAGCGCTGACCGCAGTAATTGAACATTTGCGGCATGAAGGGAAGTCCGTCGAGCCGACCACTCTTGTCGAGCGTCCTGAGGATTTCCTCCTTGCTCCGAACTTCTACCCAGTCGCCTGCACGCGTTTTCATATCAACATCCTATCCAATCCAGAAAGGGGATCTTCGAGCCATTGGCGCAGACGGACGGACTTCGTCATGGTCAACGTGTTCCTCTGGCCCTCTCGGAAAGGGCGGGGCCCACCAACTCGCTACATACTAAGCTGATGTCTTTGATGAGCCCGCGTTCGAAAAAGGCGAGGTGACCATTCTTAAGGAGTAATCCCTAAGCAAGCAGGATAGGGCGCAGTTCGCATAACGGTCGGCGGCGGGCGACGCGAGTGAGGTAGATCTGGGCAACGCCAATCGCACTTTGGACGCCGGCGACGAAAGGCACTCGCTTTTCGCAAGCCCAACTTCCTTTTTGAGCGCCGCTAGACGGCGTCGAGGGCGACGATCAATTTGCTAGAGCCTTGATTTCGTCGGCTGGATGGCCGTGCTCCAGCGCCCAAATGGCCGCCTGCGTACGATTTGCTACCCGGATCTTTCGCAGGATCGATTTCATGTGAGACTTGACCGTCGCCTCGGTGATGTCGCACGTGCGCGCAATCACCTTATTGGCAAGCCCTTTCACCAGGCCGTCGAGAATCTGGGCCTCACGCTCTGACAGTTTGGGGAGATTTCCCAGCGGGGCCACGTACTGAATGTCGCTATTGTTTGCGTTTAGAGCCGCGGTGCTGATGCCGTTTACCATGGGTTGGGTATGATGCATGGCGACCATGCCGATTGGTAGCGCTTCATGTTCGATGCCCTGCGTCCGGAGATTGTCCATCTTGACCCTTGGCTGGGGTGATTCTTCTTCCTGTGTGGGTGGGATCGAGAGACGCTTCGTATCGGATACGACCATGACACGAACATCCTTGGTCATGATCAGGTCTAGCGTGCTGATCAGCGTGTCTGGAGAAACGATCAACGGAACACAGCCATCGATCTCCGACGTCAGCAGCTTCTGAAAATCGGCTGGGGAAGCGAATTCGAACAGTAAGATGATCTTGCTGTCGGCCCACAACTTACGGATGCCAAGAGCCTCGGTGACCGCATTATCGATGGATTGCGTGCCCAAAATTACAAGTTTGGGCCTATTGGCAACGATCGACGAACTGCCGATGTCCGCCGTCGACCCAACGCGGCAAACGACTCGATAAGAATAGTTTGTCATCAGCGATTCGAGCGCCTCGCGCACAAGCAAACGAGGTTCGATGATGATGGTCTCTACCCTGGTCCCCATGACGTCCCCCTCCACCACGAAGATCAATAGGGCTACGCGTCATGCGGGAAATTAACCCACGATAAGCTCCGTCCGATGATCATTTTAATGTCACTTAATCGCCTGGTGTCGGCCGCCCAATATGGGTGGGGTTTTCAGGGGTATCATGAGCAAGCGGATATTGGTCACCGGTGGCGCAGGCTTCCTGGGTTCGCATTTGTGCGAGCGCCTTCTGGCGGCCGGCAACGACGTGCTGTGCGTCGACAACTACTTCACCGGCAGCAAGCAGAACATC
>DATHOT010000219.1:0-2999 GCA_035484655.1 Bryobacteraceae bacterium | reverse complement strand
GGCCTGGGTTGGTCGGTATTTTCGACGGTGATCGCTCGCGGCCAGGAAGTCCAATTCGACAAAAATGCCGTGATCGACATCGGCTTCAACCCTCGCACCGCCGCCACCGCAAAAAAGTAACCCGGGGCGTCAATCAGCGGGGCGCGGATTGATATACTTGAACGGTCCAAAGCGAGGCGAACAATGAGCTCCCGTCCAGAACAGAAGAGAAAGAAACCCTTCTACACGGGGCTGTCTTTTCAAGTGATGGTAGGAGTCGTCCTCGCCATCGTCTTCGGCTATCTGAGCCCCGCCAAAGCCGAAGCCATGAAGCCGCTCGGCGATGGATTCATCCGCCTGATCACGATGATCATCGCCTTCGTCATTTTCTGTACGGTGGTCTCCGGCATCGCGGGCATGCAGGACATGAAAAAAGTCGGGCGCGTCGGCGGCAAAGCGCTTCTCTATTTCGAAGTCGTATCCACTCTCGCTCTGATCATCGGCCTGATCGTAGCCAACGTGACTCATCCCGGCAGCGGCCTCAATATTAATCCCGCCACTCTAGACGCCAAAGCCGTCGCCGGATACGCCGGCCAAGCCAAAGCGCAAAGCGTCGGCGATTTCATCCTGCACATCATACCCACCACCATCGTGGACGCTTTCGCCAAGGGCGATATCCTGCAAGTTCTACTGGTCGCCATCCTGTTCGGTTTCGCCCTTTCGATTGCCGGCCCGCGCTGCCAGCCCTTAGTCGATTTATTCGGTACGCTAACTCAAGCCATCTTCGGTGTCGTGAATATCGTCATGCGTCTGGCGCCCATCGGCGCTTTCGGCGCCATGGCATTCACCATCGGCCGCTACGGCATCGCCTCGCTCGGGCCGCTCGCCAAACTGATCGTCATCTTCTATCTCACTTGCATTCTGTTCATCGTGGTCGTCCTGGGCTCCATCGCGTATTTCGCGGGATTCAACATCTTCAAATTCCTGCTCTATATCAAGGAAGAGATCATTCTCGTGCTGGCGGTCAGCTCGTCCGAGCCGGCGCTGCCTACCCTGATGGAAAAGCTCGAAAAACTGGGCTGCTCGCAAGCGCTGGTTGGACTGGTGGTGCCCACCGGCTACACTTTCAACACCGATGGCAGCAGCATCTACATGACGCTGGCCGCGCTTTTTGTTGCTCAGGCAACCAACATCAATCTGACCATTTCGCAGCAGCTCACCATTCTGGCAGTCGCCGTTTTGACCTCCAAAGGCGCCAGCGGAGTACAAGGCGCCGCCTTCATCGCCCTGGTAGGCACCTTGATGGTGATCCCCACCATTCCGGTTGCGGGCATGGCCCTGATCCTGGGCATCGATCGCTTCATGAGCATGTTCCGCGCCATGGTCAACATGCTCGGCAACGGAGTCGCTACTCTGGTGGTCGCGCGCTGGGAACACGAGCTTGATCCGGCGGCGCTCCGCCAGGCTTTATCGCAGCAGAGTGAGGTTCAAGTGGCCGTCGGCGCGTGAGTCGCGACGGACAGCGGCGGTTTCGGGCCTGCCAGAATAGAAGCCTCTTATTTCCCTGCCATGGCTTCTCCCATTATCCTTTTGCTATGATGCGTAGCCATATGAAGTGCATTGTCGCTTTAGCAGTCTCGTGTGCGCCTCTCCTGGCCCAAGCCGGAATCGGGCGCGATTATGGCCGGTCGATGACCATTTCCCAACAAGGGATCGCTGCTACAAGTCAAATCCTCGCCTCCCAAGCGGGCGCGCAGATTCTGGCGCAGGGCGGTTCGGCGGCCGATGCGGCCATCGCCGCCAATGCCGTTCTCGGCGTGGTTGAGCCGACGATGAACGGCATGGGTGGCGACTGCTTTGTCCTCTATTGGGACGCCAAGACCGGTAAGCTCACCGGCTTGAACGCTTCGGGTCCCGCGCCGCGCGGTCTATCGTCGGCGCTCCTTGCCAACCTCGGCGTGAAGACCATGCCGACGTCTGGAATTCACAGCGTTACGGTGCCTGGCGCTGTCGAAGGATGGGCCAAAATTCACCAGCGTTTCGGTAAGCTGCCTTGGAAAGACCTGTTCCAGCCCGCCATCGCTTATGCCGAGCGGGGCTTTCCCGTCACGGAAGTAATTCGAGAGGCATGGTCGTCGGCCGGCGTTATCACGAAACTGAAGTCGCAGCAGGAATCGGCACGAGTGTTCCTGCCCGGCGGCCAGGTGCCGGCGGAGGGCCAGTTGTTCCGCAATCCGGATCTGGCGCGCGCCCTGCGGCTGATCGCGGATAAAGGTCGCGACGCCTTCTATAAAGGCGATATCGCGGCGGCTCTTCTCCAGACATCCGGCCGGCTTAAAGGAACGATGACCGCCGAAGATCTGGCCTCGTATTCGGCCGAGTGGGTTGAGCCGATCTCGATCGACTATCGCGGATGGCGGGTTTACGAGCTGCCTCCCAACGGTCAAGGCATGGCCGCGCTTGAAATGTTGAACATCATGGAGACCGTGGCTCCCTCACCGCTGGGCGCATTCTCATCCCCTGAGATGCATAAGCGTATCGAAGCCATGAAGCTGGCGTATTCCGATCTGCATCGCTACGACGCCGATCCGCACACCTATGATGTACCCGTTGCAGCGTTGCTTTCGAAGGACTATGCCCGCAAGCGCGCAGCCTTGATCGATCCGATGAAAGCAAACTGCGCGGTGGCCGCCGGCCAGCCGCTTGCGAGCGATACAACGTACCTCACCGTGGTCGACAAAGATGGCAACGTAGCAAGTTGGATTCAGAGCCTGTCCGGCGCTTTTGGATCTGGTGTGACGGTGGAGGGGATGGGATTCGCGCTGCAGAATCGGGGTGCGGGGTTCACGCTTGATCCGAAGAGCCCGAATGTGCTGGCTGGCGGCAAGCGCCCGTTCCACACCATTATTCCGGCCTTTCTGGAGCGTGGGGACCAGCACATTGGTTTTGGAATTATGGGCGGCCCGAATCAACCGCTGGCGCATGCCCAGTTCGTCTCCAACATTGTCGATTTCAACATG
>DATHOT010000218.1:0-4576 GCA_035484655.1 Bryobacteraceae bacterium | reverse complement strand
ACGGAAGCCAGCAATACAATCAACGACATCATTCCGGGCGTAAGCTTCAGCCTGCTAAACACCACCACGCCGGCGACATCGATCACCCTGTCATTGGCAACAGATCCCACTCAACTTAGCAACGCGCTCCAGCAGTTTGTGACCAGCTACAATACGCTGGTTGGCCAGGTGGCCCAGCAAGTTGGCTCCTCCGCCGGACCCCTCGGCGGCGATCTTTTGATTAGTCAGATTTCGCAAGACGCCAGCCAGCTGTCCAGCTACTGGAACGCCCGCGGCAGCATCCACAGCCTGGCCGACCTGGGAGTTACCTTCGCAAATCTTACCGGGCAGATGACTTTCAATCCGTCAGTAATCAACGGGCTTTCCAGCAGCCAAGTTTCAGACGCCTTCAAGTTTCTCGGATCATCCAACTCTGGTTTCGCGCAACTGGCCAACAACTTCACCACGTTGAGCGATCCGCTGAGTGGTCTGATCCTTCAGCAGGAAAACGGTTACGACGCCGAAAATACGCAGCTCGCGAATCAGATTACCAGCCTCGCCGCCCGCGCGACCGCGGAACAAACCGCCCTGACAACTCAAGTCCAGGCGGCCGACGCACTCGTCGCGGAACTTCAATCGCAACAGAATACAGTCAATGCTTCAATATCCAGTTTGAACTACGTGCTGTACGGGAAGCTGACCACCGCAAACGGCCTGTAAAAACGGCGCGAAGCTTTACTCCAACCGGTAGTTCGGGGCTTCTTTGGTGATGATGACATCGTGCACGTGGCTTTCGCGCAAGCCTGCCGATGTCACGCGCAGGAAACTGGCCTGTTCCTGCAGCTCGCGAATGTTGGGACAGCCGCAGTAGCCCATCCCGGCGCGTAAACCACCCACCAGTTGGTACACCAGATCCGCGAGCGGGCCCTTATAAGGAACACGTCCTTCAATACCCTCCGGCACCAACTTTCCGCTGGTGTCTTGAGGATAGCGATCGGATCCAGCGGTCATGGCGCCCATGGAACCCATGCCGCGATAACTCTTGAAGGTGCGGCCCTGATAGAGAATCGTCTCGCCAGGGCTTTCCTCCGTGCCGGCGAAGAGGCTTCCGATCATGACCGAGTCCGCACCGGCCGCAATGGCCTTGCTGATGTCGCCGGAGAACTTGATTCCGCCGTCGGAGATGAGCGGGACGCCGGAACCTCGCGTCGCGCGCGCGCATTCGGCGATGGCGGTGATCTGGGGGACGCCCGCGCCGCTTACCACCCGGGTGGTACAAATCGAACCTGGCCCGATACCGACTTTGATGCCATCGGCGCCCAGGCTGATCAGATCGCGCGCGCCTTCGAAAGTGGCCACGTTGCCGGCGATGACATCGATCTCAGGCAGCTTCCGCTTGATCAGCCGAACTGCTTCCATGACTCCTTCGCTGTGACCATGGGCCGAATCGACTACGATGGCGTCCACCTTCCTGGCTACCAGCTCCTGAGCACGCTCCAGAAAGTCGCCGGTCGACCCGACCGCTGCCCCGACGCGCAGGCGGCCTTGGGAATCCTTGGCCGCGTTCGGATATTTCATCTTTTTCTGAATATCCTTGACGGTGATCAGGCCCTTGAGCACATACTGATCGTCCACCACCAGCAATTTCTCGACGCGATGCCGATGCAGAATTTTTTCGGCCTCTTCGAGCGTCGTGCCCACTGGGACCGTGATGAGATTATCCTTGGTCATCACTTGCGAGATCGGAAGATCGAAGCGGTTCTCGAAGCGCAGATCGCGGTTGGTGAGAATACCGACCAGCTTGCCCTTGCTGGTTACCGGCACGCCGGAAATACGGTAGCGCCTCATCAGCTCCAACGCATCGGAGATTTTCTTTTCGGGCGCGATGGTGATCGGATCTACGATCATCCCGCTTTCACTGCGTTTTACGCGGTCCACTTCTTCGGCCTGCCGCTCCAGACTCATATTGCGGTGGACGATGCCGATGCCGCCCTGCTGCGCGAGTGCGATGGCCAGGTGCGATTCGGTTACGGTATCCATGGCCGAGCTGACGATCGGAATGTTTATGCCGATGTGCTTAGTGAGACAGGTACGCGTGTCGGTCTGGACCGGAAGCACACCGCTGCGGGCCGGCTGCAAGAGTACGTCGTCAAATGTGAGGCCTTCTGATATTGTTTCTGGAATCATCGAGGAGTAACTTCTATTATGACTCGAACAGCTAGGATGAGTAGTTCGACCGAGGAGATCCGATGGCCACGTTGGGATTGATTGAGTACCAGGACGCAAGTCCGGAAGTGCGCGCCGTGTACGACGACATTATGGCGACGCGAAAAACCGATTGGATCAATAATTTCTGGAAAGCGCTGGCGCGCGATCCCGTCACGTTGCGGCGTACCTGGCAGAGCATCAAGGAAATTATGGCTCCGAACGCGCTGGATGCTCTCACCAAGGAGATGGTCTACCTGGCGGTCAGTGCGACAAATCAGTGCGGCTACTGCATTGCGTCGCACACCGCGGCTGCGCGCAAAGCCGGGATGAGCGATGCGATGTTTGCCGAGTTGATGGCGGTGGTCGGGATGGCCAACGAGACCAATCGTCTGGCAAGCGGCTACCAGGTGGAAATCGACGATCGGTTCCGAACCACTGCCGCGCCGAAATAATGGCGGGGAGTTCCTAACCAGGTCACCGTTATAGTGAAATTAACAGGCTCCTAGGAGGATTACCAGTGCTAGAATCCCAACTGGAGGCACATGGGCAAAAGCCCTTTTCAAGCCTTCAAAGTCAAGCATAAGAGGTGATCCATGATCAGTAGTGTCCTTGCTGGCGATGTTCGACAGACATTGGAGCAGTTCCAGCGTTCCGTCGACCAAATGTTCCAGAATTTCTACGGCTTGCCGTCAGAAACCGGCAGAACCGCGCCCAGTGGAACGGGATCCGAATGGAGGTTCAGTCCCGCAGTAGAGTCCGCCTGGACTGACACATCTTTGACCTTGCGCGTCATTCTACCTGGAGTTTCGCAGAATGATGTAAAAGT
Source organism: Bryobacteraceae bacterium (assembly GCA_035484655.1). GTDB lineage: Bacteria > Acidobacteriota > Terriglobia > Bryobacterales > Bryobacteraceae > Palsa-89. The sequence goes on along the minus strand of DATHOT010000218.1, from coordinate 1,563 downwards.
GAGTGTTCAGAACAATCAACTCATCATCGAGGGCGAACGAAAGGCGCCCGAAGTTTTCCACAAGAACGGTCATACACAGCTCGCCTACGGAAGGTTCTACACCGCGGCGACGTTGCCGTCCGGCCTGGATTACAACAAGCTGAGCTGTCATTTGCGGGACGGGATTCTCGAGATTCAGGTCCCTGTGTCCGAGCAGATGAAGCCCAAACAGATTCAGATTCAGACCGGCGAGTCACAGCGCAAGAGCATTTCAGCATAGTCGCCGAACTTTGGCGAGAGAACGAAAAGCTCTACTCTAAAAGGGGTGGGAGACTCTCACCCCTTTCTCAATGCCCTGGCGACCCACGAGTCCAGAATCGCTCGAATCCATCCGGCGGCTGCGGGAAGAGGTTGAAGAACGCGGAGACCGCCGTCTCGCGCTATTGCTCGCGGGAGTCGAATTGTACGCCACGCTCGGGCGCGAGTTCGAATTATTGGAAATCATGCGAGCCTTCGCGCACGAAATGCACGAGGCTGTGCAGGGCACTCCAACCGCGCACGAATTAGAGGAATTGTTTAACCGGGAACCGCCGGCGTGACTTGCGCGGTCCGTCTAGGCGGCTTTTTGAACTTTGCCGCTGCGAATGCAGGAAGTGCAAACGCGAATCCGTTTGGATGCGCCTTTCACGATAGCGTGGACGGTCTGGAGGTTGAGGTTCCAACGGCGTTTGGATACGTTATGGGCGTGGCTGATACGGTTCCCGAATTTGGGCCCGCGCCCGCAAACTTCACATACTTTCGCCATGATGATATCGCTCCTCAGGTGTAAATCTTAGTCTATCAATTCCCGGAACCGGCTCGCAAGTTCAAGAGACGGCTCGCAAGTTCAAGATCCTGCTCACAAGGGATCTGATATTCTGGCTAATATCACTTCGAGAGTCGCGTTGACCGATTTCAATCACATTCACTCCCGGGACGGTGAGGACTGGGTTTGCGGACGAAGCATGGCCGTCCGGGACGAGCAAGTGTTGCACGTGGAGGGGCGCGATCCCGATGAAGAGGAAGCCTGCCGATTGTGCGCGGAGCGGATCATCGCCTATTTCGGTGACCCTATGCACGTGCATTGAGCGAGCAGCCGTCTGAGTATCAGACGCGCAGATCGAAGCCCGATTTGCGCATGGCTTCAATGACGCGGTCGCGAATCACAGCAACTTCTTCTGACGAGAGCGTGCGGTCGGGGGCGCCGACCGTTAAACGAAACGAGACGCTCTTGCGGTCAGCGGGGAGCGGCGCACCTATATACTCGCGTACGAATTCGATGTCTACCAGACCGTCGCCCGCGGCTTCCGCGAGCCTTCGTTCGATTTCACCGGCTGGCCGGCGCAGGTCCGTTACAACCGACAGATCAAACGCGCTGGTGGGATAACGCCGCAAAGGTTCGTAGCGGACGTCGCCCTTGTCCAAGCGCTCGAGCAATGCGAGATCGAGGTCAAGAATGGCCGCGCGGCCGTCCACTTTGAGCGATGGATGCAGCTCGAAGATCCGGCCGACTGTTTCGCCGCGCCACTGGACCGTTACGGCGCG
>DATHOT010000217.1:0-29786 GCA_035484655.1 Bryobacteraceae bacterium | reverse complement strand
GCCAAGGGGATCGGTCTGAACAAGAGAGAGATCGAGCTGTGGCAAAAGCTGGATGTGAAGGCCAAGAAGCTGGAAAAGGACTTGAAGTCGGCAAAACTTCAAAAGCCGTCGCACGTTTATTCACTGCTTTCGAAATCGCCGGGCGATCAATTCCTGTTCCTGCTGGCGCACTCTTCCGAGCGCCTGGTGCACGACCGCATCCGGAATTATCTGCAGAAGTATCTGCCCAGCGCGCAGGAAGTCACCGACAAAGATGTGCTGGCTACGGGCGCGAAGCCGGGCACGCCGAAATTCCAGAAGACGCGGGAAGAGCTGATTCTAACGAAGCTGGACGCACGTCCCAAGAAGGTGCCGCCGCCGGAAGTTCCACAGACGCCCATGGGAGCCGCGCCTGGGAAGCCCGTGGCCGCTGCGCCACTGATGGCGCGCAAATAAGCTCGGGGCTGCTTGTTTATCTGAACGTCGCGGTTGCGCTAAAGCCGATTTCGCCCAGCGCGACACCGATATCGATACCGCTTGCGGTTAAAGGCATGTAGATATCGTTCTGCATTCCCATACCGCCGCTGCCGGGCGGCAGGGCCGACAAAATGTACGAGGGTACCGTCACCTGTCCGTCGCTGGCGCTGATCAGGCAGGTAAAACCGAGGCTGACGGATGGTGCCGTCGAAGTTGCCTTAGAGGTGGAAACACCGGTGACGTAAACGTAGGAGCCTGGATTTCCACCCGTCCAAGTTGCTGTGAGATTCTGGCTGCGGTCAATGGTTGCGGCTATGCCAGGATTGGTCCAGCTCAAAAGAGGATTCGAGAAGGTAAGGACGGAGGTGAAGGGGCCGACGTCCGGGCCGCCGCTTCCCGTGAAAGTGAAAGTTCCCCCGGTGTCCGGAATCGCCGTCGCGCTGAGAGTTGAGGCAAACATGCCCAATCCCAATGGCGAAGGTGGCACGGTGAGGGAAAGTCCATTGGGGCCGGTCAATGTGAGGGTGCCCGGGTCGAGGCCCGTGATGGACCCGATGGTTGCCGGCTGGAGGTAGTCCACAATGCATCCACCAGGCGATACGGGCTGGTTGGGCGAGTAGAGGCCGCTGTATGCCACAAACGTCCCACCGGCGACGTTGCTCACGGGTTTATTACCGGTCGTATTCGCCTGTATCGCGACTAATCCGGTCCTTAGGGCCTGAGAACCCGTCGACGTGAGCTGGTTGCCGGTCAGACCGTTGACTGCGTCGACACACGCGCCGCCGACGCCGTTGACCGGGATCGTCGCGATGTTGCCGAGCACGCCTCCCGAAACAGCGGCGAGAGAAATCCAGCAGCCGTTGGAAATCGAGGCCGGTATGATTATGTTGATCTGATCGACGCCGGGGAAGCCGGCGGAGCCCTGATAGAGTATGCTGGCCGGAGTTCCTCCGACATAGACCTGGAGCGGAGTCGCCACTGCGTGAGGGGTCGGTGTATAGGTAGTGTCGCTATCGGCCGGGTCTGCTCCGAGGCCGGTGGTCCACAGGGTGATGACCTCGCCAGGTGTACCCGAGTTCGTGTAAGTAAGCAGAGCGCCGCTAACGGCATCGGTGGCGACGGCGGAGTTGGTGTAGAAAGTGTTAATCCCTAGCGCGGCGGGTACAACCTGAAGGGTTGCCGCATTACTGGCGACACCGTTGTAGGTCACAGTCAGGGTTCCGGTTCCAACCGGAGTGGATGAGGGAAGCACTGCGGCGATCTGGGTTGGACTGGTGTAGTAGATCGCCGGGTGGACGGTCACGCCGTTCACAGTCGCCGAGATGCTCGCTCCATTCAGAGTCAGCGGAAGGCCGGGCGCGGCGCTGGACTGTAAAGTTGGAGTGCCCGCGTCCGCCAGGCCCGTTCCAGTAACGACGAAGATACTGCTAGGGGCGATCCCATAGCTCGGAAACCCGGCGGCGATGCCGCTCGAGTTATTCCGAATCGCGGTGATGACCGGCGGGCCGGTGGTGCCCCCGCCCGATACGCCGAACGTCGTGAACATCAGGGTGATGCTAGAACTTGTCGAGGCGGTCACTAACACTTTGGCGTAGTGCCCGCCATTCGTGTGCACGTAAAAGGAATCTGACCAAGCCAGGGGGACGTTGACGGCGTCAAGAGTGGCCGTAGGGATTGTTGCGGCTGAATAACCCGGCCAGAACTGCACGATCGACTGGGAGGCGGTGGCGAAGTCCGTCGCACTCTTGAGGCCGACGTTGGCTGCCTTCGCGGAGCCTTGCGGAGTGATGCCGCTAGAACTGAATTGGATGTCCCCGCCGGAACTGGAAACGGCTCCTGTATCGAAGTTCAGGTTGGTGGTGTTCGAAGCCGATAGAGTCGTCGTTTGATTGAGGTCGGCGAAAATGGCCGCCGGAAAGACGACTGCTAGAACCGGTATGGTCAGGCGCTGCCCGAGTGCTCGTATCATTAAGTTAGAATCCCCTGGAAGTTAGAATCCCCTGAAAGTTAGAATCCCCTGGAAGTTAGAATCCCCTGGATGGCATGAACGATTCTATCGTGCGGCGGGGCCCGTACGCGCTGGCGCGCAAACAGTAACCAGATCAGCCATGCCGCCAGCAAGGAAACGCCCGTTAAAGTTCCTCCGACATACACGCTCGTGGGGCGATAGCGCATCTCGATCTGGTGATGACCACGATCGACGACTACGCCACGAACTATGGCGTAAGCTGCGTAGAGCGGCGCGGGTTGGCTATCGATGGTGGCCACCCAGTCCTTGGAGTAGCCATCGGCGAGTACGACCATGCCGCGGCAGTTCATCTGGACGTCTAAGATGGCGTGCTGGATATCGTGACGAAGTAGACGTACTTGATCGCCCGAGCACTTTTCAAGCGATGGAGGATCGCCTTGCAGGATGACGGTCCGGTTCAAATCGAGCGAGGGCTCATTTAGATGCGGCTCGAGTTCGTCGAGGTTGCGAATTGTGGACGTTTCGTGAACCGGCCACGCTCTGGGCATGGCCGTATCGGTTTCAAACACTTTAATTCCGTCCGCGCCCGAGAAAATCTCTACGAGCCCGGCACGCGGCGGCTGCTTGGCGACGTAATAGCGTACGCCGAAGAGGTCGTGCGTGCGATCGTAGCCCAGCACAGGGACGAAAGCCCGCGGGGCCGAGGAGACGTAGCCCATATAGCTTTCGACGCCATACCAGTCACCGAAATTGTAGGGCACGTCATCATCCTTGAGGTCGACGCGAAACGGCCCGGGTCGGCCTTTCAGGAAGGTTGCGATGTCGGAGTCGCGCATGAGCGAGCTCCAGTACCGGTAGCCCTGATCACGATTCGCCAAATCTGCTTGGGTGAGCGAGCCGATTTCAAGCATCACGAGGACGATCAGCAGGACTGGAACAGAACGAGGCTGAATGGTTTCCGTGCGCAGCGAGTTCAGGAGCACGATCAAGAGGATTGCAACGATTCCAGTCACGGCGATCGGCGATGCGCGAGCGGTCACCGGTGTGTGAAACGACCAGACGATCGCTTCGAAGGTCCAAATGGCAATGGCGACTACTCCGCAGCCGATCATGACGCGCTTCGCCCAGACGGACTGCGCGTTTTCAATCAGGGAGTCGACTCCGAATGCGGCCAGCACACAGATGCCCAGATGAAAAATGAAGACGGCCATGGCAGGATTGCGCGCCTTTTCTACAAAAGGCACCAGCGCATAGATGACGCCGTGCAGAATCGTCGGGCTCGAAAATGCAAAGATCAGTCCGGCCAACGCGACGGCGGCGAACAATCGCACCGGAAATTCGCTCCACGCCAGCGCGACCCCCAGAATCGCCAGCGAGAACACTACGATTCCCACGAATGGATTGGAGTGCGTGAACAAGCTTTGGAGAAATATACCGAGTACGGACGCCGGGTTGAGACTGAACTCATTGTGCACGGAATACGGCACCGGCTCGTCCCACGTGAATTCGTGGCTCGCGTTGACCCAGCGCACGGACCCCTGCGCATAGGAATAGGCCGGAAGCGTTTGCAGAGCGCTCACCAGCACCATGGTGACTATCAGCGCGACGAAGCACTGCGATCGCTCGGCACGGTGTCTTCGCGCAATCTGGTAGATCCAGACGCCGGCAATCGCGAGCAAGGTAAAAATCGGGATCTGATGATGGCCGCCGAGCCATGCGATCCCGAGAAACGCGCCGGAGACAATCGAATTTACCAGTGGCTTGTCGCCTCGCAGCGCGCGCAGCGAGAACAGGAACACCAGCGGCGCCCAAACGGCTCCGTTGAGCAACTGTGGCCAGGCAGTAGTCGCGATGTACCCGGCAAAGGCGAACGCGGACGCGGCTAGGATCGATGCGGTCCGGGATCGGCCCAGATCGCGGCACAGCATGTAGCAGGCGAGCGCGGCCATAAATCGAATCAGGGCGATGTACCAGTTGAGGCTGGTGTCGCGAATGAAGCCGTCCTTCAGCGGCGCGAGGAACAGGAGCCAATTGAATGGGTAGGCGACTCCGGGTTGTCCCTGGCCGATTAAGGATTGCCCGCCGACTTGATAGGGATCCCACAACATCGGGTGGCCGTGGTGCCATTGCGCGGCCTGCACCTGCAACCAGGGTGCTACTTGATTGGTCAGGTCGGGCTTATCGAACTCTTCGTACTGACTCGTCAGCAGAGTCTTCCAGTGCACCCCGATGGTCAGGGCGAGCAGAATCAGCGGCGCAAGAAAAAGTTGTTTGGCGCGCGTGAGAAATATCAAGCTTGCTTTCAAAGACCTTTTCCCCGGCTCATTCAACTACACCATTATCAGTTTTCTTAATTGGAAGTCTACTGGAAACTCCTCACTTTGGCGCAAACCAATCGGGTTGCCTTGAAGACCTAGCGGGACAGTCCAGCTCTAGTTTTCGCTCTCTAAGCCGGCTCTCATTGCCCACGGTGGCCGTCGATTGATCTCGACCCTACCATGTTTGCCTCCGTCACCACCCGACAGTATTCAGTGCGAACGGCGATGCTTACGTTGGACAAGCGCAAAGCCAGACGGGGGTGACCATTGCCGTGCAATAAATAGGGAGATTGATTGATGGAACACGGTACCTAGCATTAGCGTATACCAGGCATTGTGGAGTACTCGGAAGAGAGCAAAGACCGGCGAATCACCCAACTACGGAAGGGCATCCTGGAGTTGGCTGTGATGGGCGCCCTCTACGACCAGCGCCACTACGGTTATTCGTTAATCCGGGCACTGTCGGAAAACGGTTCCATATCTCTCAAGGAAGGGACTGTTTATCCTATCCTGGCGCGGTTGGACCGGGACGGCGTGGTCCGATCCGCATGGGTGGAATCGGATCAAGGGCCACCTCGCAAGTATTACACCCTGACATCGTCCGGACGGCAGCTCTTCGATGAGCTGAGCCACGAGTTTGACCTGTTGGTTTCCCTGGTCCAGCACAAGTGGAAGGCCGGGGAGCAACCGAATGAGGGTGGAAAAAAACTGCTGGTCCGAAAGGCTTAAGACATAAATGAACAACTATCCAGAAGTGGTTGCGAAGCTGGTGGATGATTATCTGCGGCGCGTGAGGTTGCAATTGGGCCAGCTTCCGGCTCTTGAGCAGGACGAGTTCGTGAGGGAAATCCAGTCGCACTTGTATGATGCTTACCAGCAAATGCCGGGCGAAGACGAGATCACGAGAATTCTGGCGGTGTTGCGCAACTTCGGCGAGCCTGGCGAAGTGGTGCAGGACCGGCTACCTGCGGCGATGGTGCGTTCCGGCACGAACCGCAACCTGCCGCTGTATGTTCTGGGCGGAATACTGATCGCGTTGTTCGGTATTCCTTTGGGATTTGGCGGCGTGGCGGTGCTGGTGGGCATCCTCATTACCTTGGCGGCGATGGTGGCGGTCTTTTATGCGATCGGTGGAGTTGTCTTTTTGACGGGAGCGTTGTTAATGTTGATGGGTTTCGCGCGAACCGCCGCGCCGGAATTCTGGGACAGAATGGTAGCCCTCGGTTTTATACGCCTGGACGGGCCGGCGGGCGACTTTCTGGATCAGTTACCTGCGTCCGAACAGGGCCTTCTCATGATCGTGCTGGCCGCCCTGGTGGTAGCGGGCGGGTTGGGGATGCTGTGGGTGGGAAGATACCTGATCAGGGGACTGCGGTTCCTGTTTAGCCTGGCTCTAGACCGGCTCCGAGAGTTTGCCGAACGAATTCGGCGGCGTGCTCATCCGGATGAAGTGCGGCCGCCTGTGGCAGCGATGCCCGCGATGGCACGCAAGTAACCCCGATAGAGACATTTGGTTCTACCGCGATGCCGAAGCGGGCCGTGAAATGGAATGAACTGCCTTTACCGACCTGGCTTTCCACCCAAATGTGACCGCCCAGCAGCTCAGTCAACTGACGTGAAATGGTCAGCCCCAGGCCCGTTCCACCATAGGTGCGGGTGGTGGAATTGTCGGCTTGGGTAAAGGACGCGAAGATCTCGCTTAGCTTGTCCGGTGGAATGCCGACTCCCGTATCTTTGACAGTGAACCGCAGCATCACATGCCGATGGTCCCGAGACTCGTTTTGAACCGATAGAGTCACTCCGCCCGAGCGGGTGAATTTGACGGCGTTCCCGACCAGGTTCACGATGATCTGACGCAGGCGAACCGGATCACCGGTGATGAGATCGACGACCTGAGGATCGATGCGCGAGTTGAGATCTAAACCCTTCTGCTGGGCACGAAGCGCAAGCGCCTTCATGGTCTGAGCCAGGCTTTCGCGGAGACTGAAGTTTACTGTCTGAAGATCGAGCTTTCCGGCTTCAATCTTCGAAAAATCCAAGATGTCGTTGATGATGGTCAGCAGCGCGTCCGCCGACTCCTTGGCCGTTTCCAGATAATCCCGCTGTTCAGAATCGACGACAGTATCCAGCGTCAGGTCGAGCATGCCGAGAATCCCATTCATCGGAGTGCGGATCTCGTGGCTCATGTTCGCGAGAAACTCGCTTTTGGCACGGCTGGCCGACTGCGCCGCTTGCTCGGCCCGTTTGCGCTCCAGAATTTCTTGCTCCAGCCGCAGATTGACGGCTCGCAGGGTAGCGCGCTGCAGATGCGCCTTCAGCGCGAGGTGAACGACCACGCCAAACAGGATCGCGCCGGATAGCCCTCCCAACAAAGTCAGGTTGGTTAGCAGGTCCATCTTGCTTTGGTTCTTGGCCGAAAATGCGTCCCATAAACCAACTCGCACGATCACCAGAAAAAGACTCGCGCCGATCGGCACCCAGGCGGGCACGCTAAGCGCCGGTTGGGTCATGCCAAAGGCCACGACCGCAGCGCCGATCCCTAGTGAGAAGAGACCAACCGCAGTGTGCAAAGCTACGCCGCTCAAGTTGCCCCAGGCAAAGGCATCTCCCGCTCCCGAAAGCGCGCCGATAGCGCAGGTTGCACCGACCGCGGCGACCAGCAAACCCGTGAGGCCGAGAACCGGGGGCATGATGGAACGAGTCTCCGTCTGGGAGAAAGCAAATCCGACCCCGAGCAAAAGGAAGCAGGCTGCGGTAGTGAAAGACGCGCGATCGAGAAGTGTGGCGATCGCCAATGTTGCGGTGATCGCAGAACTGATGAATGCAAACCGCGCTCGACCTATTGCGATGCATAGGAGAGCGAAGCCGCTCAAGACAAAACACGTGGCTGTGGTGCGCTGCATCGGGGCCAGATTGGGGGTCTGAAAGCCCACCAGAAACGCGAAGCCGAGCAGGATAGCCAGTGCGCCGGAAAGGACCCCGGTCATTCGGGGAAAAGATATACCTGGAAAGCTAGGCACCCTCCCAGCTATCGACCGACTTACGACAAAGCTTTAAGGCTCTGATGCTTGCGGTTCAATTCTTCTTTTTGCCGCCTAAGAGCCCGTTGAGCAGTCCACCGGCGGCCTTCCCGACATCGCCTCCCACACCCTTCAACTCCTCTTTGGCGATGGCGCCGACGTCCGGCTTGAAAACCGGATTCGAAGAGGTCCCTTCGACGGTGAAGGGAATCGGTTTGTTTCCCACCACGGCCAGTATTCCGGAGGTGTGGACCGTGGCGCTCATCTTGAAATTCAGCTCATTGGTTGGACTGATAGCGCCGGCGCCGGTCACCTCGCCGAGAGCGGGTACCACCAGCTTCATATTCTGGGCAGTGATGCCCTCGGGCGCGGAACGTAGGCTCGCGCTCAGGACCTGAATCTCGGTATCCGGACTGGCCTTGATTCCGGCCAGTCGCTCGATCGCCGACATCTTTTTGGAAAGATCGAAGCCGACCAGCCGCGTATTGTTGACAGCGACGGACCCGGTTGTGACCAGGCGATCCGCCGGACCATCGGTCGCCAGATTCGCGCTAGCGGTGCCGCCACGAAGCGATGTCCCAGAGGGCAGCACAATTGCCAAGGCCGGCAGCAGCCCCTCCAACTCCTGTACGGGCATCCCGGGGCCGGAGAGTTTCAAATTCAACAGCATGGACTCGCCCTGCTCGGCATAGGTCCCGGTGAGGTGCGCGGAGGCCGTGCCGATGTGGATGTCTCCTTGATTGACTGTGCCGGAGTGTTTTCGAAGATCGTGTTGAACGGCAAAATCGACTTCCACTGGACGGGTGGCGGGGCTGCCGTTCCTGGCGAGCTTAAGTTTTTCGGCATTGAGCTTCCCTTGGAGATGCATGATCACGCCATCTGACTGTCCACTGCCGTCAAAGGAGGCGAGGCCGGTGACATGGGGCGCAATGTCGTTCATCCCGGAGCCGGCCAGATCGAGGTGGGTAACTTTCAGGTTGACGGTTACCGGCGTCATGGCCGAATCGGTGGGATTGAGTGGGCCGGCTTTTCCATCCAGGTTGAGATTGCCACCCCCGTGCACCTGCGCCGAGAGCGAAAAGGGGAATGCCGTGGAGCTCGAAAAATTGCGCAGCTGGATATTCACTTGCTCCAGGGCGAGAGGTTTCCAATGGCCAACGGTTCTCTTCATAGTCACGCTGCCGTTGCTGATCTTCACGAGTTTCACGGAGAGATCCAGCGGCAGGCGCGCCGAGGATGGAGCCCCGGCTGGCGCGGGGGTGGACTTGCTGCCCAAGCTGGAGAAATTCCAATTGCCGGTCGGCGCCTGCACCAGTGCGATCTCCGGCTGGTCGATATCCAGGTCCGTGACGATCAGTTTGCGGGAGAAAAGGAACGGAAAAAGCTCCACCCCGACGTGCAAGGACTTGGCTGTCAGAAAGGCAGGTTTGCCGAAAGCCGGATCTTCAGCGACCGAAAGATCGTCGGCTGTGACCTCGCCGGTGAAGATTTTGAGGTGCAGACTACCCAGAGTTACCGGCCGGCCCAGGGCGGTACTGAGGTCCGATTGAAGCGTGGGCCGGAATTGATCCACGTTGATCAGAAAAGGCAGGCTAATCACGATCAGGATTAATATCGCAAACGAGATTCCAACCCATTTCAAAATTGGATTCATAGAACACCTCCGGAGCAGGGCACTGGCCTGCCGATGTGTGACGCTGTCACACACCTGGAGTATACATCCGTGAACGGCGATCTAGAGCAGATCTGTTGCTTTCGTCCACGATGTATGATCGAAGGGTTGAATCGCATCGGATACTTTATGCTTGGGGCAGTCGCGGTCGGCGCTGCGGCGTCCGCGGCCACCGCACTCTTTATCGTGAATGCCCACGGCTTCAGCGCCAGTCAACAGCCGAGCAGCGTGGAGCGCTGGGTGGCTCGAAGGGCTCGATCGGCGGCGCTTGCATCGGACGCTCGCGCTCGTGCCAATCCGGTACCCGATAGTCCCGAGGTTCTGGCGCAGGGCCGGGGCCATTGGGCTGATCACTGCGCCATTTGCCATGGAAACGATGGCGCCGGCGACACGCCCATGGGAAAGCGAACGTATCCGCCCGCTCCGGATATGCGGCAGCCAGAAACCCAACAGATGACCGACGGAGAGCTGTTCTACATCATTCAAAATGGAATACGGCTGAGCGGGATGCCGGCCTGGGGCGGCGGTCCGGGTCACGATGAAGAGGATTCCTGGAAGCTGGTGCGGTTCATCCGGCATTTGCCTCAACTGAGCGCGGAGGAGAAAAAGGAAATGCAGAAGTTGAACCCCAAGAGTCCGGACGAGCTGAAAGAGGAAGAAGAAGAGGAAAGGTTTCTAAGAGGAGAGAACAGCAATGACCATCCAATCGAACATCACCATCATTAAGAACTTGAATCGCGCCCTGATCGCGGGGCTCATGGTAGCTGTATTTGTATTCGGGGCTGCGCCGGTTTTCGCGCACGGCGGCTTCGATCATGTTATGGGGACCGTCGTTCAAGTCTCGAACAACGTCTTGACCGTCAAGACCGCTAAGGGTAACGTCGACGTGAAATTAGACGACAAGACGGAGCTTACTAAGAACGACCAGAAAGCGCAACTTACCGACCTCACGCCAGGCGCTCGAGTGGTGGTGGACATCCCCGAAGGGAGCAAGGACAAGCTGGCTCACTCGGTAAAGATCGGCACGGCGAGCAAAGCTGCTGCGCATTAGCGGGAAGATCACTCCCTGGGTCATGGCTCAATTTACTTGTTGGCCAGGCTGAGAAAAATGATGCCTAACAGGATCAGTCCGATGCCCATGACTTTGGCGCGGGTGATGACCTCTTGGAAGAACAGGCGCGACCACGCCAGCGTGCAGATGTAACCGAGCGAGACCATCGGGAACAAGACCGACAATTCACCGTTGGACATGCCCTTCACAAATAGAACCGACGACAACATGTAGGTGACGATGCCTAGCGCCAGTCTCCAATTGAATACAATGCTCGACACATTGGGTTGCAGATTCATCGCGCCGGATTTCAAAAAGACCGCGCCGGCCGACCCAATGACGGAGGCAACCAGTACCAGGGCAATGGAAGAGACCGGAGTCGTCAACTTTTGCCGCCCCATCCGAGAACGGCGACGCCGGCGACGATGATCGCGATGGCCACAACCTTTAGTGGATTCATCGCTTCATGAAAAACAACCGCCGAGAGGATGGCGACCCAGACGTACCCTAGGGCGATGATCGGGTAGAGAACGGAAACCTCGCCATGGCGTAAGGCATAGACGAACAGAACCGTGAAAACGCCGTAGAGACAGTACCCGGCGAACAGGGGCGGAACGGTGAAAATACCGATCATTGTTTCCAGAAAACCGGCGCGGGACAAGCGATTCGCCCCAATTTTGATCAGTATTTGGGCCACTGCAATCAGCAGCGTGCAACATGCAACGATGAGCGCCGCCTGCCGACGTTTGTGTGGATCGACCACCTGGGCGTCAGGCGAAACAGTGATAGAGCTCAATACCCCTCCCGCTTCCATATGATAACAATCGGTTGGGACGTAAAATAAGATTATGAACATGGCTTCCACAGGCGCTCTGTCGCCGGTGGACAGATTTTTCCAGTTTTCACTACTGGGCTTGCTGGCCAGCGGCTACCTGGCGGTGGTAGGCTCCGGCTACCTGGATGTACCCACCATGGCGATCACCGCCGCCGCGCTGCTGCTGCGTGGCCTGATCACCGCCGGTGTTCTGAGGCTCGAGTTTAAGCCGGCGATCGTCACGGCGGCCACCTTGGCCTATATCGGCTTTTACCCCATCGACTATTTTTATATCTCGGGCGCGTTCATTCCCTGTACAGTGCACCTGGTGTTCTTCGTGGCGGTGGTGAAGATTCTGACTGCCAAGACGAATCGCGACTACCTTCTGCTGAGGGTGATTGCATATCTGGAATTGTTGGCGGCCTGCGTTCTTTCGACCAGTCTGAATTTCTTCGTGTTCCTTTTGCTCTTTTTGGTCCTGGGAGTAGCTACCTTTACTGCCAGCGAGATGCGCGAGTCGGGATTCAAGCTCCAGGCGGGCCCGCGAATCTCGGGGCGCGCTCTATCGATCCGACTGACGGCTGTTACTTTGGTGGTTTCCGCTGGGATCCTGGTGATCACCGCGGGATTATTCTTCTTCCTGCCGCGCACTGCGCGGGCGGCCTTCCAGCATCTGGTTTCGCATCGCTATCACCTGGCGGGTTTCTCGAACCGGGTAATACTCGGGGAGATCGGAGAGATCAAAAAGGAAAACACTCCGGTGATGCACGTTCGCATGGACCGGACCGAAGACCGGGGCCTGGCGATGAAATGGCGGGGCGCCGCACTGGCTCGGTTCGACGGGCGGGCGTGGTCGAGTTTGCAGGGAATGGGACAGCCTATGCGCCCTGACCGGGGCGGCCAGATCCAATTGGACGATGCCAGGCAGCGGCCGGGAGCGCGGCACATTTCCTACGCGGTTTACTTGAACGATAGTGAAGTCGCATCCGACGCCCTGTTCTTCGCCGGCACGCCGGAGTTTTTGAGAATCGAGGCTACCGTGATCCGCCGGCCCGGGGGTAACTATAGTGTCGGTTTTGGAGACGCGCGGAATATTTCCTACCAGGTGTATAGCCGGTTGGATAGGGAAGACCTTACCGATGATTACCTCGCGCCGTTGACGGGAGAGCTGCGCAAAGCGTACCTTCAGCTCCCAAGCATGGACCCGCGCATTAGCGAGCTAGCGCGAAGAATCGTCGGGTCGGAGGCGTCGCCTGCCGTTGCGGCGCGACTGATCGAGCAATATCTGCGAACGCAATACGGGTACACACTGGAACTGCCGGCGACCGAGCCGCTGGATCCAATTGCCGATTTCCTGTTCCGGCGGAAAAAAGGCCACTGTGAATACTTCGCGTCGGCGATGGCAGTGATGTTACGCGCCGTGGATATTCCCGCGCGCGTGGTGACCGGATTTCAAAGTGGAATTTACAATCCGATCAGCGGCGCGCAATTGATACGAACGTCCGATGCGCACAGTTGGGTGGAGGCGTGGGTGATCCGGCGCGGATGGGTGACATTTGATCCTACGCCGCCCGACCCGAATCCGCCGCGGATGTCGCTATGGACGCGACTCGGCTTTTATACCGACGCCGCCGAAGTTTTCTGGCAGGATTGGGTGGTCAACTACAACCTTGACCGGCAACTGCAACTGGCGACCAAAATGGGCCGATCGAGCCGGTACGTCGGGCAGAGCTGGTATGATCGCCTGGGATTAGCCGTCCCGCACTGGTGGAACACGTTTGGGGATTTTGCAAAGCGGTACGGAATCTGGCTATCGAGTGTGGCGGCACTGGCGTTGTTGGCCGGTTTGTTCGGCAAAGATGGATGGCGCTGGTGGAGCACGCGGCGGCGAGTGCTCAAAGTTCAACGCGGCGAGGCGGAGGCTTCCGATGCGACCCTGCTTTACCAACGGATGCTGAAAGTACTCAAGGGGCGGGGTGTCGAAAAACCAGCCTGGCTGACGCCTTGTGAATTCGCGCGAGTCTTAGAGGAACCGGAAGTGGCTGTGCTGGTGGAAGATCTTACGTCCGCCTACAACGAGCTTCGATTCGGTGGCAATGCCGAGGCGGCCGGCCGGATGGTGGTGTTGTTGGAGCGGCTGGAGGCGGTGCCGTAGTTGGTGTTCGCAGGAGTGCGTGCGCCACGTCTAGGGGACTTTGCCCGGCCCGATTGTGATCTCTAACGTCAGCGGCATCCTGTCCATCGGCTGCAGCGTCAATCTGAACTTCTGTTCCATGTCCGTTACGAGGATCGGAGAATCGGGAACGGTCGAGGTGGCGTTGGGCGCCACTCGCAAGCTTTGGACCTGCTTCCAGTTTCCGGACGGATCGAGCTGATACAAGGACAAAGAACCGTCGAGCGCAGAGGAGAAGTTCAATTTAACCGAGTCGCCGGTCCGGAGAGGTGCGTTCTGAGGGAGCACGGAATAGGCGCCGCTGACGTCGCGTTTTGTCAGGAAGTAGCGCAGTAACGTATCGGCCGGAGCGGATTGTTCCTGACGGAATGCTTGAACCCGGGGTGCCGTGGCCAGAGCCGGTTGAGGCGGCGGTGCTGGTAGAGGGGTTGGAGGTGGTGGAGGGGTTGGAGATAGTGGAGGGGTTGGAGATGGTGGAGGCGAAGTCAACTTCCGGAACTTGGGCTTGGGCTGGGCCGGCGCTGGGGCCGCTGGCTGGGCTTGCTCTGCCGACACCGTTGGCGGCGCTGGTGGCGCGACACGGGCAACCTGGTATTTCGGTTGTTGGGTCGGCCGTATAGCAATAACTATCAGAACCGCGGCCGCGACGGCGCCTGCCACGCCGCCCCAAAGCCACGCTCTTGACCACCAGGCGGTGGGGCGGGGAACTGGGGCTTCGGTCAGCGCTTGTTGAATCTGACTCCTCGATGCCGGATCGGCCAGCAGCTCCTTGAGCGCTTCTTCCTGCTGCAGAGCGTCGAAGAGCTCCTGGTCATCCAGAGCGGCTTCAAAGAGCGCCTTTCGCTCGGCTTCAGTGAGCGAGTTGGTGGCGTACCCGCCGAGCAGTTTACGCGCTTGATCGCTCGTCATTGGCCGGCCTCGTTCATTGGCTCACGTCCCAAGCGCCGCCCATTAGTTCCAGCAGGTGCTTGCGGCAACGAAAGTCCCAAGTGTAGATGGTGTTAATGGAACCCGCACCGAGGCTGTCCTGAATCTCGGCGAAACTCTTTCCTTCAAGTTTCAGCGCAAACAGTTTTCGGCAGCGCTCCTCCATTTTGGAAATGGCCGCGAGGAGCCGTTCGCGCATTTCACCCTGCTGGGCGGCCGCTAGCGGGTCGGCTCCGCCGTCCGCCAATTGAATCTGATCCACGGGCACCTGGGTGTACTCTCCGCGTCTCTGGGCTTTTCTCCGCAACGCCATCATTTTGTAGCGGACGATTTGAAGCGATAGCGGGAGAAGTTCTTCCAACCGTTCGAGGTGGCCGTATTTCTCGTGCAGCAGGATCAACACTTCCTGGGCCAGGTCCTCGGCAGCGTCCCTCTGTATTCTGGATGCCGCGAAGCCGACAATCCTTTCGCGCAGCTTTTCGAGGAGTTGCTCCCGCGACCCGGAGCGAAGCTTTTCCACCCCTTCACTTGCCATTGGTCCGGCGCATCCGCCCAAAGGATACTTCTTCCTGGCGCCCTTTGACAACACAGGTGCGGCCGTAACGCCTGGCCGGGACGCGCCGGCATCTGCTATGTTGGCAGCCATGTGCACCCGACTTTTCTTGTTAGCTGCCTGTGCCGCGACCTGCTTTCCCGCCGGGTTTCAATCGGCTGATCTGCTAAAAATGCGCTCAGTCGGAACGGTTCAGTTCTCACCCGACGGCTCACGCATCGCCTACACCGTAACGCGCAACGACGCGCCGGAGCGGCCGGTGGGCCAGCTGTGGATCATGACGATGGCCGATCGAAAGTCGATTTGTCTGAGCGCGGGCAACGAACCATCCGGGGACCCGGAATGGTCGCCGGACGGAAAGTGGATCGCCTATTCAGGCAGGCTGGGCGGCAAGTCGGGCTTGATCATCGCGCGTCCGGATGGAAGCGGCAAGAAGTATCTGGGGCCGCTCGATGGCACTAACGCCCCGCTGCCCACTACCGGCAAAGACATCGCCTGGTCGCCCAACGGCAACAGCATCGCCTATGTCACCTCGCAGCCAGGACCGGAGACCGCCGACGCTACCGGCGACCCGATCGTGATCACCCGCTATCTTTACAAACCGACGGCGTCCGAAGGCAATTCACATTTCAATGACAACAAGCGGCTGCATATTTTCATCGCCGACGTGGCGTCTGGTACATCGAAGCAGCTTACGACGGGTACGCACTATGAACACTCCGTCGACTGGTCGCCGAATGGCAAAGAGATCGCCCTCATCTCGAATCGTGAGCCGAATGAAGACCAGTTCTTCAACTACGACATTCTGACGCTCGATCCGGCCACCGGCGAGACGCGCAGGCTGACCGCGACCGAAAATGCCGAGTACCGGCCGCGCTGGTCGCCGGATGGCAAGATGCTGGTCTATGAAGCTACCAAGCGCGGGCTTACCGACCTGGAGACGACGATGGAAGACACGCACGTCTGGGTGATGGATGCCGATGGAAAGAGCCGCCGCGAGCTGACGGGCGCGATCGACAACCGGCAGGGCGAGCCTGGTTGGACAGACGACGGCGGCGCGGTGTTGTTCACGGTGCAGGAGCGCGGTAATGTGCGGCTGTATCGGATACCGGTTTCGGGCAGCGCGCCGGTGGCGGTGGTGAACGATCGCGGCAGCGTAGGTTCCTGGTCGGCACATGGCAATCAGATCGCCTACGCGTTCACGTCGCCCGGTGACATGGCGCAGCTTTATCTCAAGACGGGGGGAGAGTCGCCGCAGAAACTTACTGACTTGAACCGGGAAGCGCTGAGCGGTAAGGCGGCCGAACAGGTGGAATCGTTCACCTTCATCAGTAACGATAATCAGTGGACGGTGGAAGCGTTTCTCACCTATCCAGCTAACTTTCGCGCCGACCAGAAGTATCCGATGATCGTGAATATCCACGGCGGTCCCCATGGCCAGCAAGGTCCGGCGTTCAATTTCAAGAACCAGGTGTATTCATCCCGCGGCTGGGCGACGCTGATGGTGAACTATAGGGGGTCGACGGGCTACGGACAGAAGTTCACCGATGCCATCTACGGCGACCAGAATGGCAACGAGGCTCAGGATGTCTTATATGGAGTCAGCGCGGCGCTGCGGCGAAATCTCTGGATCGATCGCGACCGGCTGGGCATTGAAGGCACTAGCTATGGCGGCCAGTTGACCGACTGGATCATCACACAATCGAACCAGTTCAAGGCGGCCATTCCATTGGCGGGAATCAGCAATCTGATCAGCTACAACTACATGACTTACTACAACCAATACGAGCAGATGGAGTGGGGCGCCTTTCCACATCAAGGCAATTTGATGGATGTGCTCTGGGAGCGTTCGGCGCTGAAACACGTGGCCAACGTTCACACGCCGACGATGTTCATCCACGGAGAGAACGACAACGACGTGCCGATCGCCGAGGACGAGCAATACTACATCGCGATCCGGGACGTAGGAGTGGACTCGGTGATGGTCCGGTATCCGCGTGAAGGGCATGGTCTAAGGGAGCCTAAACACGTGATTGATTCCACGGATCGCTCGATTCGATGGTACGAGAAATATTTTCGGTGACGCGACGTCTCACTCTTGGGAGGTTGGGGACCCCTGACGGTCGTGGCTCCGAAAACGCCGGTTACACGCTGGGGTGTCATCGCAGAGACCTTCAGCGAATGGAACAATGACAATGCCCAGCGTCTGGGCGCGTCGCTGGCGTTTTTCACGCTACTCTCGCTGGCGCCATTGGTGGTTGTAATTGTCGCAGTGGGCGCGTCTGTTTTCGGCCAAAAAGCGGCCGAAGGTCAATTTGCCTGGGAAATTCGAGACCTGGTGGGCCCGGTGGGAGCGGAGGCTGTTCAGGAAGTGATTCGCGGGGCCTATAAGCCACAGGCCGGCGCGATCGCGACGATACTGAGCCTGCTCACTCTCGCATTCGGCGCTACGTCAGTGGCCGTTGAGCTGCGTGATGCGCTAAACATCATATGGCATATTCCGGTCAAGGCAGTCAAATTCTCCAGTCGCGTCGGCGGCTTCCTGAAAGAGCGGTTCTTATCCTTATTGTTGGTCATGGGGGCGGGCTTCATTCTGGTCGTTTCTCTAATCTGGAGCGCCTGGATCGCAGCCATGGGGCGATACTTCGGCTCGGTATTGTCACTGCCGGAGTACGTTTTACACCTAGGCACGTTTCTGGTGTCGTTTATCACGATTACATTGGTCTTCGCGGCCATCTACAAGTTCGTTCCGGACGTTCCGCTGAAGTGGCGCGATGTATTTGTGGGCGCTTGTTTCACCGCGCTGGTCTTCGCGATCGGCAAACAGCTGCTGGCGCTGTACCTCGGTAAGGTAGGTCTGGCGTCGGCTTATGGAGCGGCAGGGTCGCTGGTCACCGTTCTGGTGTGGGTATACTATTCGGCGCAGTTGTTTTTCCTCGGCGCTGAATTCACAAAAATCTACACCAGGAGATATGGGTCTCACTTTACGCAGAAACTTCAGTTAAACGCTCCCCCGCAGATGACTCCCGCAGTATCAGCGCCAGACGGACAGTCCACCCGTTCGATGGGGGTTACATCGCCGTTAGCACCACGTAACTAAGCTACGTCGGCGGTGTCCAACAGGAGTGAACCTCGCGGCGAAGCGGCGCATCCTCTATAACCTAGCTCCGCTCGCATATAACCTGGCTCCGCTGGCGCTGTTCTGTTGTCTAGCTGACGCGCAGGTTGCACGATTCGAGGGAAAGCCGATTGTAGACGTCGGTTTTTCGGGGGTCCAGCCGCTCGATCCGGCTGACTTGGCTAAGGTTCAGCCTTTGAAGGTAGGCCAGCCGTTACGGATGTCCGACGTGGCGCACGCTATCGACGGCCTGTTTGCCACCGGCACGTTCGACGACATCGCGGTGGAGGGAGAAGCGTCGGGAAACGGAGTAGCGATCCGTTTCGTGACTAAAAACGCCTGGTTTGTGGGGGGCGTGTCGGTACAAGGCAAAACAGGGGACCCACCGAATCGCGGGCAGGTGGCCAGCACCGCGCAACTGTCATTGGGAACGCCTTTTCATGCAGACGACGTGACGCGAGGGGTAGAAAGCATCAAGCATTTGATGGAGGCCAATGGCCGGTATGAAGCGCAAGTGACGTCTTCGGTGGAGCGGAGCGATAGCGCGCAGCAAGTCTTTGTCACGATTAACGTTAAGGAAGGCATGCGGGCCAAGTACGACCCGCCAATGATTGAAGGCGAAACCAAGCTGTCGAACGATACCGTTTTGCGCGTCACGGGGTGGCGCATCCCGATCATTCACTGGTGGCGGCATGTTACTGATGCACGGACGCGCAAAGGAGTGCACGGGCTGCTCGCCAAATATCAAAAACAAGACCGTCTTACCGCGCGGGTAGAACTCAAGAAGCTCGATTATGACGCCGAGCGCCGGCGGGTGCGCCCGAGTCTCAGTGTAGATCCAGGCCCGAAAGTGGAAGTGAAGGCGCTGGAAGCAAAGATGTCGAAGCGGGTACTCAAACGCTATGTGCCGGTCTTTCAGGAGAACACGGTAGACAACGATCTGCTGGTGGAAGGAAAGCGCAATCTTCACGACTATCTTCAAAGTCAGGGCTATTACGACGTCGACGTTGACTTTCGAGTGCTTTCGCCGCAGAACGATGTCGAGACGATCGAGTACATCATCTCGCGCGGGCAGCGCTACCGGCTGGTCCGTCTGGTTATCAGCGGCGACAAATATTTCGACGATGAGAGCATCCGGGAACGCATGTTCATGCAGCCGGCCTCGTTCCGTATGCGGCATGGGCGTTACAGCGAAGCTTTTCGACGGAAGGACGAAGAGAACATCGCCGATCTGTATCGCGCCAACGGCTTCCGCGATGTGAAGGTTAAATCGATTGTCGACCGGAATTATCACAATAACTCGGGCGATATCGCGGTAACGGTGAAGATCGACGAGGGGCCACAATGGTTCGTCGAGAGCCTGGCGATGCACGGAGTCGACCAGGTGAATGCCGATGAGCTGCGGCCACAACTGGCATCCATCGCCGGACAGCCCTTCGCTGAAGTGAACCTGGCCAGCGACCGCGATACGGTGCTCACTTATTACTACGCGCACGGCTTTCCGAGTGCGGATCTCAAGGCGTCCTGGCAGATCAATGGGGAGCCGCATCATGTCAATGTTATTTACACCATTACCGAAGGCGACCGGCAATATGTTCGCGAGGTAATGACTTCCGGTTTGCGCACCACCCGCCCCAGCGTCGTCGACAAACAGATCAAGCTGAAGCCTGGCGATCCACTTTCCCCCATCGAGGAGACGGAGATACAGAAGAAGTTCTACGATCTCGGCATTTTTGCGCGGGTGGATACCGCCATCGAGAATCCGGACGGACAGACGGATCACAAATACGTGCTCTACAATTTCGAGGAGGCCAACCGATACGACCTAACTTTGGGCGTAGGCGCGCAGGTGGCGCGTTTCGGCACACCGAGCACGGCGGATCTCTCGGCACCGGCCGGCACCACTGGGTTCAGCCCGCAGTTCACAGCTACCCTGAGCCGCTTGAATTTCATGGGACTGGGCGACACGATCTCGGTACGAGGCAGTTATTCTTCTATCGAGAAAACCGCCTCGATCAGTTACTTGCAGCCACGTGTCATGAACGCCCAAGGTCGAAACCTGACTTACACTGTTCTTTTTGACAATACGCTGAACGTACGTACCTTCGCTTCAAAACGGGAAGAAGCATCGGTGCAGATGTCGCAGAAGTTTTCTAAAAGCTTCACCGGATTGTTCCGGTTCGCGTATCGCCGGGTCAGCGTGAGCGACGTTGTGATCCCTGTTTTGTTGGTTCCTCAACTGCTGCAACCGGTGCGCCTGGGAATTCTGTCAGCGAACTTCGTGCAAGACCGGCGCGACAATCCGGCCGATCCTCATCACGGCATTTACAACATCGCGGACATTGGCGTAACCGGCAAGTTCTTGGGTTCCGACCGGAGCTTTGGACGGGTGCTGTTGCGCAACGCGACGTACTACAAGTTGACTCGAAACATTGTTCTGGCCCGGCAGACACAGTTCGGGATCATTCGTCCCTTTTCCGCGCCGGCTGGTGTCAGCAACCAGGAGTCCGTTCCCTTGCCAGAGCGCTTTTTCGCCGGTGGCGCAGATTCGCTGCGAGCGTTCGCCTACAACGAGGCCGGACCTCGCGATACAGGCATGGCTCTGGTACCGGGCGGGCCCACTTCGGCGCCAACCGGATTTCCGCTAGGGGGAAATGCGCTTTTCATCAACAATATAGAACTGCGGTTTCCGCTCATCGGAAACAACATTCAGGGCGTCCTTTTTCACGACATGGGCAACGTCTACAGCTCCCTGAGTGACATGTCGTTCCGATTCCATCAGAAGAACCTACAGGATTTCAATTACGCGGTGCACGCGGTCGGGTTCGGCATTCGGTACAAGACGCCCATCGGACCCATTCGCGGCGACCTGGCATATAGCATCAATCCTCCGTCGTTCGTCGGATTTAATGGCACGCCGGTGCAGTTACTGCAGTGTAATCCTAACCTTCCCGCCTCGACGCTGCCGAGTTTTTGCCAACCGGTTCAGCAGAGCACCGGCCATTTTCAATTTTTCTTTTCGATTGGGCAGACGTTCTAATGCGGCACTTTGCTTTGCTACTAATGCTTGCGAGCGCTTCGAGCGCCGAAGTGGTGCTGGATCGCATGGCGGTGATCGTTGGCAAGCATGTCATCAAGACCAGCGACATCGACTGGGATTTGCGGGTTACCGAGTGTCTCAACCGCGAGTCATTGAATTTCAGCCCCAAGGCAAAGCGGCAGTCGGCCGAGCGATTAATCGACCAGGAGATCATTCGCCAGGAGATTGTGACCGGCAACTATCGGCGTCCTCCGGACAGCGATGCGGGGGCGTTGCTGAACAATCTGAGGCGCGACCGCTTTGGCGGATCCGACGTCAGGATACGCGAAGAATTGCAACGCTACGGCATCACCGAAGATCAGTTGCGCGCCCAGTTGCTGTGGCAACTTACGGTCTTGCGTTTTATCGACCAGCGCTTTCGTCCCGCGGTAATCGTAAGCGACGAGGAGGTCAATGCTTACTACAATCAGCATCTCACCGATCTTCGCCGCCAATATCCGGATGACCGCAGTCTTGAAGGGCTGGAACCGAAGATTCGAAGCTTACTCGAGGGAGAGCGCATCAACGAAAACTTCAATCAATGGTTGGCGGAAGCGCGCAAAGGCGTTCGGATCGAGTACAGGCAGGAAGCATTCCAATGACCAGGCCAGCAAGAATCATCCGGAATATTACGATTGGCGTCGTGGCGCTGGTCATAGTTGTGATCGTCGCCGCCATTGTCGTTGTCCAAACAGACTGGTTCCGTGCTTATGTGAAGCAGAAGATCATCGCCTCCACCGAAGAAAGCACCGGTGGAAGAGTCGAGGTAGATGCGTTCAGTTTCGACTGGCGGCAAATGCGGGCGGTCGTAACGGGCTTCGTGATCCACGGCTATGAGCCGCCCGGGGCAGCGCCATTTCTAAGCGCGCGCCGCGTACAGGTAGACATGCGGCTATTCACTAGCATTCATCACCTGCTGGATGTGGCATATCTGGGCATCGAGAAGCCGGAAGGGAACGTGATCGTGTTTCCGGATGGTCGCACTAACATCCCGAACCCGAAGCAAAAGTCGACATCCAACGAGACACCGCTCGAGACCGTGGTGAACCTGGCGGTAGATCATTTCGAGCTGACTAATGGCCTGCTGACGGTCGCTAGTCAGAAACAGCGGTTGAATATTCGCGGAAACGATCTCAAGGCAGAGCTTTGGTACAGCGCGCTCAAGCAAGGTTACCGCGGGCAGCTTTCGTTCCAGCCACTTTATTTTGCGTCTGGTCGAAACACGCCGGTCGAGTTCACCGTCACGCTACCGGTTATGCTGGAGCGCGACCGCATCGAGTTTTATGACGCCAGGATCAGCTCTGCGCTCTCGTCGGTTATGATCAACGGATCGGTCGAGAGCATGCGCGACCCGAAGATTTCGGCGCACGTCAACGGGCGGCTCGCTCTGGCGGATTTGAAGGATGCCGTGGACCTGCCGATTGTGACTGGCTTGAAGAACATTCCGTCGGCGGTGGACCTGGATGGCAATGCCGTGGTGACGGGGAACAGCATTCGGGTAAATGGATTGCGGCTGAGCATCGGGCATTCGGATCTGGAAGCGTCCGGCACGCTCAAAAGTCCTTTGGGCACCGGCGCTCTCGAGTTTAAGAGCCGGCTGGCGTTGGGGGAACTGGGGCGGCTGGCGAAGGTGGCGGGGCGCCCGGAAGGGACTGTCGTTTTGAATGGAAACGCCAAGCTCGATGCCAATAACAACTATCAAGTCGATGGGAATCTGCAGGCGACCGGCGTATCTTTTCAGCAGGGCGCGCAGCGTATCAGCAACATCAACCTGTACTCGGCGATCGTGCTCGATCCGCACCAGCTTGAGTTGAAAGGATTGCGGCTGGCGGCCTTCGGCGGCCAATTCGAGGGAAATGCCTCAATCCACGATTTGGCCCGCTATCGTGTCGATGGGAGTCTGCGTAGTCTCGATCTCAGTGCGGCCGCTCGCGCTGCCGGACAAAAGCAGTTCCCGTACTCGGGTGTCGTCTCAGGACCGATTGAAGCAGCCGGAGATTTGAAAACGCCAGGGACCGCCAGCGTAACGGCGACCGCCCGGCTGTCGATTACTCCCGGCAGGCGCGGAATTCCGGTATCGGGCCGGTTGAACGCCGCTTACAACGGCGCTACGGATGATATTCGGGTGGAGAATTCCTACATTGGCCTACCGCACACGCGGCTGACTCTGAACGGCGCTGTGGACAAGCAACTCAACATCGCACTTACAAGCAGCGACCTCAGCGATCTGCTGGCGGCGACGTCCATGAACTCCAAGCCTCCAGTTACTTTGAATGGTGGCCAAGCCAGCTTCACCGGCGTTGTCACGGGCATGCTGACCTCGCCCCACGTCGCAGGTCATTTGTCGGTAAACCGATTCAGCGTGGAAGGGCGGGGATTCGACAAACTCGATTCCGACGCGGCCGTTTCCAGCACAGGCGCGGCTATCCGGAACGGCAGCCTGAACCGCGGTTCAATGCAAGCGCAGTTCTCGGCGACGGTTGGACTCAGGAATTGGGAGGCGCTTCCTAATCAACTTGTCACGGCCGACGCGTCCATTCGCGACGGGGATCTCGCCGACGTGCTGGCACTGGCCGGTCAATCGAGCAACGATTACTCCGGCAAATTGGGCGCGAATCTCCATCTGAGCGGAACAATCGGCAACCCGCGCGGGTCGGCCGGCCTGCTGGTGACTAACGGCGCTATCTACGGCGAGCCATTCGATCGTATTCAGGCGCAAGTGAACCTCACGGACCAACTGGTTACCGTTACGAACGCATCGCTCGAGTCAGGCGCAGCGCGAGTCAACCTGACCGTGGAATTTCAACATCCTCGCGACAGTTTCACCACCGGCCGCTTACACGCGCATGTACAAAGCAATCAAGTAGATTTGGCTCAAATCCAAAATGTACAGAAGCAGAGGGCTAACACGGCGGGGCTGCTCGAGCTGAACGCCGACGTCACGGGTAACTTGTCGGCAGTGAGCGGCGGCAAGCAGCAGACCGAGTTTCAACTCACCAGCGTGAACGGCGACGCCTCCGCGCGAGGGTTGCGCTTTGAGGGAGAGACTTATGGAGAGCTCACCGCAACCGCACACACCAGCGGCCCAGCGGTTACTTATCAGCTCACGTCCGACTTTGCCGGTGCGAATATCCGAGTGAACGGAAACACGCAGCTCGCTGGCGGATATCCGACCACCGCCGACGCGAACATCCGTAATCTTCCGGTTGAGCGAATGCTCCAGGTGGCGCAACGTACGGACATTCCGGCTAAGGGCAATCTGTCGGGAACCGCGCACTTGACTGGCACGATCGAGAATCCGCAGGGAAGCGCGGATATGGATCTCGCAAGCGCCGTTATCTTCGACGAGCCTGTGGACCACTTGCGTGCCCGGGTCACCTATCTCGCTAGCACCATCGATGTACAGCAGCTTCAAATCGTGTCGGGACGGTCCCAGATCGATCTTGCAGCGCGCTACGATCACCCGTCTGGCAATCTGCAGCAGGGCCAACTCCAGTTCCGCGTGAACAGCACGCGTATCGATCTGGCGCGGATCAAGCACGTGCAGGAGCGGCGGCCGGGACTCGGCGGCGTTTTGCAAATTGAAGCCAACGGCGCGGCGGAGATCCATGAGAAGGATCCCCGGCTGGCGATTCGCGATCTAGACGCCAACATTAAGGCCAGTGGTCTTGCGGCCCAAGGCAAAAACTTCGGTGACGCGAGCCTAACTGCCAAGACCGCCGGCGGCAAACTAAATTTAACGCTGGACTCGAACCTGGCTAATGCTACGATCCATGGCAGTGGCGACGCCCAGCTAAGCGCCGATTATCCGATCGACGCACAACTGGCTTTCAGCAACGTCACCTGGACGCGCGTTCAAGACCTGCTGGGTTTCAACAACGGCGAGCCGTCACAATTCGAGGCCGTCGCAGACGGTCAAGTGTCACTGCGCGGCCCAGTGATGAAGACCGATCAGCTCATCGGCTCACTCCAAATCGCGCGCCTGAAAGTGAACAACATTCCGGCGGCCGGCGCCGGCCCAGCACATCTGGTCGTATTTCAGAATCAGGGGCCGATTTCCGCCACGCTCGATCACGATGTGGTTCGCATCGATAACGCCCACCTGACTGGACCGCAGACCGATATTCAAGCCAAAGGCAGCGTGCCTTTGAAAGGCCAGGCCATGAATATAACCGTCAACGGTAACATGAACCTGGCGATGCTGCAGAACTTCAGCGAGGACATCACATCGTCTGGATCGGTCGTGCTCGCCACCACGGTGCGAGGATCTTTGACCAAGCCGCTGGCGAACGGAACAATGGAACTGAAGAACGCCTCGTTCAATTACGCCAGCCTGCCGAACGGGATTTCCAAGGCGAATGGAGTAGTGACGTTCAGCGGCAACAGCGCGCTGGTGCGCAATCTGACTGCTGAGTCGGGTGGTGGCAAGGTCACATTGGACGGTTTTGCCACACTGGATGGCACTGTGCGCTTCGGCTTGCGCGGCAATGCGTCCAATGTGCGTGTGCGCCTCCAACAAGGCGTGAGCATCGTCACAGATGCGAATTTGCGTTTGGCTGGAACCAGCGACGGCAGTGTTCTATCGGGCACCGTTACCGTCGAACGAGTGACGTATGCTCCTAGAACGGATCTTGGCTCAGTGCTTACGCGCGCGGCGCCGCCGGTGCAGGGGTCCGCTGCTCCATCACCGCTGCTGGACAACATGAAACTCGACATCCAGGTTCGAAGCACCGGCGCCACAGCCGTACAGACCTCTTTGGCGGAGAATCTCCAAGCCGACGCCGATCTGCATATCCGCGGCACAGCGAACAATCCCGGGGTGCTCGGACGAATCACTGTCACGGAGGGACAGCTCGTATTCTTCGGGTCAACCTATACCGTGAACACAGGCACCATCGGATTCTTCAATCCGGTTCGGATTGATCCGATTCTCGACCTGAGTCTTGAAACCACGGCGAAAGGAGTAAACGTGGTGCTGCGGGCGACCGGGCCAATAGACAACATAAAACTCAGTTACACCTCCGATCCGCCGCTTCAATTTCAGGAAATCGTCGCTCTCTTGGCAGCCGGCACAACTCCGACTTCGGACCCGACATTACTTGCGAATCAGCCGTCGCAACCAGCGCAAAACTTCGAACAAATGGGTGAATCGGCGGTGGTGGGCGCAGCGATTGCGAATCCGGTTGCGAGCCAACTGCAACGGGTGTTCGGGGTAAGCCAGTTAAAAGTCGACCCGGCTTTCACCAGCGGGTCGCAACTACCCACGGCGCAGGTTACGCTACAGCAGCAGATCGCCAGCAACCTGACCTTTACTTATACAACGCCGCTGAATTCTTCAAACACGCAAATAATTCGGATCGAATGGGCGCTCAATCCACAATGGTCGGCGGTGGCAATGCGGGATCAGAACGGGATTTTCAGCGTCAACTTTCTCTTCAAAAAGCATTTACACTGAGTGTCATTACTAACCTCTGGGAATGTTTCCCCCGAATATTCCTAGAGTTACTGAGGTAACGATATTGTGGAATCCTCGATCGAGCTACGCGACTTACCGACGAAACACCTGCCTGAGGCGGTGCCTTACGCGCTTATTAAGCCGCCAGGTTACGAGCAGTCTGCGCCGCTCCCGCTTTGCCTGATGCTGATGGGTGGTGGCGGCAGCCGTCAAAATCTGGTCGATTGTCAGCCGCTCTTCGATAGTTGGTGGTCTGAGGGATCGCTCCCGCCGATGGTCCTGGCTACACCGAGTCCCGGAATGAGTTACTACCTGGAAGATTCTCCTGGTAGCATTCGTTGGGACTCTTTTCTTGCGGACGAATTTGTCCCGCACTTACGGGCGACCTGCAACGTCGGCGCCGATCGGCTCTCAACCGCCATCACAGGGATTTCCATCGGCGGTTATGGCGCACTCAAGACGGCCTTCTCACGCCCGCATCTATTTGGAATAGCGGCGGCTATGCAGCCCATGCTTGAGCCGGGCTTTCACGATTCCGACATCGGCGCTCGAAACAGGCTCTATCACACGGCCGGTGGCCCGACGCAACTAGTGGGCCCAACTCGCGATCCTGAGCTGTATGAGTCCAACAATCCCGCGAACCGGGCGCGCGCCAACGCCGGACTGATTCGCAATACTGACATGGCGATTTATATCGACGCCGGCGATCAAGATTTCCTGAACGCCCATGACGGCGCCGAATTCCTGCATCGCGTGTTGTGGGACCTGGATATCCCGCACGAGTACCATCTGGTACGTGGCGCTGATCACGGTGGGCCGAGTATGCGTCCACGCATGCGCGCCATGTACACCTGGGTCGGCTGTGTTCTGAGCGAGTTGCGACCGACGGCTGAACTCAGCGCCGAAGGGCGAGCGGTGAGCGCGTGGATAGAAGGTGGAATGGCAGGTAATCCGCCCGCCGCCGCACCCAGCAGCCCAGAGTTCCTGCGCATTCTTAGGGCGCAATTCCAACCGCTCCGCGATCGAGCCGCGGCTGCTGATCGCACAACCATTCGAAGATATGGAGTCCTGCCGAAGTCCGAGCCGTGACACTGCCGGGCCGTGACGGCTACCGAGCCTCGAAGAGCCTGGAATTATCCCCCAATTCGCTCTGACGATGTAACATATTGTCCTGTGGTGCATCACATACCACAGCCGTTCCCTCGTTTTGCCGGAGGTGCCTAGGAGCTATGCAAGTAACTACCGCTCGCTATCGATCGCCTATTGCCGACCGCCTGAACCTGCGATACGCGCCTCTGGATGCTGAAGTCGTTTGTACCAATGCAGTTCTGGAGGCGGTCCGGCACGAGGCCGCCGAAGCTCGTAGCCGGCTGGCTCATGGAGGTCTCGAGATTGGCGGCCTACTCCTCGGCAGGCGGACGGACCGATCGCTCGAGATCCTGGGTTCGCTGCCGATTGAATGCGAGCACAAGCTGGGGCCTTTATTTATTTTGTCGGCGGCCGACGAGAAGGTCTTGGATACCAACCTCGCCGGCGACAAACTAGGATCGCTCCAGCCAGTCGGGCTTTATGTTTCACATTCGCGGCGAGATTTTGCGGTGGCGGAGACGGAGGCGAAAATTCTCGATCGCCTGCCCGCCGGACCGTGGCAATTGGTGCTGGTCGTGATGCCGGCGAAGTTTGGGCCGGCCCGCGCGGGCTTTTTCATCCGCGGGGCAGTCGACCGTTCATTCGTCTGCGCTCATGAGGTCTTGCTCTCGCCGCGCGAGCATCGCCTACAGCCTGCCGTAACTAGCGCGCCCATGGCGCCTATTACGCCTATCGTGGCCGATCCTAATCCCGTGAATCGCAAGCCGACTGCGCTGCAACGGCTGCGTTGTTCTCTCCCGCAAATACCCAGGCACTGGCGACTAAGCCAGTGGAATATGGCGACCACCCTCGGCCTTTTACTATTGTTCGTGTCTGCCGGGGCTTTATGGGTGCGGGTGCGGGCCGTATCGTCGCCGGCAGTTCCAATGCATGTGAGCGACTTGGGAACGAATCTTCGAATCGAATGGGATCCCGCCCTGAAGGCGGTTCGCTCGGCCTCGCGTGCCACCCTCCTGATCCGCGATGGCGAGAGCAAAGCCGTCACGGTGCCTATCACCAGGAATGAGTTGAATAACGGCGGCGTGGTCTTTACTCCTCATTCCGACAACATTGAAGTACGTTTGAAATTGATGCAGGGCAGCACGCTGTCCTCCGAATCTGTTCTTTACTTCATCAATCCCGAGCGCCGGGTGGCGAGACCCCCAGCCGCGGCTGTTTCCGCTCCACCGGTTGCTGCTAAGGTTTCACCCACACCTGCGTCACCAGCACCGCCAGTCGCGCAGACGCCCGCTTCACCAACGCCACCAGTCGCGCAAACACCCCTTTCCGTTGCGGAACTCCGGCCTGATCCAGCAGTCCAGCAGGTTGTTGAGAAACGGCCCCCGCCCGACCCCACGCCCGATGTGGAGAAACCCGCCAAGACCTTTCACTTGCCGGCGGTTACGGCTCCACACGAAACGGCAAGCATCGCGCCTTTAGACCTGCCCGATCTTCCAGACGTCCACGTTTCATCACCGGTGATCCCGGTGGCGACGAGCTCGCCGCTCGTGGCCGTTCTCGCACGCACGACTCATTTGGCGGGCCCGCCGCTATTGCGCTCCGGGCGTCTCATCTGGACCGGTGCACTCCGGAAAAACGCCTCGATCACGATCACACCGGCCGGAGCTTCGGCGGGAGTCTTGAGTGGAAGTCTGCCCGGGCTTCCGGTGAAGGTCAGCCTTCAGCCGGCCGAATTGGTGGAAGGCGGTATAGCGGTTTACTCCAAGGATCCGGAGCCATCGGACGCCGAGCAACCGCCCGGCGCTTGGAACGGATGGAAGGTCGTGGTATACGATTGGGACCCGAAGCGCATTGCCGCAGTGGACATCGTCGAAGCCCCGGGCCCTGCTAATAGCTGGAAGCGTCTGGTGCTGCGCAACGAAAGCCGCAACGTGTCGGTTTTCGTAGTGAATTGGCAGCGCGTGGCCGGTCAATAGGCTGGGAGCCGGTCCCTGGCCTGCTTAAGCACCTGCTCCAATCGGCGCATCGCTCCCCTTTGCAAATCCCGGCGTGACTTTCTCGCGTTGCGACGAAGCTTGCTTGCGGCCGGAAG
>DATHOT010000216.1:0-4981 GCA_035484655.1 Bryobacteraceae bacterium | reverse complement strand
CCACGTGCACGATGTCATCATCACCAAAGAAGCCCCGAACTACCGGTTGGAGTAAAGCTTCGCGCCGTTTTTACAGGCCGTTTGCGGTGGTCAGCTTCCCGTACAGCACGTAGTTCAAACTGGATATCGAAGCATTGACTGTATTCTGTTGCGATTGAAGTTGCGCGACGAGTGCGTCGGCTGCCTGCACCTGCCTTGTCAAGGCTGCCTGTTGCGCGCTCGCCCGGGTGGTCAGGGTGGTGATTTGCCTTGCGAGCTGAGTATTCTCGGAGTCGTAACCGTTTTCCTGGACGAGGATCAGACCGCTGAGCGGATCACTCAACGTGGTGAAGTTATTCGCCAACTGCGCGAAACCAGAGTTGGATGAGCCGAGAAACTTGAAGGCATCTGAAATTTGGGTGCTCGAAAGCCCGTTGATTGCTGACGGATTGAAAGTCATCTGCCCGGTAAGATCTGCGAAGGTGACTCCCAGGTCGGCCAGGCTGTGGATGCTGCCGCTCCTGTTCCAGTAGCTGGACAACTGGTTGGCGTCTTGCGAGATCTGACTAATCAGAAGGTCCCCGCCCAGCGGTCCGGCGGACGTGCCAACCTGCTGGGCCACCTGGCCCACCAGCGCGTTGTAGCTGGTCACAAACTGCTGGAGCGCGTTGCTAAGTTGAGTAGGATCTGTTGCCAATGACAGGGTGATCGATGTCGCCGGCGTGGTGGTGTTTAGCAGGCTGAAGCTTACGCCCGGAATGATGTCGTTGATTGTATTGCTGGCTTCCGTTACGCTGACGCCGTTCAGGTAGAACTGTGCGTTCGAACCTTGACCCGCGACCGTGTTGGTAATCAAGTTGCCGTCGCTGGGAATATCGTTCAGTGCCAGAGTGCCTGCGGGCCCCGTCATCGAAAGAGAATAGGCACCCGCGCTGCCTGTAATAGCGGCACTCACTCCCGGAGCCCCCGCGCTGTTGATGGCGTTCATCAGACCCGTCAAATTGTTGTTACCCGTCAAGTTCAGGTTATAGGTGGTTGAGCCCACCACCAGGTTTACGTTGCCGACGCCTGAAACCGGAGTGGTGGTCGAGTTGGCATAGGTCTGTGTCGAGGTCTCCGCGCCGGTGCCGGTGTTGGTAACCAAGTCGAGGGGAGCATCGTTGAGTTGAAGCGTTGTCGCACCCGAGTTGTTCGCCGCGACCGAAAGATAGTTCAGCGATCCAATGTGGAGAATAGTCGCAGTCACCCCCGCGCCCGCAGTGTTAATTGTGTTGACCAGGCCATTGAGATTGTTTTTGCCCGTCAGGTTGAGGCTATAGTTGTTCGAGCCCACCACCAGATTCACTTGGCCGGTTTGCGAAACCGGCGTAGTAGCGGCATTGGCGTAACCTGTCACCGACGTCTCTGAGGCGTTGGTCGCCAGCGAAGAGATATTTGAAACCGTATAGGTGCCTGGCGCCGTCGCTCCAATATTTGTCACTGAAACAGTGCTCGAATCCGAGCTGGAAGCCGCCACTCCTTGATTGGCAGCCAGCGTCCCCAGTGCCCCAACAGCCGCTCCGACACTCGCTACATCGGGATTGAACGCGATCAATGCCTGCTTCTGATTCAAATTGTTGGTCTGCTGGTTCTGCAAGGCCGTTATCGGTAACTGCCGAATCGAGACGGCCCGCTGTATGATGCTTTGAAAATCACTGGAAAACGTGCTGAGACCAGTAAAGTATTGTGGTGCTGTAACTGTGGTACCCATGCTGAACCACTTATCGTCGGGATAGCGCGGATTCTTGATTGATCTGCCGAATAAGCCGGATAATTTCGCCCGCCACCCGCTCCACCTGGTACTTCGTCATCTGAGGATAGAGCGGCAAACTCAAAACTCGACCTGCACAGGCCTCCGCGAGCGGAAAATCGCCCGCCTTATACCTCGCATCGGCATAAGCAGGCATAAGGTGAATCGGCAGAGGATAGTGCACTGCCGTCTGGATTCCGGAGTCCTCCAGCTCTTTCTGCAGTTTCGCTCGCTCGTCAACCTGGATCGTGTACAGGCAATACACATGGCGCACCTCAGGCAGCGCGCGAGGAAGGACGACATTTGCGTCTTCAAGCAAACGGTCGTACTCGGTGGCCAGCGCGCGGCGCGTGTCGATCCATCGATCCAAACGCAGGAGTTTCACGCGCAGGATGGCAGCCTGGATCGCGGGCAGCCGGTAGTTGTAGCCCTTAAGCACCGGATAATAGCGCTGCTCTTCGCCCCAGTTGCGCAACATCGCGATGGTCCGGGCGTATTCGGAATTGTTGGTCGTGACCATCCCGCCCTCGCCCGCCGCACCGAGATTCTTGGTGGGGTAAAAACTAAAGCACCCGATGTCACCGATGCCGCCGGTGCGCCGCCCCTTGTATTCAGCACCGTGCGCCTGCGCGACGTCTTCGATCACCAGTAATTTGTGCCGCGCCGCGATTTCAAGGATCGGGTCCATGTCGGCCGGCTGGCCATACAGAAGCACGGCCAGGATCGCACGAGTACGTACGGTAATGGCTGCTTCGATGCGGGTGACATCGATATTGAACGTCCCGGGATCGATGTCGACGTAAACCGGCACTGCGCCCACATAGCCGATGGCGGCGGCGGTGGCGTAGAAGGTGAATGGAACGGTGATGACTTCGTCACCGGCTCCGATACCAGCCGCGAGCAACGCCAGATGCAGCGCGCTGGTCCCCGAGTTCACACCGATCGCATATTCGACATCGCAATAAGCCGCAAACTGCTCCTCCAGCCCGGCCACTTCCTTGCCGAGAATAAATTGACCGCTCTCCAGCACGCGGCCCACAGCGGCGTCGATCTCGGTTTTCAATTCGCGGTATTCAGCGCGCAGATCGAGAAGAGGAATCGGTTCGGGCATTCGCTTTAGACTTGGGCCAGGCTGCTTCCCGATGAGACGGGTTCGCGCTTGCCCACGCCGTTCCACCATTGCTCGCGCCGGCCGGTGATAAAAAGATCACCCCAAAGCTGCAAGTTGAGCAACCGCCAGATGCGATCGGTGGCGTCCTCAAAGCCCGAGCGATGCCGCTCGATCAGCGATTCCACCTCGCGCATGTCGAGGTACGATGCCAGAAAACCATCGCGCGACTTGAGCGCCGCGTAGAGCGGCTCGGCTTTCGGGTCGAGCAGCCACTGCCGGATCGGCGTCGGGAACCCCATTTTCTTCCGGTAGATGATATTGCGTGGCAACAGATCCTCCACGGCTTTCTTCAAAATGTATTTCTGGGTTGCGCCACTGATCTTGAGCCGATCCGGAATGCGGGTCGAGAACTCGACGAATTTGTGATCCAGGAACGGAACGCGGCTCTCGATGGAACAGGCCATGCTCATCTGATCCTGCTTCATCAGCAGTTCCACCAGATAAGTCTTCTGATCGGCGTACAGCATGCGCGCGAGAGGGGAAGCCGCGTCGCGGCAGTGCCAGTAGCGCAGGTAGTTTCCATAGACCGCCGAGGGTGGCGATGCCAGCAGCCGGTTCTGTTCCTCGCGCGAAAAAGCGCAATAGAAATTGTCGAGGAAAAGCGATTCCACGCTATCGTCGCGTCCCACAAACGTATGGCGGAGCTTGCGGCGCATCGACGCGCTCAGCAGAGGTGAACTGGCCGCTTGCGATCGCAGGAAGCTGCGCAGCGGGCCGGGAACCTTGCGATAAGCTGCCGCTCCGCGCTGATTCAGCAGGTTCCAGCGATAACGTTCGTAGCCGCCGAACAATTCGTCGCTGCCTTCACCCGTCAGCACCACTTTCACCTGCTTGGCCGCCAGCTTCGAGACGAAGTACAGAGACACGCTGGAAGGCCAGGTGATCGGCTCATCTTCGTGCCAGATCAGACGCGGCAGCGCGCTGAAGAAATCATCCATGCCGACCTTGACCTCGTGATGCTCGGTGCCGATCGCGCGCGCTACTTGCGCGGCATAGCTTAATTCGCTGTAGCGCGCTTCCTCGTAGCCCACCGCGAAGGTCTTCACCGGGCCGCTGGTGGAACGCTTTATGATAGCCGCGATGGCGCTCGAATCCACGCCGCCGCTCAAAAACATTCCGAGCGGAACATCGCTCATCAGGCGCATTTGCACGGTCTCTTCCAACCGCCGCCTGGTTTCCGCGATCCAGCCGCGCTCGTCGAAGTCTTGGGCCGATTCGGGCGGCGGAGTGTCCCAATAGCGTTCGATCTCCAACCGTGGCTCGGCTTTAGAAAGATCCAGAGTCAAGTGATGGCCCGGCATCAGCTTGCGGATGTTACGAAACAGCGTGCGATCTTCGCTCACATAGCCGAACGCCAGCAGCTCCGGCAGCAGCTCTTCTTCGAAAGCGGCGGAGATCGACGCGTGCTCCAGCAAAGCTTTGATCTCGGAGGCAAAAGCGAACAGCCGGCCGTCCCAATAGTAATAAAGCGGCTTGATCCCCAGCCGATCGCGCGCGCAAAAAAGCCGGTGCCGCTCGCTATCCCAGATCGCGAACGCGAACATGCCCCGAAAAAGCTGCAGGCAGCCCGGCCCGTGTTGTTCGTAGGCGTGGAGGATCGTCTCAGTGTCCGAGCGCGTGGCGTAGCGGTGTCCGGCCTGCTCGAGCGCCGGCCGCACGTCGGCGTGATTGAAAATCTCGCCGTTATAGGTGATCCACAACGAGCTGGTTTCATTGGTCATCGGCTGATGGCCGCCGGCGACGTCGATAATGCTCAGCCGGCGGTGGCCCAGATGCGCCCAATCGTCATGGTAGTAGCCGAAATCGTCTGGCCCCCGGTGGCGGATTTCGTCGGCCATCCGGCCCAGTTGGGCCACGCTGCCTGGAGAAGGCGTGGTGGTCACAAATCCGGTGATGCCGCACATACTTACTAGTTTATCGACAAATTGCCCGAAGTCCGATAAATTGGAAGTGGAGGAATGGGTGAGTGGTTGAAACCGGCGGTCTTGAAAACCGTTAGCGGGGTAACTCGCTCGGGGGTTCGAATCCCTCTTCCTCCGCCA
>DATHOT010000215.1:0-21884 GCA_035484655.1 Bryobacteraceae bacterium | reverse complement strand
ACCAAGCAGGCCTACGATTCGCTGTGGGACCATCATCGGATCGCGATCGCGATGACGGCGTCGGGTGATTCGCAAGGCTTGCGCTTTTCGCCGCACATTTACAATTCACGCGAAGAGATCGATCGCGCGGTAGCGGCGGTGTAGGCGCTGGCTGGCTAAGCCCTCCGCAGGTCGGAGACCTGCGCCACAACCTGCCCACAGCTACTTCCAGGGAAGGGTTCCCTTGGCGCCGCACTGTTGATTGAGACGCGCGACTACAGACTCAAGCTGCGCCCTTGCGATGGCGGGCGTCAATTTCACTTTGCCGAGCTTGGCCGAACGCGCCCAAGCTTTCCAGCTTTGCACTTCTTTCACGTGGAAGCCGCGCTCGGTGTGAACGCTCGTGGCATGCACCAGCAGCCTTGTTTCGAGCTCACGCACCGGGTCGCCGGACGACTCGACCTTGGCATCCTTGTCGGTCTTGTTCAAGAGCGCTTTGGCTTCTTTCGAGAGCCCATCCATCTGCCAGGGCTCGCGCGCCGTTCCGATGGCGACGATGGCCGGCCAAAGCGGGCGATAAATAAAGGTGAGCTTACGCGAGATCAGTTTCACCATCAGGACGTCGGGATGATCGCGCAGCCCGCACGACAATCGGTACATCTGCTTGGCTTGTGGATGCGCCCACCAGGATCGCCCGCCGGTGCCGCCGGCTACCAGGCCGGTCACGCTCGGCAATTTCGGATCGGTATCGAGCAGGAGGTCGAATTCCTGGAGGCGTTCGAGCAGATCTTCGATGGTCATGAGTTGATCAGAAGCCGATATCTTCTTTGACCTTTTCGATCCAGTTGTACACGATGGGGCAATACTCCGCACGATCGACGAACTGCCACGTGCGGCTGGCGATTGAGCCAGTGCCTCGCACCAGGTGCGGAAAATTGGCGCAGTTCTGGGGACGGGCTTCGTAAACGGTGCAGAGGTTGTCTTTCAGAAAGACACACCCGGCTTCCGTCTTTTTGAGGATGAGGCCGTCCTCGTCATCACGCTGGGTAGAGTCGCGCAGGAACTCCGTTCTCGACATGCCCAAAAACTTGGCCAGTTTCTCGATATCGCGATCCGTGATGCCGACCTCGCTAACGCGGCAACAATTCGCGCATTGCGTGCAATCGATCTGCGCTTCAATCTCTTCGCCGAATCGCCGCAGCCGGCGGTCGGAATGGCGGTGATTCTTGAGGTAGGCCCGAAAGCGGAAATTCTCGTCGCGCTTCTGTTGGCCGAGCCTGCGGATCTGGACCAAATCGGTGAGCATGCCTCTACAATAAAGTATGTCCGCGATTCCCGACGAATTCTACCGCATACAGAAGTTGCCGCCTTACGTGTTTGCCGTCATCAACGAGATGAAGGCCAAAGCGCGCGCGGCGCAACTGGATGTGGTGGATCTGGGGATGGGTAATCCCGACGGCGCGACACCGGAGCCGGTGGTCAAGAAGCTGATCGAAGCCGTTAAGAATCCGCGCAATCACCGCTACTCGATGTCGCGGGGCATTCCGCAGTTGCGCGTGGAGATCGTCAAGCATTATCGCGCGCAGTATGGCGTCGAGTTGGATCCGGAATCCGAGGCTATCGTCACCATCGGCGCCAAGGACGCGCTGGCGCATCTACTGTTTGCGGTGGTAGGGCCTGACGACGCGGTGGTGTCTCCAAATCCGGCTTATCCGATTCATCAGTACGGCGTGATCATGGCGGAAGGCCACGCCTGCATGCTTCCGATGCCCGATCCGGCCACCTTCCTGAATGGTCTGGAACATCTGTATAAGACCTCGTCGCGGAAGCCGAAGATGATTCTGATTTCGTTTCCGCATAATCCGACGACCCAGTGCGTGGACCTTCAGTTTTTCCGCGACATCGTCGGCATGGCGGCGCACCAGGGAACCATGATCGTGCACGATTTCGCGTACGCCGATATTTGTTTCGACGGCTATCGCGCGCCCAGTCTACTGGAGGTGGACGGCGCCAAGGAGATCGGAATCGAGATTTATTCCATGTCAAAGAGTTTCAATATGGCGGGGTGGCGCGTGGGCTTCTGCCTGGGCAACCGGAAGCTGATCGGCGCGCTGGCGCGAATCAAGAGCTATCTCGATTACGGAATTTTTCAGCCGATACAAATCGCGTCGATTATCGCGCTGCGCGAGTGCTCCAAAGAGACCAAGAAGATTTGCTCGACTTATCAAAAGCGCCGCGACCTGCTGGTCAGCGGATTGAAGCGCGCCGGCTGGCCCGTAGAATCGCCGCGGGGATCCATGTTCGTTTGGGCGCCGATTCCCGAGCAGCATCGCGCGCTTGGCTCGCTCGAGTTCGCAAAGCTGCTCATGCAAAAGGCGCTGGTGGCCGTCTCGCCAGGCATCGGATTCGGGCCGCTGGGCGAAGGGCACGTGCGATTCGCGCTGGTGGAGAACGACCATCGCATCAAGCAGGCGACAAAATCCATTCAACAATTCTTGAAAACATAAATTACCGCGCCGGACCAACATAGGCGAATGTCAATAATTGAAACAGGGCGGGATCGCCCGTCCCTCCCAGATGGAACTGGACCGCAGCGTCTCCCGGATCGAAGAAGTCGAAAGTGCTCCCGGGCGTATCGACTTCTCGCTTTGCGATAACGGCTTGGTTGTCGACCTTCACCACCTCCACCGAGAATTGCGCGCCGGGAGCGGGTCTCATGAAGACCGTGGCTCGATAATTTCCGGCCGGCAAATTGAGGGGCGGACCAAGCACGCCTTTGTAGGACTGTTCCGCCGTTATGTCGACGGTGTAGAGCGGCCGGGGCGAAGCTGCCAGCGCTTTCGGCGCCGTATATAGATACATCGGCATTCGATAGCTGGCGAGATCCAAACCGGTTAGCCGCGTCGTACACAAAATATGATCGCCGGGACGCGCCAGCTCTCGAATCTGGTCCGGAGTCTGGGCCATTCGAACATCGTAACGGCCGTAGGTCTCGAACTGATAAAGCCAAATGTCATTGAAGCGGAATCTCCGCTGCCAATCTACAAAGAATGGATCAAACGGCGCCGATCTATGGCGCTCTTCGTAATATGCCATGGGGCCGCAAATGATGAGTCGATCGTCGGGGTTGACTTTCTGGACCGAAAGCCAGTAGACGTAGGCATCCACTTCCGTTTTGCCGCGCCCGCTCAACTGGGTCATTTCTGTCGTGCTGCTCGCAAAGGCGCAGCTATAGAAAACAAGGACGAACGTGGCCAGCGATGGCTGTATCCATCGACGCGGAAGTAGCGCGAACAGGATGCCTCCGGTCACAATGCCAAAAGCGGTTACTGCCATCAAATGGAATTTAGTAAAGCTGTCCACGCTGATCCAGGCGAAGGAGCCCAGCAGGCTCGCCCAGGGAATATCGAGCACCGGATTGTAAGAAAACGCGAATTGACTGGCCAGCCAAAGTAGAAAAAGCGGCGCTGCCACGAACAGTACTTTAATTCGCTTGTTGGCGGCGTCCCAGGAATCGAGTCCTTTCACGGCGAATATGGCCATGATAGGCATGGGGTAAAAGAAGAGCCGTTCTCGGACCAATCCAGTAATGCCGCCTTCCAGAAGACCGTGGATTGCAAGTTGGCAGATCAAAGTGGCTGCCAACAGAATCGCTAAAGCGAAGCGTTTTGGACCATATTGTCTGAACCACAGAATTAATGGGACGGCTACAAATATGCCCGGCGCAAGCAGAAAATCGCCCAGATAGGCGCCTAACAATCCGGCCGATAACTGCGGCAAGCCGAAGTCACCCAACGCGTGCCCATACGATCCAAATCCAGCGGCGCGATGGGCATATTTGAAAACCTGCCACGCGAGCTGCGAGGCAATGACGAGCGAAAAGATTCTGAGCGCGTGAAGCCAAAGCCGGGCTGGACCGCGCCGCGAGATCGACAAGACAATCACGGTGATCAGAATAGCCGCGACAAAAGACCAAGCCGCCACCTTGGTTAGAACCATTGCGGACAGCAGCCCCGCCGCGAACCAGTCGCGGTGCACTGTAGGTTCTTCTACCCATCGAGCCAGGACATAGAAGGCGGCGACGAAAAGAGGGTAGTTGAGCGTTTCGGCCATGTACAAGCCAGCCCACAACGTGTGAGGGAGTAGTGCGACGGCCGCCGCCAGAAGGCAAGAAATGGATCGGCTAAGATTGACGTGCCGCGCTAAAGCATAGGCCGGGAAAAGTGCGAGACAAATGGCGAAGCAACTAAACCACAACAACGAGAGCCGGGGGTAAGCGCCCCAGGAGTGGGCAAAAGCGACGAATAGAGGATAGAGAGGCGGGGCTGCGGCGTGGAACTCCCCATGCGCCGTGAATCCTTGACCGAGCCGGAGATTCTCTCCCAGGGCGACATATTGAGCTTCATCGGTCGCCACCAAAGGGAAAATGCTCTGGGGCTTCAAGCAGGCGAAGTGGACAAACACGGCAACGAAGTAAATGAGTACCAGCCATACCCACATCAGCTCCGTTTGCGCCGGGGTGGGCTGTCGTTGCTGGTGGGCCTTACTTCGAGCGTTATGAGAGACCAGTTGTTTTTCTCTCGATAGCAAGCTAGGCGTGCCTTTCAAGCCGATCGACGTGAAAGCGGCGAGATGCGGCGCGGGCGTGAATATCGTAAAAGCCCTGGTCGAAAAGAACGAACAAAACCTCTCGCACGCCGGAGCTGGTCTGCTCGAAATGCTGGGCGACGCTAGCGAGCGCGATCTCGGCGGCTTCATTGGTGGGATAGCCGTACGCGCCGGTGCTGATGGCTGGAAAACTGACCGTGCGCGCGCCGCGCTCTTCAGCCAATTCCAGGCACTTGTGATAACAACTTGCTAATTGGGAGGGCTCGCCGTGCAGCCCATCCCGATAAATCGGGCCGACGGCGTGGATCACATACTGGGCCGGAAGCGCGCCCGCAGTGCTGACGACGGCACTGCCTGTTGGACAGCCGCCGGAGCTGGCGCGAATTTCGTCCAGCTCGCGCATGATCGCGGGCCCACCGGCGCGATGGATGGCGCCATCCACGCCTCCACCCCCGCGCAAGCCCGCATTGGCGGCGTTAACAATGGCGTCGACACGGATCTTGGTGATATCGCCAACTACCAGACGGAGTTTTTTCCCGTTCGGGAAATCAATCTCCATGATCTATAGTAGGATTTGAACCGCGTGGACGCAATGGTGCTTTTCGACATCGACGGAACGCTGATCCGCCGCGCCGGACCGCATCATCGGCAAGCGCTGGTGGATGCCATCCGCCGCACTGTTTCAGTGGAGACCACTACCGAGGGTGTGCCGGTGGCCGGTATGTTGGATCGCGATATTCTCACCACCATGATGACCAGAGCGGGGATGAAACCGGGCGCTATTCGAAAGGCGATGCCGGCCGTGATCAAACACGCGCAATCCATCTATGTCCGTACCTCTCCCAACCTGGCGAGGAAAGTCTGTCCCGGCGTCCGGCGCATGTTAGGCCGGCTGCAGCGGCGGGGCGCGGTGATCGGACTTGTGACGGGGAATCTCTCGCGCATCGGCTGGCGAAAGATGGAACGAGCGGGCTTGCGCCCGTATTTTCGCTTCGGCGCTTTTGCTGAACTGGCCA
Organism: Bryobacteraceae bacterium; assembly: GCA_035484655.1. Taxonomy (GTDB): domain Bacteria; phylum Acidobacteriota; class Terriglobia; order Bryobacterales; family Bryobacteraceae; genus Palsa-89. The sequence goes on along the minus strand of DATHOT010000215.1, from coordinate 16,281 downwards.
ACGACCGCGCTGGATTGGTCGGCTTCGCCATCCGGCACGCGCGGCGCCAGGGATGGATCGGCCGCGATAGCCATATTTCGTTGATCGGCGATCATCCAAATGACGTTCGAGCGGCCAAGGCGAACGGCATCCAGGCGATCGCGGTGGCGACTGGTTTGACCGAGTTCGAAGAGCTGCAATCGCATGCACCGGACATTGTCGTGCCGGATCTGCGGTCGCTTACGTTGGAGATGCTGCTTTGATGGAAGCGCAGTCGCTGGCTGTGAAGCGCGCGGAGGTGGAGTTTCACAACTTCGCTTCATTGGGCGAGCCGGAGCGCGCCATCGCGCATTACGCCGAACAGAACGTGCGCCGAGGCGCGGTCATCCGAAACCATTTGCGGTTCATTGGCGAGATGACGCCGTTTCTCGAAATCGGCTCCAATGTCGGGCATACCAGCTATATGCTGGCAAACGAATTCGGCGCGAGCGGTTTTGCGCTGGACATTTCGGCGGATTCGTTGCGCTACGGCGCCGCCTTGAAGGATCGCTGGCGGCTTTCGAGATCGCCCATTCGGGTGGCCGGCGACGCGGTGAATCTACCGTTTGCCGACGGCTCGCTTCGATTCGTGATGGCGTTTCAGATGCTGAGCCAGTTCATGAACATGGAGAGCGTGTTTCTGGAAGTGAAGCGCGTGCTCGCTCCCGGCGGCACGTTCCTTTTTGCTGAAGAGCCGCTGAAGCGCCTGCTTTCGTTGCGTCTTTATCGCTGTCCTTACTACAACACCATGAAGCCGTGGGAGCGCAAGCTTTACGACTGGGGACTGCTGGGATATCTGGTGCGCGATGTGATTGGCGCGCGTCAGGAGGAGAGCTTTGGCATCCGGCAGAATCACACCATGGGCCTAAGCGACTGGCGGCGTCTCATCGGGAAGCATTTTATGGACGCCGAGTACGAGATTTTCGTACCGGAGCGCGGCTGGGGCGAGCGTATCGTGAAACGCGCGGCCACGCGCCTGGATCCATATCGCTCAGAATGGAGAGCCGCGCACTTACTCGGCGGGACGTTGGCCGCGGTAGGCCGCAAGGGCGGTGATGCGCCGCGTGTTCCATTCGATGCGTCAGAATTTCAGGCGCAGCTTCGATGTCCCGATTGTCATGGAGCTTTGACTCGCGATGCCGGCGATACGCTGCATTGCAGCGACTGCGACTATCAGGCGCGAAATGAAGGCGGCGTTTATAACCTGCTTCCTTCAGGCGACCGGGCGGAGCTGTATCCCGGCGATCGGGCGGACGTCATCGATTTTTGCCTGCCCAGCCACGAGGAGCGGTTGTTGGGGGACTGGTACGAGCTGGAAGGAGTCTTCGGAAATAAATACCGATGGATCGGCGAGCGCGCAGCCGCGCGGCTGGTACGCATGAAGCCCGGCCCGCAACGGTTGCGGATTCGCGGACATGCCAGCGAGGGACATCCGGTGGAGCTTTCCGCGAGCGCCAACGGGCGCAAGGTGGGCGATTGGAAACTGGACCGGCCGGGATTGTTCATCGTCGAAGCCGACTTGCCGGAGAGCGACGATTATCACATCGATATTCAAGCTGGACCGGCGTGGAGCGTGCCGACCGACGATCGGATTTTCACGGTCAACATCAGCATGATCCGGCTGGTGCCGCGCGAGTAGTTCAGGGCAAAGCCAGTTTTCGACTGAGTGCCTGGAAGCGAGCCTCATCGTGAAGCACGTCGAGAGCCGGTTCGCTACGAAGCAGCGGCATCATGATACTGCGTTTCGCGAAGGCGTTCTCCAGCTCATCCAAAGCGCGGCCCTTTTGGCCGAGGAAAGCATAACCAGTGGCTAGGGTGAACGGGTCAGCCCCTGATTTCTCCGCGTCCTGTAGCTTCCGGGCAGCTTCGGGATCCGGCGCCCGCTTCTTCTGATACAACGTGCTTCGCCGGATGCAGGCCTCCGCTTCGGCCAGCCCTGGCTCCAACTCGAGAGCGCGACGGGCCTGACGAATCGCATCATCGAAGCGATGAGCCTGTAGAAGCAGCCAGCCCGCATCGATGTTCACGCGGGCCGAGAGCGGATCTAGCGCGATCGCGCGGCGCAATGATGACAGACCCTGCTCGGTCCGGCCCATGGCTATTAAGAAGAACGCGTAATCATGATAGGCCAGCGAGAAGCTGGAATTGAGGAGGACGGCTCGCTTGAAATGCTCTTCGGAGAGCGGCCAATTCCACTCATACCAGAAGAGCGCGTTGGCCAGCGCGTTGTGTGCTTCTGCGTTGGCCGGGTTGATGGAAAGCGCCTTCTCAGCTTGGGCTCGCGCCCGAGGGAAAACATCTTGCGGCGGACTGCCGGACCGGCCCAACGCGACGTACGTTTCGGCGGCGGCCGAATAGGCCTGGTCGAATTGAGGATCCAGCTGGGCTGCGGTTTCGAAGAAGCCGATGCTGCGCTCGAGACCCTCGCGGCTGTCCCTGTGTTGCAAATATCGCCCGTTCAGATAAGCCTGGTAGGATTCCTGGTTGCGAGGGCGCGCGGTGGATGCTGGCGCCGTACTCCCGCCGAGCAACTTCTCGGCGACAGCTCCCGTAATCCGCGCAGCGGTCTCTTCCTGCATTCGAAACATTTCCGATTCACTGCGCTCCGAGGTGTCTGCCCAGACCTGGGCTTGATCGGCGACTTTGATCAACCGCATGGACACCCGAATCTGGCCGGCGCTTCTGCGAACTGTCCCTTCGACGACATAATCCACGCCAAGCTCGCGGCCAACCTGATCGATGCCATGAGGCGCGCGTTTGTATCGGGTCACCGAACTCCTCCCGATCACGCCCAGGCGGTCCGGATTCAAGCTGCCGAACTGGCCGATCAGTTCCTCGGTGAGACCGTCGGTGAAGAGATCCTCTTTGGGGTCGCCACTCAGATTTTCAAAGGGTAGCGTCGCGAGCATTACCCGTTCTGCTTTGCCGGCGGTGTGCCAGGCAAGATAGCCGACGACCATGCTGCAGGAAGTGAGGAACAGGGCGGTGGCAATCCAAAACCATCTCGCGCGAGGAAGCGCCAGTGATGATTTGACGGCCGGAGAAGTGTTGACTCGCTCCACTGGAGCAATAAACCGGTAGCCGCGCTTAGGGATGGTCTGGATGTAACGTGGGGCATCGGAATCGTCATTGAGGGTCGCCCGGATTTGCGCGATGCAGACGTTGAGATTCCGGTCGAAGTCGACGAACGTGTCGTCGCCCCACAGTTCGCGCTGGATTTGCTCGCGTGTCAGGACTTGGCCCGCATTCTCAGTGAGCAGGCGCAGCGCCTGCAGTTGCTGCGGCGACAATTTGAGCAGCACCCCGCTTCGGCGTAGTTCGTTCGTCTGCAGGTTCAGTTCGAAAGCGCCAAAGCGGAGGAGGATCGCGTTGGTCTCCGTCGCCTGCACGGTTTCAGTATAGAGCCAATGCGCCGGTGGCGGTCTCCGCTGGACGGCGTTCGCGGGTGCCATAGCATTTACAGCAGCTCCCAATCGATTGACGGCTCGACAGTTGGCCGCAAACAAAAAATTAATACGGCATGTCTTGCGGGCCGCCACGCGTTGCCGCAGATTTGGTCCATGACCAGCAGACGAAAGATTCTCCAAGCAGCCAGCGCGGCCCTCGTCACAACGGCAGAGGCCAGCGCAGATACCGAAACCAAGAAAGCGCCGCTGGATTCGGAGAGGTTTCGGCAGGCGGTAACAGCGGGCGACCTACCGACAGTCGTTTCCCTGCTCGACCGAGACCCGGCGTTGCACTATGCCCGGGATGCCGCCGGGGTGTCGGTTTACATCCTGGCCTGCTTGAACGGCCACAGCAAGATTGCGGAAGAACTCATGCGCCGCGGCTTGGTGCTGGACGAGTTTGAGGCCGCTGTCAGCGGGAATATTGCGCGAGCGACGGAACTATCCAAAGGCGATCCTGGCATCGCGTATCATCGTTTACCGGACGGCCGCACGCCGCTGCACTTGGCAGCCGATGCCGGGCATCCCGACCTGGTCGTATTCTTCACTATGAAAGGGGCCGATTTGAGCGCCGGCCCCGAAAGTCCATTATTGGCGGCGGTGGGTCATCCGGACCGGGAAAAGGCAACCGAGATGTCGCGGTTCTTATTGATGAACGCCTCAGACCCCAATGCGCGGCGCCGGGACGGTAAGAGCGCTCTGCACCTGGCGGCGGCACGCGGCTACGACGACCTGGTCGAAATGCTGATCCACCGAGGGGCGAATGCGGAGGTTCGCGACGCGGACGGAAAACTGTCGGTCGATGTCGCCAACGGCGAGGCGATAGTGGCGCTCCGTGGAGCGTCCGCGATCGAGCGCGTGAACTTCACCCGGCGTTACACGCAGGACCTGCGCGGAAATCCGGTTACGCGCGAAGAGAGCTACGGAATCCCACAGGAACTTATCAATCAGTTTGTGTCGGTCGCCCATTTTGATTTCGACCAGGTCAAGCGGCTTCAGAGACTCTGCCCGACACTAGCGATGACACGCGCCACTTGGGACGAACTTGCGATCGAAGCAGCGGCACACATGGGGTTGGCGCCAACGGCCCAATTCTTAGCGGACCTTGGTGCGCCGGTTTCCATCTGCACCGCTACACTGCTGGGCGCGCACGACCTGGTGAGACGACTAGTCCAGGATGATCGGGACTGTCTGCGGGAACGTGGCGCGCACGACATCGCTTTGCTCGCCTACACGGCGTTCGCGGCTGAGCAAGTAGAAATCGCTGGATTCCTGCTGGACGCCGGCGCCGACGTTCACGCCAGGTCACTGGGGCAGACTACGCTGCACATTGCCTCGAGTAAGGGTCATGTGGAACTGGCTCGACTACTGTTGGATCGTGGTGCGGATGTGAATGCCACCGCTAAGGTCCGAGGCTCCGATCGGACGCCGCTCGCCATCGCTGTCGAAACCAAGCAGACCAGAATGGCGGAGTTTCTCAAGGAGCGCGGCGGCCGCTCTTAGGTGAGCTGGGGCCCAATCTGAATTCGGCGAGTCTGCCGTTGGGTCCCACCGCCCAGCCGGATTTGCTCGACACGAGACTGACCGCGTTGAACGCGCCGGTATCGAAGGGCTTCCAACTTTTCCCGTTGTCGTAGGATATGTCGGAGCCGGTTGTCCCGACGGCAACCCACATTTTCTTATCCGGCACAAATGCGACGGCGGACCGATAGCCGTTGGGGTGCGGACCGGACGGCTCGGTCCAAGTTTTTCCGCCATCGGACGTCACGGCAATGTTGTGCTGGCTGTCGGCCGGCTTGGTGTAATCGCCGCCAACGGCAATCCCGTACCGGGGATCTGAGAATGCGAGCGAAAATATTCCAGTGCCCGCAGCGTCGTTCCGGACCGGCGTCTGAGCCACGCTCCAGGCCCTGCCGCCGTCTTGGGAATGAAAGACGCGCGCTCCACCTGGACCACCGGTTGCAAACCAAGCTTCGCTCCGTCCTCGAACGATGAGGCAGGTGCCGCTGGACGCGAATGCTCCTTCGTTCGGCAGCGCCGGCGGCGTCTGCTGCCGCAGCCAGTGTTCACCGCCATCCACGGTGGTCAGTATGACAAAGCGGCCCTCCACCGGATCGCCGAGCACGATACCGCGGCGGGCATCCCAAAAGGCGAGCGCATCGAAGAAGCCCTTTGGATCCGGATTGGTTAATTGAAGAGTCCAGTGCGCGCCTGCATCGCTGGTCTTGTAAATTTGCGATTTGTCGCCAGGTCCGCTGGCCAGCAGGTAGGCAGTGCGGGCATCCAGGGCGTGCACGTCGCGAAAATCGAGCGCTTCAGCGCCAGGTACGGTGGAAGCGTGCCAGGTTGCGCCGCCGTCGGTGGTTGCAAGGTAAGTGCCGCCCGAGCCGCTAGCCCAGACCACTCGATCGCCCGCGGAACTCACGCCTCGCAAGGATGCCGTAACGCCGCTCTGGTGATTGATCCAGGTTTGGGCCGCGAGCGAGTTAGTCAGGACAGCCAATGCCACCAGCGCGCGTCGACCCACGTCGGCTATGCCAAGGAGGCGGCGGCAGCCCGAAAAGTGATAGCTGCAGCGCCATTCCGATCCGGATGAACGACCACCCGGTAGAGATTTTCGCCGTGGCTTTGCGGGCTTCCGACGGTCCCTGAGGTGGCCGAAACGCGCGGCGGGGTGGTGGCGTATAAGCGCAACGCTACGAACTCCTCGCCCGGAGCGAATCGTATCGACACTTGCAAGGCGCCGTTGTCGGACAGCTGCTCGATGCGCTTCTTGCCACAGGAGACGAATTTGCCCGAGTCCCCGAGGAACGCAATCCCCGATGGGCCGATGGGCGCGACCATGTAATACGAGCCATTGTAGTCAACCAACGCGGTGAACCCGGCTCCCGATTGAATTACCGTACCCTTATTCTGAAAAAAGTCGTAGACGTACGCCGGTACTGTCACGCCCACCGATCCAGGCGAAAACTCGATCTGGCTCAAAGCACCAGCGACTCTCCCATAGGCCAGCACGTAGGCGGTCCGGAGGCCGGTGTGGTCCGTATAGGTGGAGGCGATCATGGGAGCGGAACTGCTTTGCGTAAACGCCTGAAAGGTTGCGTCCAGCGGCGTGAGGGCAGCATCGGGTTTCACAATCACGCCATCCGTCCGCACCGCACGCCGGAGATTCACTTCGTCGGCAGTGCCAAGCGGGTCTCCTGAGCCAACGGGTCCGGCCATTAATGTCGCTACCAGGACATCTCGTTGGTTGACACTCTTGAACGCGTCGGCAAAAGGCCATAATCCAACGGCGCTCGCAATGCGAGCATTGAACAATAATTCGTCCCAGCGCGCGCGCATGAAATTGTCGTTGCTACTGCGCACGGCAATGACATTGTCGTACTTGGTGGACTGCATGATATGCGTCCAGAGCGGCATGCAGTAGACAATGCTGAGGCCGGCCGCCTGCATGGAAGAGGCCATGTTGTCGAGAAAAGCGTACGGGTCGGTCAGGTTGAAATCAGGGACGGCCGGGCCGCAGAGCCAGTCCTGCTCCAGAACCTGCACGCCGCTGCTGGATAGATACGCGGCGAAATCCTTCCAATATTGTGGATCGGTGGCCACGAATCCGGAAACGGTGTACTTGTTGCGCAGAGGGCTGCTGGGGTCGATCCAACGGGTGTGCGTGATGAGTGGCACGCCGAGGGACTGCTGAAAAGCCGCCAGACCATGTGGAAAAATCGTCGGGTCCGCCACAAAAGTGTCCAACCCAAAACTATTGTTGGTCCAGGAAGGCGGCGAGCCCTTGGGGTAATGCCAGCTATCGAGTTCCAGAGAACCGATGGGCGTCGACAAACCTTCGAACTGGGCCGGCAACTGGTTTAATACCGGAATATATTGGGCTGGATCATAGGGGTGGTAGTAATAAGCTGCGCCGGCATCGGTCCAATAGCTGAGCTTGTTGAGCAGCGCATTCGAGTCGTTGGAGGGAAGACTCTTGCCCGAAAGACCGGTCAGCGTTTTGCCCCACGTATCGAACGCCGCATTGATACCTGAACCGAATGCCAGCACGGCGCGATGAGTAAAACCCGCCGGCAGAGTACCGATTCGAGAATCAATGGCGGCTTCCATTGCGCCGTCGCTGGCGAATTGCGTGATCGCGGTCATGAAGTTCGCCGCCGGGGACATCAGGAATGCATTCGACTGCGAATCGTAAAACAGCCACGGACTCCGATTGTTCAGCGAATTGAAGGTATAAGCCCAAAGACCGCCAAAGGTGAACGTGAACAAGTTCTGCGGAAACGACGTGAAATGCGGGAATGCTTTGGCATTGGGGCTGTCGATCGCATATTGGGTTGTGAACAGCGCAACGGCGCGCCCGTCATACAAACGGATGGCGCTGCTTTGGGAGCCGCAGGAAAGGGCGATCTCCTGCCAGGAGCCGAGAGCATCATTGCCACTGTTGACATTGATGCTATCCGGAGCGACGCCCACCGAGCCGGCGAAGACCCAGCCCGGGGTCGCAACTGTCACGTCATAACGGCCGTCGCTATAGACCGACGCTTGCAGCCCCGCGTCCGAGGAGATGTGCTGCGCCGGGCCGGAAACATCAGTTGAGCCGCGCGATACTGCTGGAAGGGCGAGGGCGGCAGCGCCTCTCAAAACTTCCCTGCGATTAAACTTCGTACGTCACCCCGCTAAGACATCGTAGACGGCAATTCAGACAGCATACACTAGATCGCGCCAGCTAAGGGGACCAAGTACCCTGTTTGGTACTAAAACAACTCTGAGCAATCATTTAGATCGAGTGCAATCCCTTAGCCGTTTCGAAATTCCTTATAGCTCTTGAAGCTGCGATATTCTTGATTCGACTACCTGGGCAAAACCCTCTACGTCTTGCGCGGAATACCCCGCGGCGCGGAAGGCATCGCGAATCTGCTGGGGTGAGAGCTGCGCGAGGAGTTGACCCAGCCACTTGGCGTCGCCGCGCGGGATATGCCTGCCGATCCAGCGGATTTCGAGCTTGTGGGCGTATTCGCGTGGAGTGAAAAGGAAGAAGAAGGAAGGCCGCCCGGGAGTTTGAAAATCGACGTAGCCGGGCGTGGTCTTGGTGATGAACTTCGCGTGCCGGTAGGCGGAAAGATTGCCCCTCGACCTGCTGAGAGGCCAAGTCAGCCGTCCCGGGCCGAAGGTGGAGCCGAGATCGGTCACCATAAAAACCTCGCGCGGCGTTCTATCTGACTCCTCTTCGTAGGCCGCGTTGTTATCGTCGGTCAAATCCCAGTTGTTCAGGAGCGCCATCAGGACGCGCAGTCCGTTGAGCTCTCGCGTTCCAGTGAAAGGCGACTGACCCCAGGCCCAGTTGCCACTCTTCTCTTCGCCCTTGAGATACCTTTTCAGCCGCACGCTAGGGACAGAACTAATGTTGGCTAGGGAACTGCGAGCCTCGATGAATTTCTGCCCGCGGTGCAGACGAGGCGGGAGATTTTCCACCTGCAAGTCGGAGACGAAGTAATCCTCGTTGGCAAAATACCCGACGCCCCAGGTCAGACGGGAAGCTGCCGTTTCCGGCCGCGCCTCGGAGCCTAGCTTGACCTTCCACTTCACTCCATCCTGATCGCGTACGAAGAATTTCGGGCTGGTCCCATCCAGATCTTCCTTGGTGAAGGTGAATTTGCCTTGCGGCTGGTGGTCTTTGCCGCCAGGACCATAGAACAGGTTACGGGATGTAATGTCGGTGGGATTGCTCCAGAGCACAGGGTGGCTGTTGGCGGTAATTTCTGCTGCGGAAGCCTCGCTTTTGTCTCCTTTTTTCGCAGAGGCCGGGGGAACACAGGCTAAGCCGAGCATCGCCAACAAGATGGTAAAGCACTGTGTATTCTTAGACATACGAAATCGGGTCCTCCAACGTACTCCAGCCCCGCAACCGGCTAGTGCAAGCTATCTGCCACGCTCTGCGGCGATTTGTTTTGGAACGCCACTGCCAGGATTCTCGTAGTAGATCCCAAGAGGTGATGGATGCGAACGCTTGCTCGTCTGCTGCCCCTGGTGGCAGCTTCGCTTCTGCTGGGCGGATGCCTGTACGTCGGCGACTTCGATGGATTCGACACCTTCCATGAGGATTTTCATTCCACCCATCCGCTGGAGGCTGGCGGCGCTGTATCGATCGAGACCTTCAACGGCTCCATTGAACTGCGCGGCTGGGAGCAAAACTCGGTGGAGGTCAACGGCACCAAATCGGCCAGCTCTAAAGGAGCGCTGGACGCGCTGAAGATCGAAGTCGACGCGACTCCGGGCTCGCTGCGGATTAGAGCTGTCCGGCCCCCGGATTATTATCGGAACATGGGCGTGCGCTTTTCCATACGCGTACCGCATAAGGCGCTGCTCGATCTCATTTCCACATCCAACGGGAGGATCCAGGTGGAGGACGTGGAGGGCCACGCGCGATTGCATACGTCGAACGGCGGCGTGCGCGTCACCAGGGTCAAGGGTGAAGTGGAGGCGCGAACGTCCAATGGAACGATCGAAGCGCAGGATGTGGACGGCAACGTAAATCTGCATACGTCGAATGGAGCGATCCGAGCCGAAACCATGCATGGGTCATTCGAGGGGACGACTTCAAATGGAAGCATCACGGCGCGATTGAACGATCCGGCGGCGACCTGGCCGGTGAGGGCCGAGACATCGAACGGGCACATTGATTTGACGCTGGATGCCAAACAATTGCCGGAGGTTCGGGCCTCGACCCGCAATTCGTCAATTCTGCTGCGGCTGCCGGCGGCGGCGAGCGCGCGCGTTCGGGCCGCCACGTCGCACTCGTCCATCACGTCGGACTTCGACGGTTTACGGAGCGATAGCGACCGGCGGAGGAACTCCGAGCTGCACGGCACGATCGGGAGCGGCGGACCGCTGATTGAACTCGACAGTAGCAACGGATCGATCAAGATCCTGAAGCTGTAGTTAGGGCGGGCAGGCGCGGCCCGTTAACGATATTTGTGACGCAATGACCTTGGGCGGTCAAAAAACGAGCGCCTTCAGAACACAGCTACCGCCAGTAGCCTTCGGTATAAACATACCCGTCATGGCGATGCCTGTAACGGGGGGCGATCCATACCGCATGGGCGCGTGGCGGTTCTTCCCACCGGCCCGCCTGCCAGTGATATTCGTTTCCTTCATAGCGGTGGTATCCGCCTACCCAGACGTGGTGCCGGCTTGGACGCGGCGTGCGGTGTTCGTGGATGCTAATCGGCGGCCGAACCCGTATAACGACCTCGGCATAGGCCGGTACTATCCCAAGGGCCAAGCCAAACAGAGCGGTAAAAACCAGTGTTCGCATTTTCTTCTCCTGCGACTGAATGAGCAGGTGTATGGCCGTTCGAGGGTTCTGGATGACACCGAGCCCGCACGAGTTCGCGCTTGCGATAAACTGAAGTTGTTTGAAGAGTTCGTGATCCCTTTTCCGCATACGATGCTCACAAGGGTGGGAGAAGCAGGAGTGGATGCGTTCATTAGGCGTCGGGTGCACGTTCCGCTGTGAAATGGTAGTCGCGCTGTACCCGTGTTGATTGAAAGCTAAGCTGGCGTAGCTCAGTTGGTAGAGCATCTGATTTGTAATCAGAGGGTCGGGGGTTCAAGCCCCTCCGCCAGCTCCAAACCATCAGACGAAAGAATTTATCCCCGCATCGTCGATCTGGTCAAGACGAAAAACAGAGGTCTTGACCGGATGATTCCAAAGATTAAGAACCGACCCGCAGGCGTGCCGGTTGCGTCCGGTCGAGCCAGCATCGCCGCTTGTCCCCGCATGGGAAGGCTTTATGCGCGAGAAACAGTACATCAAAAACCCTTCACCCCAAGACCATTCACGATTAGGATTCCGCCTGGCGGGCGTGGCCGAAGACTGCGTACTCGGTATGCGTGCCGCTGTCTGTCGGCGATCTCCACCAATTCCTACCTTCGAGTGCTGAAAGTTTTCGTGCGTGGGCCGGCGAAGAGCGGGAAGGCGATGTGAGCATCGCCTGTTGATGTTTGCTTGCCGCGCAAACGGATGGAGCATGAATGTGTGGCGATACATTTGTGTCCCACAATCACATTCTGAACGCGTACCCCGCCTTGTGATATTCTTACCTCAGCAAAACGCCACCGCTCGTAACGGACGCGGTTAGGACGGGGATTAGATGTTGGTCGTTAAAACTGCATCTAACGTCGGGGATTCTTACTCGGCGACGCTGTGCTCAAGCGCGGCATCGATCAGATCGCTCACCGATAAGGCCAAGCAATTATTGCTGGATCGCCATAGCACATTCCATCCAAATTTCTTCCTGGCATCCGTCTCTGAAAAACATTGGGAGCCTTTGGCTGTGGCGGTAACTTACAACAACCGCGTGGTGGGCATCGTCTATGTCAAAGAAAGGCTGTTCTGTGGCTGTCGTACTGGAGTCATCTACAGTGATACGACACTGGGCTTGAATGTCGTCTCGGAGCCAGTCCATCGCGAACACGTCTTGAACGTAGCCGTAGGATTGCTCCTCACGTCCGGTAGGGCGCGGGCGTTGAGAGCGGTTGTACCACGCGACCGATTCAATCTTCAGACTGTATCGACATTGGCTTCTTCGATGGATATGGATACGGTGTCGTTTCACGTCGCCAATCACAGCCGTTTGGAACTTCCATCTAGCTACGACGATTTCTTGAACGGTCTGGGTGCCCGTACCCGACGAAACTTTCGTTACTATCGACGGCGGTTCGAAGCGGCCGGAGGTTGCTACGTTGGATCTGTGCCGTTAGAACACTTCTGCGCGGCGGCATTGCAGCTCCGAGGAACATCGTCCATACCCGCCGATGCGGACGGAATCAAACGAGCACTCAAAATGTTAGCGACAATAAGCGATCCGATATTGGTTGGCCTGCGAGCACGCGACGGCAAATGGCTGAGTGTCGCGGGGGGTTGGTGTGACGATGGGCAAGCGACGGTACTGTTTCAAATGAACAACGATCGAGGACACCAACGTGATTCAGTTTCGCAGGTGCTGCGCTCGTATCTGATCGAGGAGCTAATCTCAAGGGGTACCCACGAGATCGTCTTTTGGGCTGGTACGTCTGCGCCTTTGGCTCGGTACGCAGAACGCATTCCCGCGTTGGCCTTGTATGTTGATTCACGCAATCCCGCTTGGCGTCTGCTCCGAAGGATTGTATCCTCAATCGCGGCTCGTCTTCCAAGACCATGGAGGGAATTCGGGCATTGGATAACACCGGAATCGGTTCAAGTTGATGCGATCCCGAGCGCGGGCATCGAAGACGATTGATGGCGAAACGTTCGTCAGCGTGGCTCGATGGAGGCGGCAAGAATCCGGGGAGCACGTTATGAAAAGTCCCATTGAAGGCGTGCTGCAGCTTCACTAAGAACGGCGCGAATCGGCCAACAATCCGAAGACAGACCTCCCTACTCGTTCTTCGGTTTGTTCTTGCTGCCCGGTGGTCTTCCCCGGCGTTTCACCGTCTTCATCCAAGCCGGAGGTCTTCCCCGCCGCTTGCTACGACCACTCGCGATACGTTCGAGCACAAGTATCGCCTGCTCGATCCCCTCCTGTTCCACTTTCAACTCGGCCAGCATTTTCGTAATGTCCATTTATTGGAAGTGTACTGCAAAATGGGCAGATAATCGCAAATAATTCTGCGTTTGGACTGAAACGTTCCGATCTCCACCGGAGTCACAGTGCCAAGGCTTGTGTGTGCTGCGCAGGCTCAGGAGGAATCCGACGTTTAAGCATGTCCTTTGCTTCACCCTCGCGGTTAGTTGTGCCAGCGCTCGGACCATCACCGCCGAGGCTTTCTGCCCCGGCGTCTTAACAACGGGACCTCAATTCACAATGTGTATAGGCAACCTAGGTGACGCCCAAGCCGACGGATCTGGCGGCGACCTAATGTTTCACGACAGCGCCCTTATCGGTGTCAACGCCGGTGTTGGTGGTAGTGGCTCGTCTTCGGCAACTTTCGCCGATGATTATGTGTTCACAATCACGGGTGGAACCGGAGCGGGCTCGTGCATGACCGCCATGACCGATGACTTCAGTTCTTTGACGGTTCTGGCAATCAGCTTATGAATGTCGATTTCACGCTCGTTAGCACGTCGGTGCCGGAGCCTTCCGCTGTATTCTTGCTGAGTATTGGTTTGATCTTGCTTTCTGTGTCGATGCGTAGGATGCGGTGCTTCCACCGAGATAACCTGTGATGGCTATCCACGTTTTAACAAACCAAAGTCCGCTTTGACAAAACTTGGGATCAGGAGGATTTCGATGTTCAAGTGTGCCCTCTCCTTCACATTCGCACTAGGTCTTGTATTCGCCGCGACGATCAACACGAGTGTTACGTGCGATGGGGTGACCACCATGGGCTTCTGCGACGATGGACACTTCATGGCTCACGCCGGTCTCACAGCACCAGCGTTTGTAGACTCGCAGATATCGCCCGGGCTTGGAGCTTTCGGCGTTAGTGTTGATGCGGGTGCCTCCGGGGGATTGCCACCGCTGGGTTCCTCGTCGGCATTGGCCAATTTCGATGAGGATTATCTGTTTACAGTATTAGGAGGTACGGGTAATGGGTTCTTCTTTCCCTGTTTTTTAGGTACCTCCGACGCGGGCTCATCGGTCTCCATGAGCTTTGGAGGCATCGGTTTAGGCATTGTCGATAATCCCAGCGGAATTGCTACCAACTGCCCTGGACCCGGACCCTTTCCCGGTTCAATACCCTTCACTTTTGGAGTGCCGCAGATCGTTGATATCGCCATGACGGGATCAGCAGGCGCTTCCACCTTCTTCCCAAGGGAAGTGGATGCGCGTGAATCCTTCGACCCCGACCGTGGGATTCTGTTCTTCGACCCCTCTGGCAACCAGCTATCCAACGTCGCCTTCACGCTGGTGGAGGTTCCCGAGCCTACAGCGTGGTCCTTGCTCGGCATAGGCTTGCTGTGCTTGCTGGTGGTGCCGATTCTTGGAATGCCCGTCGTGGACGCTTCCGCCGATGCACCGATGTCGCACCGCCGTAGCAGCAGATCAACGCTTACAGGCATCAGTGGCATCAACCTATCGGTGATATCCTGACGACCGGAGCGAGAGCTGTCTGAGATAGCTGAAAACCGGATTCTGCGAAAACCCAACCGGGTCTAATAGCCACCACACAGCGGAAGCGGCACAAACCAAGATGACGCCCCATGCAAGTGCTTTGGTAAGCATCGTTCACTTAGTCTACAGGAATCTCAAACAATGGTATTGCTATCTTCGAGCACGGCATGACAATTGGGACGCGTGGAATTCCTGTTTCCAGTTTGTATCCAATTGACTTGATAGTTTTTCGCGCGCCCAGCATGACATGTTGAGGATAGCAGCGGAACTCCAGCGCATCATCGCTCAAACTGATTCCGATCCGTCCCGGCACCAGCGGGCATCATCGACGGAGTGTCGCAGATCAACTTTACCGTTCCATCGCTGGCGAGGAACTTATATATGAATCTAACCCCGTGACATACCACCGAGACTAGAAACGCTGCTGCAGAAGCTTGGCGATGCGCTTCGCCAAATCGTTGGTCACGCCCAGGTTTTCGCCGAAGAATCTCACCTTGCCCGACAGATCCGATTCGAAAAGCACATGACCGTCGCGCGCCGCAACGGTCGAGGTCACGTCTACCCTGGTGCCGCCTGTGACGGTGGTCAATTCTCGGCGCAGTTGACTTCCTTCCTTGAACTTTCCGACGGTAGTGCGAAGGGTCACCAGGTCGGGAATATTGGCTGCTTCATGATCGCCGCTGCGGAAAACCTTTTGGAAAGTCCCATCCTTGCGAACACGCGCGACCAATCGTTCGTAGATGGCATAGCGAAATTCCGCGGGTATGCTGATGTCTCCAGCCTCGATCGGTTCGATTTGAATGGCCGAGGCGGAAAGTTTCTGCGGCTTCGCCTTGCTGGCAGCCTGGGATGGCGCCTGTTGGCCCAATGCCAGTGCGGGGATCAGCATAGCGAGAAACCCGCAGATAGTTAATCCACGATTCAGCTTCATTGCTGCGCCCTCTCTTTCAACTCTGGCGTAGCGCCCTCGCGCGCCCCGGCTGCGACCAGCTTGGTGCGCATATCGGTTGCCTGTCCGATGGGAAGCGCGAAAATTGCGGCATGCATGGCTCCGCCGGTGTCGCGGTAAGAGATCGTAAGTATGTCAACTTTGGTCCGCATCAGAAGGCTCAAGACTTTTCCGCTCTCATACGGCGCGGCCATCGCGGCGGTCTTCATGACCTTGCCGACCTTACCGCCCGATTGCGTGGTCTCAGTTCCGACAAAGATTCCATCAATCGAAATAACGGGCACCTTGGCGACGCTCTTGCTCCCGCTAAATTGCATGGCCCCGTTCTGAACGGTTAAGTTGCCGCTCATTTGAGAACTGATATTCTCGAGCCCGATGATATGACGGACCATCAGTGGCGCAGCGGCCCCGGTGGTCCCAGAACCCGCCGCCAATGTTTGAGCCGGCAGTGTGAGCCCTCCGGCGATGATGAGAACAATAATGGCGCTCGCTATCAGGTAGCGCATGATTCGGTACCTCCTGACGTAGGGTCCAAGCATACCACTTGCTTCAACGCGCGATCAACCGTAGTAAGTACTTCAAGTACTCCGGAGGCGAGCGATTCGCCGCGGGGAGTGCGTTAATCTAATGTATATGGGTCCTCTCGAAAACCTCGAACAGTGGGATGAGTTCGTCCAGGAGCGCTACAAGCCGAACAAGACCAAGGAAGAATTCCGGCAGTACAACGAATCCACCCCGCCGGTGGTGCGCGAATTCTATCGCCTGAACC
>DATHOT010000214.1:0-17579 GCA_035484655.1 Bryobacteraceae bacterium | reverse complement strand
CATCGGCCACCTGCCGCACTTCTACCGCCTTTCCATTCATCAGCAGGTTCGCCTTGGTGACATTGGCGAGCTTCGGCA
The DNA here is from genome assembly GCA_035484655.1 of Bryobacteraceae bacterium. Taxonomy (GTDB): domain Bacteria; phylum Acidobacteriota; class Terriglobia; order Bryobacterales; family Bryobacteraceae; genus Palsa-89. The sequence continues at coordinate 17,501 of DATHOT010000214.1, read as the reverse complement.
AAGCCAGTAACTGGTCCGGCCAATCCAGTAAGTGGACATAGATCTTGCCGGTCTTCTGGGTCGTTACTCCCCACGGCCTTGGTTTAACCGGCCCGCCCCGTGTCCCATAGATCGAATCGCCATTCTTGCGTAACCAATCCCCCACCGCGTGTAGGCGCTCCACGAATTCCGGCTGCATCTTCCCGTTGGGCATCGGCCCGACGTTCAACAGAAAGTTTCCGTTGTTCCCCGCGGCCTTCACGAGGTATTGAATCAACTGCGCCGGCGTCTTGAACCGTTTGTCGCTGCTGTTGTAGCCCCACGCCCCGTTGATCGTGTCACAGGTCTCGAGCGGCAGAGTTCCGACCTCGGACTTGGCGTTGAACTCCGCCGTCCGGCTGCCGGGCAGGTCCCGCTCGAACATCTGGAAATCTTCGCCATCGAACGGCTTCAAGTGATGATTGCTGCCGATGAGCGCCGCCGGCTGCAGGCCGTGAATCAGCCCGTAAGTCTTCGCCAGGCGCCAATCTGCATCGGGCTTGTCCCACATCCCGTCGAACCAGATGCCCCCGATCTCGCCATAGCCAGTAAGCAATTCACGGAGTTGGCCATCCATGTAATCCAGATACTTGTACCAGTCGCCCCCGGTCGGCCGTCCGGCTGTCAAACCAGTCCTGCCGAGCGGAAAGTAATTCGGATTATGCCAGTCGAGCTGCGAATGATAGAAGAACAACTTGATGCCTTGCCGGTGACATTCATCCGCGAGCATCTTCAGCGCGTCTTGGTGATAAGGCGTTCGGTCGACGATGTTCCAGTCGCTCTGCTTCGAACCCCACATTCCAAAACCATCGTGATGCTTACTGGTGATAGTGATGTACTTCATCCCCGCGTCCTTGGCCATGTTGACCCACTCGGCCGCGTTGAATTCGGTGGGGTTGAAGCGCGCCGGCAGTTTCTCGTATTCGGCTACTGTGATCTGGTCGTTGTTCATCACCCATTCGCCCTTGCCGAGCACGCTGTAAACGCCCCAGTGGATGAACAGTCCGAATTTGCTGTCCTGAAACCATTCGCGCGCCTTTAGGTTCTCGGGCGCGGGGTGATAAGTCTGCGCCAAAGCGCCGGAAGCCACCAACATCAGGGACAGAAAATACTTCATAATCAGTAACCCGCCTTTTTGTCGACCACATTTTCCAATAGCTGGCCGTTACGGAAACGCTCGAAATTTTCGATGAACTGGTTCATCGCCGAATCCGCCCAACCCACGACGTGATCGGCCGAGTGCGGCGACAGCAGCACATTTTCCAATTTATAAAACGGATGGCCTTCGGGCAGCGGTTCGACATCGAACACATCCAGCGCCGCGCCCCGGATGCGCTGTTCGGTGAGGGCGTCGATCAATGCCTGCTCGACAATCACGGGCCCGCGGCCGACATTGATGATCACCGCCGTGCTTTTCATCGCGCGCAACTCTGGATCTCCGATCATTCCGCGCGTCTCGGGAGTGAGCGGGGTCGACACCACCACATAATCCGACACGCCCAGCATCTCGCGTAGCCCTTCCGGCGGATAGGCGCGTTCCAGATCCGGATCCTGGTGCGATAGCGCCGCCCGCCTTCGCACTGCCACCACTTTCATCCCCAAGGCGCGCGCCAGCCGAGCGGTCTCGCGCCCGATTTCTCCGTAACCCACGACGCCCAGCGTCTGGCCGCGGATCTGGATTACGTCGAACTGCTCCCACTTTCCGGCTTCCTGGCTCTGCACCAGCCGCCGCAGATCCTTGGCGAAAAAAAGGATCGACGCGATACTGAACTCCGCCAGCGAATCTTTGAAAACGCCGCGTCCATTCGTGACCGGCACCGGGCTTTGGATCAGTTCCGGAAACAGGATCTTGTCCACGCCGGCGGAAAGAACGTGGATCCATTTCACCTGCCGTGCACACGGAAGAACCTGGTGCAGTAGTTCGCCGTGGTGACTGCCATTGAGGATCACATCGGCCTGGGCCCCATGAGTCTTCAGAAACTCAACATCATCGCCTACGCGAACCTCCACAGGTTCGGGCAGCTTTTCCAAAAGCCGCAGATTGCTCGCGGTCGGGCTCGAAATTACCAATAGACGGATTGGGTCCATGAAAGAAGGAAGATAGCACGCTCCCGATACCGCGCGCGCACCACCGGTCATCTAAGATAACATCGTGACTTGGCCGCCCAAGAACAATTGCGCGATCTACCCGCCGTGGATCAGGTTCTCGCGAACCTGGGGCGCCTGGAAACACGCTTTCCGCGGAGGCTGATCGTGGATGAAGTACGGCGGGTGCTGGAGACGATCCGCGAGGAGATCCGGGCCGGGAAGCGTTCCAACTCCACGTCGATCGAAACGCGCGTTGAGGCAAATTTGGCACGGTTGGAAGCGCCATCCCTGCGCCACGTGATCAATGCCACTGGCGTCGTTTTGCACACTAATCTCGGACGCGCGCCGCTGGTCGAATTTCAACCTTTGCCAGGCTATTCGAATCTCGAATATGACCTCGTCCAAGGGGCGCGGGGCAAACGCGACGTTCACGCTGCCGCAGTATTGGAGCGGCTGGTGGGAGCACCGGGCATCGCGGTGAACAACAACGCCGCCGCGATTTATCTCGCCCTGAACGAGCTGGCAGCCGGGTTCGAGGTGATCGTCTCGCGCGGCGAGCTGATCGAAATCGGCGACGGCTTCCGTATTCCCGACATCATGCAACGCTCGGGCGCGGTGCTGCGGGAAATCGGGACTACGAATCGCACGCGCATTGAAGATTATCGCGAGGCCATCACCGATCGAACGCGCCTGCTGTTGCGCGTGCATCCGAGCAACTTCCGCATCGAAGGATTCACCGCCCGGCCCGAGCTGCGCGAATTGGTGGCGCTCGGCGCTGAACGCGGCATTCCCGTCTATGAAGATCTCGGCAGCGGCTGCGTGGCCGACCTGCGGGCTTTTGGGATCGAGGAACCCCTGGTCTCCGACAGCCTGCACGCGGGCGTGAGCCTGGTTTCTTTCAGCGGCGACAAGCTGCTGGGCGGCCCACAAGCTGGAATACTCGCGGGCGACCGGCGGCTGATCGCGCGCTTGCGACGCAATCCGATGTTTCGGGCTCTTCGACTCGACAAGCTGATCTATCAAGCGCTCGAAACCACGCTTCGAAATCTGTTGTTGGAACGCTGGGAGCAAATCCCGGCGCTGCGGATGATTTCGCAATCTAGCCAGACATTGCGAACCCGTGCTGAAGCTTTCGCTCGCCGGCTCTCCGGCATTCAGAGCGAGATCCTGGGAGGCAGCTCGCTGATCGGAGGCGGAGCTACACCCGAGCAGCCCCTGGCGAGCTGGCTGATCGCCGTCCAATGCCCCGACGTCGTGGAAACCGAGCGGCGATGCCGTTTGAGCGACCCGCCCGTAATCGCGCGAATCGAGGACAACAGGTTAGTGCTCGATTTGAGAACCGTGTTTCCATCCGAAGAAGAAGCGCTGGCCCGAGTGATTCTCCAAGCCTGCTCATAGCCGCGCGAGCAGCATCGCCAGCAGCGCCGTCCGGTCCGCAATCCGATCGGTCAAAATGCTTTCATTCACGGCATGCGCGCCCTCGCCGACGCCGCCCAAACCGTCAAGCGTGGGAATCCCGAGCGCTGCGGTGAAGTTGCCGTCCGAGCCTCCACCGGTGGATGATTCTTCGAGCTCAACGCCCAGCTCTTTGGCACAGCCGCGCGCCGATTCAAACAGCTTTCGAATTCCGGGACTCCGCTCCATCGGCGGACGATTCAAGCCGCCCTCCACGTGAATCGCGCAGCGCTTGTCGAAGGGTCGCAAGCTGTGGAACTTCTTATCCAACGCCGGTGCGTCTTTCAGACGAGCGACACGAATATCGACCTCGGCGCGAGCCTCCGCTGCGACGACATTGGTTCGCGTGCCGCCCGAAATTACACCCGGATTGACCGTGATCCCCCGATCGAGCCGCGTGAAACCGGCGATGCGCTCGATCTGCCGCGCTAGCTCGACAATCGCGCTCGCGCCGTTCTGGAAATCCACGCCCGCGTGAGAAGCGCGCCCCTTCACGGTCACCGTGTAGTCGCCAACGCCCTTGCGAGCAGTCTTGATTTTGCCTTCGAGGCCGGTGCCCGGCTCCAACACCAACACGGCGGCGCTCGATCGCGCTGCCTCCTCAGTCAACGGCCGCGAGGACTCGCTCCCGACCTCTTCGTCCGAATTCACCTGCAGGACTACTTTTCTGCCGACTGCGATGTTCAGCTCACGCAGCGCATGCACGGCAAATATGAAGAATGCGATCCCAGATTTCATGTCGAGCACGCCTGGCCCCCACAAACGGCCCTGTTTATTGCGAAAGGGCATTTGCGCCAGAGTGCCCAGCGGCCAAACCGTGTCGGAGTGCGCCAAAGCCAGAATTCCTCCATCGCGCGGCTTTTTCTTGCCTGGCAACTGGAACTCGCAGCGAAGATTGCGCCCGAAGCGGCTTCCCGGAAACGTTCGCACCCGGCCCAGTCCGTCCAGCTTAGCTGCCAGTAAATCGACGAAACGATTCACCGATGGAGGATGGTCGCTGGGCGATTCGCACTCCACCAATTCTCGAATCAACGCAATGATGGCCGATTGTTTCGCCCGCGCAAACGCAAGGAATGGATGCATCGCCTGTTATAATAGCCAGTTCCGATGCCTCTCCTCGACATTCAAGCGATTCGCGACATTCTGCCGCATCGGTATCCCATGCTGCTGGTGGATGCCATCCTCGAGCTGGAAGAGGAACGTATCGTTGGCATCAAAAACGTCACTGTAAATGAGCCGTTTTTCGTGGGCCATTTTCCGGATTTTCCGGTCATGCCGGGCGTGCTCATCGTCGAAGCCATGGCGCAGGTGGCGGGCGTGCTGGTTCTCAAATCGATTCCCGACCGCAAGAACAAGCTCGTGCTGCTCGCTTCCATCAACGAGGCCAAGTTTCGCCGGCCGGTCTTACCCGGCCATCAGCTTCGCATCGAGATGAAGGTCACCAAGCGCAAGGCCAGCATCGCGAAAATGCACGGCCAGGCGACCGTGGATGGACTGGTTGTCGCCGAGGCTGAGTTGATGTGCAAGCTGGCAGACCGCGAGCCGCTCATCCAAACGCCCACCGACGAAGTGACGATCCCGGTCCCATAAGGCCGGCCATGGCGATTCATCCGACCGCAATCGTCGACGCCAAGGCCCGCATAGCTGACAGCGCGGAGGTAGGACCCTATTGCATCATCGGAGCCGGCGTCGATGTCGGACCACGCACGAGGCTCATGGCGCACGTCTACATCGAAGGCGTGACCAAAATCGGCGACGACAATCTTTTCTATCCTTACTCCACTGTCGGAGTCGCGTCCCAGGATCTGAAATACCAGGGCGAGGCTTCCGAGACGCGCATCGGGAACCGGAACAAAATCCGCGAATTTGTGACGATTCATCGTGGAACCGAGGGCGGCGGATTGATCACCGAGATCGGTGACGACAATCTGGTGATGGCTTATTCCCACATCGCGCACGATGTCCGCATCGGTAATCATGCAGTTCTTTCCAATGGCGCCACGTGCGGAGGGCACGTTGTTGTCGGTGATTGGGCCGTGATCGGCGCCTTCAGCGGAGTGCATCAGTATTGCCGCGTCGGCCGGCACGCCATGATCGGCGGTTACAGCGTGATCACCCAGGATGTCCTGCCGTTCTCCATGACCGTGAGCCCGCGTGAGGTGAAAGTCTTCGGGCCCAACAAGACCGGCCTCGAACGGCGCGGCTTCAGCCCGGCCGCGATCGAGCAACTCCACAAGGCCTTCCGGCTGCTGTCAAAGGCCGGCCTGAACACGACTCAGGCCGTGGATCGAATCAGCAATGAAATGGAGATGGGGCCGGAGATCGAGGAGCTGCTGGCCTTCATCGCTTCGTCCGCGCGCGGATTCGTGAAATGAGCAAATACGGCATGATTGCCGGTAACGGGCGCTTCCCGCTGCTGGCGCTTGAGACGGCCAGAAAGCTCGGCGATGAGGTGGTCGCCATAGGAATCAAGGAAGAGGCTTCGCCTGAGATCGAACAGCTTGCCGCGCGCTGCCATTGGATCTCGCTCGGCCAGCTCAGCCGGCTGATTGAAATCCTGAAACAGGAGGGCATCACCGAAGTCATCATGGCCGGCCAGGTGAAGCACGCCAGCATCTTCTCGTCCATCCGGCCCGACATGCGATTATTCAAATTGCTCGGGTCATTAAAGGAAAAAAACACGGAAGGGCTCATTGGCGGCGTGGCCAAAATCCTTGAGGACGAAGGCATCCGTCTGGCCGATTCCACACTCTTGCTGAAGCCGCTGCTGGCCGGGAGCGGCGCTCTGACCAGGCGGAAACCGGACAAGGACGAGGAGAAAGATATCGCCTACGGCCGGCGCATCGCCAATCTGCTGGCCGCCCAGGATGTCGGACAGAGCGTCGCCATTTGCGACCGTGCCTGCGTGGCGATCGAGGCCATGGAAGGCACGGATGCGATGCTACGCCGCGCGGCCACGCTTGTGAACGGAAAGCCCCTGCGTCTGGTGAAGGTTTCACGCCGGCGCGGGCATCTGTTGTTCGACGTTCCAGTGGCCGGTCCAGGCACTATCCAGGTGATGCAGGAGACCGGCGCCACTGCCCTCGCCGTGGATGCTGGCCGCACCCTGCTGCTCGATCGCGATGAAATGCTGGAGCGCGCGAACCGGGCCGTGATCGCCATAATCGGCTACGAACCGGAGGTTGAGTCTTGAGCAAAATCCGAACGGCGGTGGTGGGCGCCGGCTCTTTCGGACGGCATCATCTGCGCATCCTGAGCCAGTCTCCCGGGGCGGAACTGGCGGGCGTGGTCGACAGCGATGCTCAGCGAGCCTCCGGTGCTGCGGCTCAGTACGGCTGTCCGCTCTACCCATCGCTGGCCGATCTCGCAGGCAAGGTCGACGCGGCTGTCGTAGCAGTCCCCACCGCTGCCCACGCCGATGTCGGCTGCGCGCTCCTGGAGGCCGGCATCGATGTGCTGGTCGAAAAGCCCATCGCGCCCGACCTGGCGTCCGCCCGGCGATTGGTTGACACCGCAGCGCGCACCAGCCGTATTCTTCAGGTCGGCCACCTGGAGCGTCTCAACCCCGCCATCACAGCATTGAAGAAGCTCATGACTCTTCCCCTTTTCTTCGAAATTCACCGCCTGAGCCTGTTTAGCCCCCGCAGCCTGGACGTCGACGTGGTCCTCGATCTCATGATCCACGACCTGGATATCGTGCTCGATCTGGTGGGAACGATGCCCGAAGAGATCCGCGCTGCAGGAATCTCGATCTTGTCGGACAAGGTCGACATCGCCAACGTCCGCCTGGCGTTTCCAGGCGGCTGCATCGCCAACCTCACCGCCAGCCGCGTCTCCACCGAGCGGGTCCGCAAACTGCGGCTCTTTCAGCCCCATCAGTACATTTCGCTCGACTATCAAAAGCAGGAGGCCGTGGCGTTCACCGTCTCCGGCAGCCAGCAGATCGGCTTTCAGCCGCTCAGCGTGTCCAAGGAGGAGCCTTTGCGCCTGGAAATCGACTCATTTCTGGAGGCCGTCCAGAATCGCAGCCGGCCGGCCGTTTCGGGCGACGAAGGGCTACGGGCGCTCGAAATAGGGCTGGCCATCCTTGGTAAAATTAAGGAGCACGGGAAGTTAGTCGAGCAGCAGATTAAGTCGCGTTCCTAGCAACTTCGAGCCCTTTTTGGGCGTCTTTACATTGCTTTTAGCATGAATTCCGCTGTGGATTCAGGTCCGAATCTTCTGATGGACTGGCAGGAGTCTGCCGGTTCGCGGAGATGGCTTCGCGCCGGGATAGGCTCGGCCGTCGTCCACGTTTTGCTGGTCACGGGAGCGATCCTGTTGGCTCAGCTAGATACACCCGACCTGCGGACCGGCGCCCAGATCGTTTCCAACTTCCAGCAAGTAACCCCACTGATAGCACCACCTACCCGCCTGACTCAGAAGGAGCCAAACCAGGGTAAAGTCAGCAAAGAAGTCAGCGTGGAGAGCCTGCTGTCGCATTCGCAGAAGGCCGCTCCCCAACGGCCGGCAATGAGGGCTTTCAAGCCTCCGCAGGCGCGTCCCGTTCCCAGTGAACCCTCGTCACCCCGTATGGCCGAGCCGCCCAAGGTCGATACCCGGACGACGGCCGCCAACGCTCCGCCGCTGGTGGGGCCTTCGATCACGGCCCCGCCGCCTCCGCCGCAGATCCAGCCCGAGGAAAAGCCCAAGCTCGCTTTGGAGACGCCGGGGCAGCATGCACCCGTCACCAGTCCGAACCTGGCCAAGCTCCCTCCAGTTCAGACCACCGTAGACGACGCGATTCGCGGTCTGGCGCGCAGCGACATGGAACAGCCGCCGAATCTGGGCAATATGCAATTGGCCCCGCCGGCGGTAAACTTGCTCAGCGATCCCATGAACGTCGATTTCCGGCCATATTTGGCCCGGATCCTGGCTTTGGTGCGTAGAAACTGGCTCACGGTGATCCCGGCCAGCGCCCGACTGGGCAACCGGGGCATGGTCACGGTTCAGTTCATTGTGGATCGTACGGGCCAAGTGCCGAAACTTGTGATCGAGACACCTTCCGGCAGCGAGGCGCTGGATCGCGCGGCGGTGGCCGGCATTAGCGCTTCAGTGCCATTCCCGCCGCTTCCAGCGGAGTTCAAAGGCAGCGAGATCCGGCTGCAGTTCGCCTTCAAATACAACCTCAAGTAGCTCAAGAGGCTCGCAACAACACGACCGTGATATTATCCGGGCCGCCGGCCTGTTTGGCAGCCTCGATCAGCCGCCGGCACTTGGATTCCAGATTGCCGTTGCCAGCCAGCGCTCCGGCGATCACGCTCGCATCCACGACGCCATGGAGGCCATCGCTCGAAAGCAGAATCTGATCGCCCGGCTGGGGCTTCAGCGCGTAGGAGTGCACCCGCAATTCGGGGCTGACCCCAATAGCCATGGTAAGGACGTGGCGCATCGGATGCGTCCGAAGGCTGATCTCGTCGATGCCGAGGCGCCGACCCACTTCATGCACCCAGGTCTGATCTTCCGTGATGACGATGAGCTCACTGCCCTGGTAGACGTAGGCGCGGCTGTCGCCAACGCTCGCAATCAAAACCTCAGGCCCGGACTCGAGCGCGGCGACCAGGGTTGTACCCATGCCTTCCAGGCTGGCATCGGTGGATGCGGCGCTCATCACACGAATGTTGGCCTCCTGAAACGCCTGCGCCAGCATTTCCGGGCCGTGTTCCGCCTGACCGATCACGTCGGCCAGGGTGTCAACGGCTAGCTTGGAGGCATGTTCGCCAGCCTGCGCGCCTCCCATTCCGTCGGCGACAACATAGAGTCCGGTCTGCGGAGACAGCAGATAACAATCTTCGTTATTGTTGCGAACGCAGCCAGGATCGGAAAGTCCGAACGCTTCCAGCATGGGCTTTTTGGATTATACAGTCTTCCTGGCTGTGCTTTGGCGGGGCATGGGCAGCGCGCACGGTCTCATGGCTTTTGGGGCTGCAGCACGGCCTTCAATTGGCGGTAGGCGCTCTCTTCATAATTGGTCTTCAAACGTTCCAAGCCCTCCGTCCTCGGATCTCCCGGACGAGGCCCACTCTCCTTATCGCAGCGCTCCAGCAGCAGGCTGGCTTGCACATCGGTGGGATCGCGGTCGAGCACGGTACGGAAACTCTGTGCGGCCGCCTGAAAATTACCGCGGCGCCAGAGAGCGTAGCCGACGTTGAACTGATAGGCCAAATCGCTCTCATCCCCTTCCAGCGCCCTGCGGAAGTTGACCATGGCATCGGGCACATTCCGGCGCGATTCGGCGGCGCCGAGGTTGTTGTATACCTCATTCAGCGGCGCCACCTTGGCCACTAATTGGAAGGCCGCTTGGGCCTCCGCATAATCACCGATGTAATAGCGGGAGAGCCCTAGAAAGAAATTCGACTCATTGTAATGGGCGTCGCTCGCGGCCACTTTCTGGAACCACTCGGCGGCCGACTTATATTCTTTCTTTTTCCAAAACAGGCGTCCGAGTTGAAAGCATGGCTGGGAATAATGAGCATCCAGCCGTACAGCTTGGGTGTACAGTCGATGTTTTTCGTCGGGGCTGGCGGCCAGCAAACCGCGTATATAGCTTTCGATGGCATCCACTCGTACGGAAGAATGCCGCGCTCGAAACTCGGCTTCGGTGGGCCCCGCGCCGGATTTCACGAACTTGAGCACCTGCCACGCTAAGTGATCCTGCAGCGCCGCCAAGTCTTCCAGCGCGCCGACCTCGCGAAACTCGGGACCGTTTTTGTAATGTTTGAGGTCCAGCAATTTGGCCGTGATTAGCAGCGATCCCCGGCTCTTCACGGCTGAGTCGGGAACTGGCATCAAGTCGAATTGGCCAAAAAGCTCCTGTTCGGCGTCCAGTTCCTCGCCGATCTTCAACACCGAGGCCTTAGTCAGCAGCACGTACGGGCGCAGCGAAAAACGGCGGTAAGCGTTCACGCGATCGTCGCGGTCCAGGGCCGTCAATCCCTCCGACGATAGCGCCTCCCGCACCGATTCGGCGAAGCTCTCGCCGATCCAATTCAGATTGGAATTTTTCGACAGGTTGAAAAACGGCAGAACCAAATAGTTGTCCGCTCTTGCTGAAGACAGCAAACTGAGCGAGCAAATCAACCAGGACAGGCAAGACGGCACATATTCAGTGTGCCACAGACAGTGTTGCTCCGCCGAAAAAAAACGGCGGCAGGCTCGCTGCCGCCTTGATTGCCGGTCTGCTGTGGAATAGGCGCGCCATGGAATCCAGGCCGCGCTCGTTTAATGAAAACTACTTCGTAGCGACTCCGTTCTGTTCAAAGACCAACCTGGTGTGGGTGCCGCCGACGCGGATCTCCTCCACCTGCGATCCAGCCAGGTGAACAGTTGTCTTCGAATACTTCGCATCATTATTCTCGACCTTGACGGGCGTTTCCGCGACAGACTTTCCCTTTTTGAGAATCGCCTTGTTGTCATTCACCTCTACGGTGTATTCTCCAGGTTTCAAAGTTGTTCCGTTGACTACCACAGGCTGGTAGAAGGTCACATTGTAACCGGATGCCGCACTCGCGACGGCAAGCGCCAAAATCCCGAACCCGAATATTGATCGTTTAACCACTTTAGTATCTCCTGAGGGTAGACTTACTAACTTCACTTACTAATACGTGTTGGATGGAAATGAGTTCCTAAAGGTTGAGAAAAAGAATTTAAAAGCTCAGAATTCCGCGGCCAAAAGCGCGAGCGCCTTTTGGTGCACCACCGGCTCCTGTCCGAATCCGGACAGCCAGTGCACTCCATGTTCTTTTCTAAACCAAGTTAGCTGCCGTTTAGCGTAGCGGCGCGTTTCGAGTTGTGTCGCGACCAGCGCCTGCTCGGGCGTTAACCGCCCTTCCAACACTTGAAGCGCCTGTTTATAGCCCAGCGATTCGAATGGCTTTGATTCGCGCGGCACTCCGGCGGCGAGCAACCCACGCACTTCGTTAATCAAGCCTTGCTCGAAAATGCGGACGGCGCGAGCGTCCATACGTTGGTAGAGCAATGGGCGCGGAGGATTCAGGCCGAGCTTGATCGGGTGGAAACCTTCCAGCGCCGAGCGGCCGCGATCGAATAGTTCCGACATCGGCTTTCCTTCAAGCAACCGAACTTCGAGTGCACGAACGATTTTGTTCTTGTCGTTGGAATGTATGCGGGCCGCGGCCGGCGGATCGAGACGCGACAAAATCCGGTGCAGACTTCCCGGCCGCTTCTGCTCGCGGCGCTCGAGCCTCGCTCGAATTGCGGGGTCGCGGGCCGGACCCGGGAACAGTCCTTCCAGCAGCGCACGCAAATAAAAACCCGTTCCACCGACCACCACCGCTGTGCGGCCGCGCTTCGAGATTTGACGCAACACGTCCCTTGCTATGCGGGCATATTCTCCGGCGGTGAAGACCTGATCGGGATTCACCACATCGATCAGATGATGGGGCACGCCGCGCCGGTGGGCTTCCAGAACTTTCGCAGTCCCGATGTCGAAGCCCCTGTAAATCTGCATCGAATCGCAATTCACGATCTCGCCGCCCAGCGCCAACGCGATGTGAATGGCCAGGTCGCTCTTGCCCGACGCAGTGGGGCCCAGCACGATCGGCAGCGGAGTCATTCCTGCTGATGTTACCGCGCGCCCTAAAGCCGGTCTTAGTGAACCATCTTCTCGGCGTGCCACCCGTCGTCGCGCAAGCGAAACTGAAAGGTAGCGGGAGTGTCGGCCTGGAAATTGCCCTTCTTTACTCCCATGATGGGCAAGGGATTCGAAAAACAGGTGTGTTGAATCTTCACGCCGCCTTTAATGTCGGCCAACTTGGTGCCGTTCTCCGGTCCGTCCCGAATATTGGAGACGTCGTCCACCTGCAGCGACAGCGCGCCTCGAACCTGGATATAGGGCTGGCGATTGGGCTCCATCACGACGTCATCGTTGAATTTCAACTCGCGGCCCTTGGGGTCAAGCCGGGCGGTGCTTCGCTCCGGTGAGAATTGCGTGGGATGCTCCCATAAATCCTCTTGCACGCCGCAATCGAACTGCATCGAGGTGAGCGTCACCTGCTCCCCTTCCAGGTTGATCGGGGCCGATTCCAGGAGATCCTTGGCTTTGCCTCCATCGAAGTCTTCCTTGTTGCCACAGCCGCAGAAGGCGAAGGAAAAACCCACTGCCGCGGCGAGCAGGCTGCGAGAATTTATCATTTGGGTGCGCTGTCTTTTCGATATTAGCACCGGTGACCGGGTCCTTTTCGAGGCGGCCGGCCTCGCCAACGTACAATAAAAAGATAAATGAGGTTTGCTGCTCAGGGGTTCAGTGCGCGCTTCTGGTCGCTCATTGGAGCAACCTTCCTCGGATTCCTCGGAATCGGGACGGTGTTGCCGGGACTGGCGCCGCACATTCGCCACGATCTGGGTGGTTCCGACCAGACGGTGGGTTTCGTGATCGGAATCTTCTCCTTCGTCGCGCTCGGCTGCCGCTTTTTCTCCGGGCCTTTGGCCGACCGCCGGGGGAGAAAGATCGCATTTCTGGCCGGCCTGGCGAGTTGCGCGCTGGCGGGAGCGGCCTATCTTGCGCCGCTCGGCATCGCCGGAATGTATCTCGGACGGACTCTGCAAGGCTTTGGCGAAGCCTGTCTTTACACTGGAGCCGCCGCGTGGGCCGTGGAAATTTCGGGCATCCATCGCAGCGCGCAAGCGCTCGGCTATCTGAGCAGCGGAATCTGGGGAGGTGTTTCCGCCGGCCCTTTGGTGGGACAGTGGCTGGGGTCGTTCGAACGCGCGGCGGCGATGCAGATGGTCACGGCAGTGATTGCATTTGCGATTCTGACGCGCATACAAGAGGATTATCAGCCTGAGGCGCATTCCGGCCGGCGCCGCTGGGTGCCCCAATCTTTGATAGCTCCCGGCATCGCCATCGGATTTGTCAACGTGCATTACCCGGTAGTCGTCGGATTCCTGATCCTGCACTTGGCGAAGCACGGCAATTCTGGACCCGCTGCTTTCTCCGCGTATGCCGGCGTAATCCTGCTCTCGCGATTCTTTTTGGGCGGATTGCCCGACCGGATGCCGGCGCGCATCACCTACAATTTCGGCCTGGCGGCGATGGCCCTGGCCTTGATCGTCATCGCATTCGGACCTGGACCGGTGCTCGCGATCAGCGCGGGCGCACTGCTCGGATTTGGCTTCTCATTTCCCTGGTCGTCGGTCGCGGCCACGGTTCTGAAGCGTACTCCGGAGCGCGAGCGTGGCTCTACGGTGGGTGTTCTGAGCGCTTTTTACGATCTGTTTGTCGGCCTGAGTTCATTTGCGGCGGGCGCGGTGTCGAATCGTTTTGGTTACCCCGCGGCGTTCGCCATGGCTGCTGCGTCCATCGGCGCGGCCGCACTTGCGGGACTGTTTGTGTTCGGATCCCGAAGCGCGGACCTCGCGTTTTCCGGCACGCCAGAACCTGCTATGGACACTGCCCCGTCCTGCGAAAGCGGCGACTAAGCCAACGTGCGTGCGCCACCCATTACCCTGCGGCGGTAAGCTGGAGTAATGACCAGGCGCGAATTGATGGCTCTGCTCGCGGCAGCTCCGCTGGCGAGAGCGAAGGAAGCTCCCACGGCTCCGGTATCGATTGCTCGGGCGCGATCGTATGACGGCGATCTGGCGGGCACGCTATCGACCATGTTCGATCAGATCGGCGGACTGGGACGCATCGTCAACAACAAGACCGTCACCATCAAGGTCAACCTTACTGGAAGCCCGAACCAGCGATTCCAAGGCAAGCCGCTGGGACTGACTCACTACACGCATCCGAACATGGCGGGGGCGCTAGCATATCTTCTGGAGCGCTCGGGCGCCCGGCGCGTGCGGTTTGTAGAAAGCTGCTGGGCGACCAGTGGATCGATGGAAGACTATCTGCTCCAGTCGGACTGGAATGTCAAGATGCTGTTCGGCGCGGCGAAGAACGTCGAGTTCGTCAACACCAACGGTCTGGGCGGCGCGAAACGCTATGTGCGTTTCAAAGTTCCGGGCGGGGGCTCGATCTTCCCGGCCTTCGATCTGCACCCTGCGTACGAAGACACCGACGTCTTCGTATCGTTGGCCAAGCTGAAGAATCATGCGACTTGCGGAGTGACCCTGGCGATGAAGAACTGCTTCGGCATTACACCGGCTTCGATATACGGCGATGACGCGGGCGAGCACGAGCCGAATGAGCATCCGACTTCGAGCCGAGGCGCGGTTTGTCACTCCGGAAGCCGGGGGCCATCGAAAAGCTCGCCGCAGGAAAACGATCCACGGTCGAGCCGAGATCCCGGCTATCGGATGCCGCGCATTGTGGCTGACCTGGCGTCGACGCGCCCGATCGACCTGGCGATCGTTGACGGCATCGAGACGGTAGCCGGCGGGGAAGGGCCATGGATTCGGGGTTTGCGGCTGGTGCAGCCGGGAGTGATCCTGGCGGGAACCAATGCAACTACGACGGATACGGTGGCGACGGCGGTGATGGGCTACGATCCACGGGCCGCGAAGGGAACGGCGCCATTTGTCAATTGTGATAACTCGCTGCTACTGGCCGAAGCGCGTGGAGTTGGAACCACAGACCTGAAGAACATTGACGTCCGCGGGCTATCGATTCCGGACGCGCGGTTTCCGTTTGGGCTCCGTGGATAGACGCGCTGACCAGCGCCCTCTGCCCAGCGTGCCATACACTCCAGCCCTCATTTGTGATAAATTTCAGCGTTGGGAGATTTTATGAAACGTTACCTGGTAACCCTGGCTTTACTGGTTCTGCCCGTCGTTGCGCAGCAGCGGCAAAACTTCACAATCAATGTGGGCACGCCGGAAGGCCAGATGCTCCAAAATATCGGGCAGGAGGCGGACGAAGCCAAGAAGGTAGCCATGATGCAGGAATTTATGGATAAATATCCAATGCATGAGGGCGCCGGATGGGTATGCGTGCAGCTGCAGGCGGTTTATCTGAATCAGAAGGCCTACGATAAGGCATTGGAAGTGGGCATGAAGGTGCTCGACAGCAGCCCCGATGCGATCGATGTCGGGCTCAACACGATCAAAGCGGCGGAGGGCAAAGACGATCCGGAGGCGGTGAAAAAAGCGGCGGTGAAGACCGCTCAAATCGCGCGTAAGCTTGAATCCGTCAAGCCGGCGGACGATGATGCGAAGGCGATGCAGGGACACGACAAGGAAGTCGGTAACTACGCTGAGTACGCTCTGTATGCAGCATCGCTAAAGTCAAAGGACCCCAAGGAAGTAGCCGAAATCGGTGCGGCCCTGGAAGAGGCCAATCCTAAGAGCCAGTATCTTTGGTTGGCGACTCCGAACTATCTTCGGGCGCTGGGAGCCAAGGGGTGTACCACTGCCAGTAAGTTGTCCGCGGCGGATTCCAAGAATGCAGAGGCGTTTCTGGTGGCGGCGGATTGCGCCTGGCGCGGGTCGCGCGCAGACGGAGCAATCAGCGGTGGAACCCGAGCATTAGAGGCGCTCAACAGCCGACCGAAGGTGGAAGGCGGGAACGAGGGCGGTAAGATTGGCATGGCGAACTTTTACGTCGGCGCCGGAAACGCCATGCAACAAAGATTTGGCCCAGCGAACAAAGCGTTGCGTGCCGCGCTTCCATCCATCAAAGGCGATTCGGTCGTCTATGCCAATGCCCTATTCTATCTTGGCTTGGCGAATTACAACCTGGGCAAAGCCATTGGCGACCGGGGGCAGATGCGCGAGGGCTTGAAATATTTCGAGGAGTCGTCGGGAATCGCGAGCAACGTGCAGGCGCAGGCTTCGCGGAACGCGATGTTGATCAAGTCTGAACTGGGTGGAAAATAGCGCGCCAGACTATTGAGTGGGCTGAAGCTTCGATTTAGTCTTGACGACAGTGGTCTGATGCTCGGCGCCATTGGCATCCAGCAACCATAATTTCTTCTTTTCTACAGCGAACTTCACTGGCATATTTGCCGGCAACTGCAATGGCTTTTCGGACCGGATCCGCATGATCTGTACCAGGTAAACGTCGGTTTCCGATTCGACTACAAACTGATCGAGAGCGAAGTTGTCGCCCGGAGAGCGCGTGCCTACGTGCAATTCAGATCCAGTCCTAGCGTCGCCAAAGGACATGCTCGTATCCGCCGGCCGGCTGGAAGCACGTCCGAAGTATAAGTTATCCGAGGTGTCGAGCAATGTTCCAGTTTGCCAATCCCGATTTTTCGGGGCGGCGGGGGTGAGTGCGGCGCCTAAGGCGATGAGACAAGTGATTCTCAGCAGCATTCGAATTACCTCCCGGCAGAATCACCGAAAAACTGCCGCTGAATCGAAAAGTAGCAGACGCGCGGGAGGAAGAGAATCAGGTCAACACCTATAAGGAGTAGCGCAGAAACCTTAGAATCGTCATCGGGTAATGGACTGAGCAAGCCCGAGCGTCACTTATTCAGAGCTTGTTTGAGGCCCAGGTTGCGAATGAGGCGGTGGAGATTGTTGGGATGCAGGCCGAGCAGCCGCGCCGCTTCCTGATAATTGCCGGCCACCTGATCGAGGGTCTTCACAATCAGCTGTTTCTTGGCTTCCCGCATGGCTTCGTGATAACGAGTGATGGAGGAAACGGCAGGGCTGCCGGCGTCTACAACTTCATCGGGCAGATCCTCGGGAAGAATATAGTCGGTGGAACCCAGCACCACCGCGCGCTCGATGGCGTTCTCCAGCTCCCGAACGTTGCCGGGCCAAGAGTAAGCCAGCAGCGCCGCGCGCACACCGGCGGAAACCTGCATGGCGGGCCGGTTGGATAGCTTGCAGTGCTTGCCTACAAAGTGCTGCGCCAGCATCGGGATATCCTCGCGGCGATCCCGCAGCGCCGGCAAGGTGATGGACACCACGTTCAAGCGGTAATACAAGTCCTGGCGGAAGGCGCCCTGCTTCACGGCCCCCGGTAAGTCGCGATTGGTGGCGGCGATCAC
>DATHOT010000213.1:0-13917 GCA_035484655.1 Bryobacteraceae bacterium | reverse complement strand
AGTGAGGTTAGCCAGCCGCCGCGAAGCTATGTACTGGATTTGACCGATGGAACTGCAAGACCAGTGACTGCGCCTGGCACAAGGGCCTCGGCAATTTCGCCAGACAGCCAGGACGCCACTTTCACGCGTTCCGGCAAACTCTATCTGCTTTCGCTCGGCACCGGGCAAGAAACATTAGTGGGACCAGTAGATCCTGACGCAGTTGTCATTCGTTGGAGCGTCGATGGGCAATACCTTTTTCTGCAGCGCAATGATTCGCAAAAGCGCACTGCTACGATACAACGGATTGACGTACATAACGGGCGGCGGGAGGTTTGGCGTGAAGTGAAGACCCTGGATCCAACAGGGTCCATCTTCGGTATCGGTCGTCTGACTCCCGACGGCAAATCGTGCGGGTTTTCATTCCAGCGGGACTTGGCAACTTTGTATGTGGTGAAGGGATTGCGGTAAATTCTTGTGGCAGGAACATAGGGAGGCGTCGGCATGAGTGCCGACGCGGCACGCAGGAGTGCGTGCGCGACGTGGTCAATGACCCAAGGCGATCAAGACGCGCTCGGTAATTTCATGAATCATGGCCGGAAGGGCGGCGTCGAGGGCGAGCGTGATGGCGGCGCGGACACGCTCCGGATCGATTTCAGGCGCGGCGGCCGGGGCGGGTTTGGAAACTTGCGGGCTGGGAGGCGACGAGGCAGCGGAGGCTAGCGCTTCGGCGAAAAGGCCGCGAGCCAGTTGCGCCTCCTTCACCAAGGGATGAATTGTTTGCATGACCTTGGAGGCTTCGAAGGGCTTCTTGAGAATGGCGTCGCAGCCGGCCAGTGTGGCTTCATTCTCATCGAACGGTTCAAGGAGCCCGGCGGTGAGGACGACGCGGACATGCCTAAGTTGCGGATCGCCCTTCACGTGGCGGCAGAGGTCGAAGCCGGATTTGCCCGGCAGAAAAACATCGGCCAGAATGAGATCGGGATCGACATCGGCCAGCCGCAGCAAGGCCGCATCGCCGTCGGTGAGGCTGACCACTTCGAAACCTTCTTCCCGCAGGATGCGCTCGCCCATACGTTGCGCGTGTGGGCTATCGTCAGCCAGGAGGATGCGGCTCATTCAGAGCTTGGGCGGATTCGCGCTGCTCGATGAAGAAGCAGGAGCGGCTGCCGGCTGAGTGGTGGTGTCGGCAGGCTTTGGCTTCTTGTCCTTTTTCCTTTTCTTCTGCGCCTTGGCTTGATCGGCGGTTTGCGGCTGCGACTGCGGATTACCCGGGACGGTACTGGCTGGACTGCCGGTTGGACTTGCGGGTTTTCCTGTCGCATCAGTAGCCGGTTGGCCCGCCGCGGCTGCCGGCGAACCGGGTGGATTGGAGCGCGCGTCCGGTTTGGTATCGAGCGCCGAGGAATCGCTTACGGTCGTGGCAGTCACATCGCCGGTAAAGCCAGGCGCGCCGGTTTGGGGCACGCTGAGGGGCACGGTGGGCCGTAGCAAGGTCATCGCGGGCGCGCCCGAGCGGGCGGCGGCACTCACATCGGGTCCGCGTTTTAGCAGCAGCCCGGTGGCTTTAGAAATCATTCCCACCTTCTGGCGATTGTCCTTTTCCCACTGCATTCGAGCGACCGCCTTGGGATCAGCTTCCGGAACGGCCATTTCCAGCTCCTGGAGTTTTTTCTTGGCGGTGTCGGCATATGCGCTCAAGGGATAATCCTTCACGATGCGGGCGTAAGCTTCGCCTTCCTGCGTCCGAAAACGATTGCCCAGGCGAGCATAGGAGTCGCCCAATTCGAACAGCGCTTCATCCGCCTTGCTGTAAAGCGGATACTGATCCGCCAACTGGCTGAATCGGTTGGCGGCGGCGAAATTGCTTCCCCGCTTGTAATAGTAGAATCCGACCTTGTACTCAGCGTCGGCGAGCGCCTCCTGGATATTGCGCAAGAGTTGCTGTGTCTCATCCACGTACTTGCTGTTGGGGAACTGGACAATCAGCTGACGGCATTCATCCTCGGCACGCAAGGTCTGATTAGGATCGCGGTCGGCCTTCTCCATCTGCTTGTAGTGGATCATGCAGACTTTCTCCTGGGATTCGGCCGCTTCCTCCATGGTGGGATAAAACAGAATGAAATCCTTGTACTCGGCCTCGGCCTGAGCAAAGCCCGCTGCGCCACCCTCGCGATACCAACTATCCGCGACGGCGAGCTTGGCTTTGGCCAGGAACTCGCTCTGATCGTAGGTGTTGATGAGGGTGTTGAGAGTGATACGAGCTACTTCAAACCGGCCGTGCTCGATGTCGGAGATAGCGCGATCGAAGAGCACTTTGTCCGGCTGCTTGGTGTCTTTGGTGATGGGGTTGTCGTACTTTTTGCGTTTGAAACCGCACGACGTAATCAGACCTGTCATCAAGATCACAACCAAAAAATATTTAGCCATAGTTAGACCTACAAAAAAATCATACTCGGGCGAGCGTAGCCTCGCGGGCCGCCCGCTGCAACTGGACGAACGCTTCGGCGGGGCCGGGAGTGTGAAAAATCGACGTCCCTGCAACCAACCAGTCACACCCCGCGCGAACGATGTCCCCGGCGTTATGAAGCTCCACGCCACCGTCGATCCCAATTGCAAAATCCAGACCTAACTCCTTGCGGCGCCACGCCAACGCTTGAACCTTCTTGAGAGCGTTGGGGATAAAATGCTGGCCGCCGAAACCCGGATTCACGCTCATCACTAGCACTTCGCCGACCAAGTCGAGGACCTCACTGAGGGTAGACACGGGCGTCGCGGGGTTAATGACCACGCCAGCCAGCGCGCCTTCCTCATGGATCAACCGCAGGGTGCGATCCAGGTGGGTACAAGCCTCCTGGTGAACCAGCACATGGTCGGCGCCGGCCTGGATGAACTCAGGTGCAAAATGGTCCGGGTCGGTAATCATAAGGTGAACATTCAATTGTAGCTTAGTAATTTTCCGGATTGACTGGACCACTGGAATCCCTAAGCTGAGATTGGGGACGAAGTGACCATCCATCACGTCCACATGCAGGATGGAGGCTCCGGCCCGTTCGACCTTGGCGATCTCCTCGCCCAAGCGCGCAAAGTCCGCCGCGAGAATTGATGGAAGGATTTCGGCCATGTGCTGCGGAACTAAAAACTAGTCCGATGTTAGCACAGCGACGAAAAAGCCATCCCCTTGGTCCCGGCCCGGCAAACGCTCGACCACTTGCCACCGCCGGCGCACGGCTTCGATCACCAATCGGTTCTCTTCCTCCTCGAGCGAGCAGGTGGAATAAACCAGCCGGCCGCCGGGCTTGAGGTGCTCGAGCGCATTCCGCAAAAGAGCGACTTGCTTGCGATGCAGGTCGACCAGATCGGACGGCTGCAAGCGCCATTTGATCTCCGGATTGCGGCCCAAAGTGCCGGTACCTGAGCAAGGGGCGTCCACCAGAATGCGGTCGAACCGGGCGCGGAAGGGCAGCGGATGGGTTCCGTCGAGGACCACGCGGCAGCAGTGGAGATCGGCAAGTTGTTGGAGGCGATGCCAGTGCAGATCGCAGGCGACTGTGTGCACGCCATACTCCAGCGCCTGGGCGGTCTTGTTGCCGGGCGCCGCGCAAAGGTCGAGAAAGGTTTGGCCTTTTTGGAGGTCCAGCAGCGGGACGATCGATTGAGCGCCGATGTCCTGAATGCGGCCGGTGCTGGCGGTGTAGGTTTCAGCGGGCTTCAGGAACTCGCGCGCGATGGCCTCGGTGGTTTCGGGTCCAAACCGGCGCTCCCATTTTTCGAGCAGCCATTCGGGCGTGGACAGCTCGACGGACCAATCGGGCCAGGCGATGGGCTGGCGGTCGACCTTTCGAAGCACGGCGTTGACCAGGCCGGCCGCGGACCATTTTTTGGCGCGCTTCACTAGCTCCACGCTCTCGCTGACGGCGGCGTGAGGCGGAACCCGGTCGAGATAGCGCAGTTGGTAGATCCCCATGCGGAGCGCGATACGCACTTCGGCATCGAGGGGGCCGGTGGTGAGCAGGCCGATCACATGGTCGAGCTGGGTCTGATAGCGCAGGCATCCGAACACGATTTCAGAGGCGAGCGAGGCGTCGCGGGAATCGAGCTTGGCGGAGTATTTCAACAACAGGTCGGATGCATAGCCCGAGGCATGGACTTTACGCAGGACATCGAACGCGACTTGGCGTGCGGGGGAGACCAAACTCTATTCTAGTTTCTGAGGCAATGGCGGAGATATAGCGAACTAATAGCCTCAACGGCGCTGTTCCAATTTCTTCAGAACGCCGAGCGCCTCGCCGCTAATCGCCGCGTCCGAACTGCCGGCAGCCTTCCGCAGGTACGGCAGTGCGGCCGCGGTATCGCCTGAATCCACGAGCGATTCGCCCAGGTGCAGGTTCGCCCGGCCGAATTCGGGCTGGATACTCAGCGCCGCGCGATATTGCTCGACCGCGCGCGCCAGTTGTCCTTTCGCGGCGAGCAGCGTGCCAAGAAACTCGTGCGCCTCGGCGGCCCTCGGATTGGCCGCGACCGCCGCCTCGAGTTCCTGCTGCGCGTCATCCCGGCGCCCCGCGCGAGCCAGCGCTACCGCGTAGTCATAGCGCGCTTCAGAATTGCCCGGCTGCGCCCGCAGCGCGGCTTCGAAATGATACCGCGCTTCTTCGAAGCGCCCGGACCCCGCGAGTAAATTCGCAAGGTTGTTATGCGCCTGAGTGTAATTCGGATCGAGCTCTATGGCCTTCCGCAGCGCGGGTTCCGAACGCCTCAGCTCACCAGTTCGCAGCCAAATCCCGCCCAGGCTGTTGTAGGCTTCGGGCATTTCAGCGTCCAGTTCAGTGGCCCGCTGAAACGCAGCCATCGCTTCGCGCAGCTTGCCTTGCTCGACATTGGCTGTACCCAGCAGTTGCCACGTGATTGCGTTGCGCGGCGCTGCTTCCAGCGCGCGGCTCAGTATCTCGACGGCCCGGGCCTGCTGCCGCGTGGACATCCAGCAGAGTGCCAGACTTTGGAGCGCCCCGATTGACTTGGGGTTGCGACGGAGCGCTTCTTGGTACACCGGAATCGCGCGCTCCAGCTGGCCGTTAGCGCGCCATGCATTGGCTAGTTGGATATAGTAGTCCGCGGGCTCGGGATGATATTTCTCAATGGCCGCCTCCAGCCGCGCGATTCCGCCGCTGAGATTGCTCGACTGCTCCACCTGCGCGACCGCCAGATACAGTTCGTCCTCCGGGTGGGGCAATGTTTTCGGGTAATACAAAACCACCTCGCCACGATAGGGATCCTGGTCGCCCGGCCGTTCGGCGATATCCGCGAGAAGATCTCGGGCGGGTTTTCGCCGCTGGATATAGTGATCCGTCATCACCACGTGGACCGCGTCCACGGTGCGCCGCTTCGGCATGTGACAACCGACGCAATCGTTCGAGCTGGTGTGTTTGCCGGACGCAACCAACCGACCGAAGGCCGCGCCATGACATTGCCGGCAGACCGCCGTGTAGTGCTCGGCCGCCTGGCCGCGCGGGACGTCGTGCGGATCGTGGCAGTTGGTGCAACGCAGAGCGCCATTACTCTTTTGGAAACAGGCCGAACGCTGCATCCGGTACGCGGACCCTGCGATCTCGAATCGGTCGTCCGGATCGCGCACCACCGCGCGATCGAAATGCAACATGAAATCTTGAAGGGGCTCGCCCGGACGGTAGGAAAGCGGCGCGCGTTCATAGCGCACGATCGAGTCAGGCAAAGGGAAGCTGGTAGTTTCCAGGTGGCATTGGAGGCATATCTCCATCTGCCGGTCCGCGTTGAGCCGAGCCGGATTCACGATGGCCGCTCGCACGTCGCGTCGTGGCGTCTTCGGATTGCTCGCTAAAGCGACGTGTCGTTCTCCCGGGCCATGGCAGCGTTGACAGTCGATTCCCTCCGGGATGGACGTGAAGACCGGATCCACGCCGCGTTCGCTCTCCGCCGGAATCTGCGGATACGAATTGTGGCAGAACATACAATCGTCGCCGATCAGACGCCGCCGCCCTTGGTGATCCGGCCGGTCGTAACCGGGATTCATGGCCCAGTAACCGCCTTTCTCGGCATACCAAGCGAGTGGCAACTCGATCAGTGTGTTCCGGCTAGTCCGATGTAGGTAAGTCCGCGAGTGATTGCCCGACCCGATAATAAAGTCGACCTCCGCCTCTGACTCATTAGTCCGTTTTCCGTTAAAGTCAATCTGATATTCACGCTGGAAGTGCCGCCCTTCATGCTGGACCATCTCGTAGTAGGTACTCGAGGGGGCGTGATAGTACGGTTTGCCGTAGTCCTCGACGGTATTGCCCGGTCGAGGCCGGTAGAACGAACGCGCCATGCCGGTACGGCGGTAGCTCTCCCACTTCGTCAAGTGGCAACCCGCGCAAACCTTTGATTCCACGTAGCCACTACGAGTGGCTGGAGATACGCTCTGTGCGACACCGTAGAAAGCGCCTGCCAACGACACCAAACTCACCCACGCAAGCCGCACTTGCCCGGCGGCAAAAAGAGCGGTTTTCCGTGCCCGTTTTCGCATCGAATGGCTTCGTTTTGCGATCGCCAAAAGGCAGCCGACCCCTTGCTTCCTGCTTGATTATTATAGAACTAACTTATCGATAGCATTGAATTTTTTGTTGACACGGATCGGCAAAAGATATAGAATTTACGCCAATACACGTACCGTTAGTGTAAACGCTCTGGGGTAGACTACGTTTTTGATGAGACGCTTAAGCACAATCCACGTAGGAGACTGGAATGACTAAAGCCAAGTTTGCTCTCTGTATTCTTGCGGGTGTCATCGTTCTGATGTTGCTGCCATCCATGGCATTAGCGCAGAGCACAATTGAGGGGCAGGTCAGGGACACATCCGGCGCCGTTATCGCGAACGCCACGGTAGAAGCCGCCAGCGATGTGCTGATCGAAGGCAAGCGCACTGCGACTACCAACGGTGAGGGACGATACGCAATTATCGATCTTCGCCCCGGAACCTACGTCGTCACGGTCACTATGTCCGGTTTCGCCACCGAGAAGCAGACCATCGTCGTTCCTGCGAACGTCTCGGTGCCAGTGGATGCGCTGCTAAAGTTGGGCTCCGTCGGTGAGACGGTGAACGTTGAGGCTCGCGTCGCTACCGTAGACGTCGAGAACGTCAGCCATAGCACGACTCTGTCGCGCACGGATATGGACGATCTTCCGACCGGACGCTACATGCAGTCGATCGCGTCCTATGCCCCCGGAGCGCATCTGAATCTCCCCGACATCGGCGGATCGCAGCAAGTTGAACAGAATTACATTTCGCTGCATGGCAACAGCTCCACGCAAAACGCCTATGTGCTCGATGGGATGCTCATCAATACGACCTACTCCGACGGCCAGATTCAGAACTACCTAGACAACGCGGCGGTTCAGGAAACAACCAATGGGTCGTCTCTCAATACGGTCGAGATTTCAGGCGGCGGCATGATGATCAACATGGTCCCGCGCGACGGCGGCAATGCCTTCCACAGCGACGTTTTCCTGAGCGGCAGCAACGGAACCGGCATCTGGCAGGCGAACAACCTCAATGCCACCACGTTGGCCCGCAATCTGGCCCAACAGGACAAGATTGTCAAGATCGAAGACTTCGACGGAAATTTCAGCGGGCCGATCCTCAGGGATAAGCTGTGGTTCAATCTCACGGGCCGGGACCAGACAACCTTCACGCAGGCGGGCAATTCGGTGTATCCGAACGGCGCGCCCGGTATCCAGGACGGGTATATCTACAGCGGCAGCTTCCGCACGACTTACCAGATGAATCAGAAAAACAAGTTCAGCGCCTTTTACGAGCGCAACTGGAAGTACAAAGGCCACGAGATTCTCGACGGTGGCGCGCTATTCCCATACAATCCAGCGGTGTCCTCGAAACAGCGCAACAAATGGCCTATGTACTACATCGTACAGGGGCGCTGGACATGGACGCCAACCCCCAAGCTGGTGATTGAGACCGGCTTTTCGATCGACCACCTCGACTACAACGACCTGTATCAGCCGGGGGTCGCCACCGCGGAGGGCAGCCCGCAATTCGACTCGAGCGCGGTGCAGGTCGATACCGGGTACGCGGGGAACGCCGGGGGAGGGATAGCTTTTGTCGCGGGGGGTGTTCAGCAACAATATCAGACGACCCGCAACGTCTTCACCGAGCAAGCGGCTTACATCACGGGCAGCCATCAGTTCAAAGCCGGTTTCCAGTTCAGCAACGGCCGGAACGACTACGGCTACACCGCCAATGGCGACGCTTACCAATACTTCATAGATGGCGTGCCGCAGTATTTATTGGCCTATAACACGCCGATCAATTACAATACCCACCTCGATGCCGACATGGCCTTTTACGGCATGGATACGTGGAAGATCAAGCGGCTCTCGATCACCGCGGGTCTCCGCTGGGAATACCTGTCGGCGAACATCGACCCCGAAAACGCTCCTGCTGGCCGCTTTGCTCCGGCCCGGACTGTCCCCAACATAGACTGCAGCACGATCAAGGGTATGGGCTGCTGGAAAGACTGGGTGCCGCGCGTTGGAGCCGTCTACGATCTTTTCGGCAATCACAAGACCGCCCTCAAAGCTGGTATAGGAAAATACAACTCGCAGTACAGCAGCGGTTTCACCGGCAATTTCAATCCGATGGCGCTTCAGGGCGAAGTCATAACGTCGTGGAATACCGCCGGTCTCGGTGCATCGTGCGCCCCGGTCAACTACCCAGGTCTCGGCCCTGGCCCAAATCCCGCGTGTTTTGCCACCGGCGGTTTTGCAGCGCCGGGCACGCCTGCGAGCGCGATTGGCCCAGGTCGTCTGGGGCCCAGCCCGAACCCAACGTTTGGCGCCATCAGCGGGGTCGGGACCGGCGTGACGCTTGATCCGAACTGGCACAGGGACTACAACTGGCAGTATTCGGTGGGCGTGCAGCAGGAACTCTACGCAGGACTCACGCTCAACGTCAACTGGTACCGCCATTCCACCTACCAGGCGGCGCTTCTAACGAATTACAACGCCCTGCCGCTGTCCGACTGGTCACCGGTAACGATCAACAATCCGCTCAATGGCACGCCCGTCACGGTCTACAACCTGAATTCCTCGATTACAAGTCTGCCAGCCGCCACCCTTCGCGAAACCAATGCTCCGCAGAGTCTGGTGCGCGACGTTTACATGGGCTACGAATTTCAGGTCAGTGGCCGCCTGAAGCGCGGAATGTACTTCCAGTTCGGCTACACCATCGAGCGCGAACTCAATCGCAACTGCGACCTCAACGTCACCGTCTCCAACCCGCTCCAGGATCCGAACAACCTTCGGTACTGCGATTGGTTCGGGAGTTCGAGCCTTTCCTTCGGCGGCATCAATATTGCCAGCCTGGGCGCTGTTCCGTCGCCGCCGTGGGCCAACAACTTTGTCGGCAACGCGGTCATTCCAGTCCGGTGGGGCGTTGTGGGCGCTGTGTCTTTCATAAGCAATAACTATCAGGGTCAGTTCTCCAACGGAGGGAACAGCAGCAGCACGACGTATGTAGATGTCAACGACGGGTATCTGGCGCGCACGATTTCGATCTCCTCGGCCAAGACGTCCGTTTATCCGAACGGATGCATTGGCTGCATGCCGGCGGGCAACCCGTGCACGGCGGGCTTTGTGGTCGGCTGCCCCATCGATCCTGGTTTCAACGCTCTGGCGGGCGCCCAGACCATCAACCTGATGCCGCCGGGCGCGTATCGCTCGCCGCGGGTCAATCAGTTGGACATCAGCATCCAGCGCACTTTCAAGATCAAGGAAAGGTTGACGCTTGAACCGAAGTTCCAGTTGTTCAATCTGCTGAACAGCAACGCCGCCATCTCGCAGACGGTCTCGATTCCGGCTAGCACGACTGGGACGGGCACGGCGCCATTCCTTACGCCCCAGCAATGCAGCGGCTCACCGGTCGCTTCGATTGCGCAGTGCGGCCTCGGCGGAAATATTTCCACCATTACCACTCCCAGGCTGATGAAGCTGGCCCTGACGATTAGGTTCTGATCGGAACGAGTCGTTTTACTTTAAGAGCTTGCTGATGTGGGACCGGCATCGAGCAAGCAGAACGTTTAATTGTAGTTATGTTCCTTAGCCAACCCGGCGTCGATAGGAGTATCGACGCGGCAAACACGAGTGTTCGCGCTACGTGTGATCTAGCGGGAAACAGTAACCGTGATGTCGGTGATGGTGGATAGAGCGCCGTCGTTGGCGGTGGCGCGTAGCACATAAGTCCCAGGCTCGGCGAAGTGAGCGGCGGTGATAGCCTGTCCGCCTGAGACCATGATCATACCAGCGGGGTCGAAGGTAACTTTCGCTGGTCCTTTATATTCGAGCCAGCTCACGTTGAGGCCGCGCGGGCGGTTCACTACGGTATTGCTTTGAGTGCCGGGACGAGGTTTCGGAGCGGGCCGAGGCTTGGGGAGCCCGTCGTCGGTCACGAGCGCGGTCAGAGTTAAAGGCGCCGTCACGCTGGCGGTGCTGACTGGAGCAATTTTGATGGACGGCGGCTGGTTAGGATCATCCTCACCCGGATTCAGGCCGCCGTGGGTCATAATCATCCGTTCGCTGATTTCTTCCACCGGCAGAAGCTGCGCGTAGGCCTTTTCGGTTTTGCCGTGCGCGGTGATCGACCAGACCAGTTCTTTCTGGCCCCAATCCGCCGAGACTTTCACTCGAAAAATAAACTGCTGGCGGCGGGGTAGAAAATAAGTCGGCTGGCCGCGATCGGGATCGCCGGGCTCGATCTTGTTGTCGGGACCGGCCGGGATGGCGAGTTCCTCCTGCCAATTGCGGTTGAAGTATCCGAAGACCATGGTGAAGGTGCCGTCGGCATTTCGCAGCCAGCCTTCAAATACCGGCTGGACGTCCTGGCCAGTTGAAAATTTCGTTTGCGGAATGTAGGTTGGCGCGGGTGGCTGAGCGCGCACGCCCACCACAAAGCAAAGGGCCAGGGCGGCCCGGCACAACCGCTGCTTCATTGCTTGTTGGCCTGGAGTTTTCTAGCTTGCAAGCGCTGCTGGTAATCGGCTTCGTCGATATAGTACAAGCTGACCCAGGCGAAGCTCATTTCATCGATGGTCCGCTGGCCGTATCCAACCCAATTCTTCGGATTAGGATTGAACTTGTTGTTATCGGTGTTGTCGTGCCAGGTGGTGACGTGGATCACCGTGCCTGCGGGCAACAGCGGCGCAACATCTTCGGCATAGGGATAGGTAATGCTCCAGCCGAATTGGTAGTTGCTCACGCAACTGAGCGTTTCCGATCGCGCGGGGCCGGGACGGGCTGAATCGGCGCGAACGTCGGGATAGATCGCTTCCATGCACTGAGCTT
The DNA here is from genome assembly GCA_035484655.1 of Bryobacteraceae bacterium. Taxonomy (GTDB): domain Bacteria; phylum Acidobacteriota; class Terriglobia; order Bryobacterales; family Bryobacteraceae; genus Palsa-89. The sequence goes on along the minus strand of DATHOT010000213.1, from coordinate 2,574 downwards.
TTCCGCGGGTGTGGAAATGCGGCTGGAACGCGGACAGCATGGCCGGCTTCGGAAGGCGGAAATAGCCGTCGCTGCGAGTGATCTGGCCGGCCGGAAGGTCGAGATCGGCCACGTCGCCCATGTGCTGCGTGAAGGTCACGTATTTCGGAACGACACCTTTGGGGAACAGCTTGAGACCGAGCGATACGCTGACCGGGGTCATTTCGCCATTGGGATGCAGATGCAGATTGAAGTGGACCTTCGACCCGGCACGGATCAGGCGGCCCGAATTTTCGGGGAAGATGTCGGCGTTCTTGCCCACTGCGTATTCATTCAAGAAGAGGCCCACCGGATCATCTTCGGGATCTTCGATCAGATTGGTGGTGGCATGATGGACCACCTTGAAACCCATGTCCGGCTTGGTCTCGACGGCCTGGATGTAGACGTCTTCTTTGAAGCCGGGATCGATGTCGATGTCGTAATATTCGTCCTGACCGTTGGCCTTCAAGGTATAGGGCTTCCTCATGGAAACGACGATGTCAGGTTTTCCGATTTGCCACTTGTCGAGATCGCTGAAGTGGCGCGGCGGCGGCATGTCGGCAGGATTGCCCTCAGGCGCGCCGTGGTCGACCCAGTTGGAGATGGTTGCGATTTCGGCGTCGGTCAGAGAGGGGTCTTCCTTGAACTTGGTGATGCCGACGTTGCGGTCGATGTGCCAGGGCGGCATTTCGCGGCGGACGACCTTTTCCTTGATGGAGCGCGCCCAGGGCCGGGCGTCTTTGTAGGTGAGGAGCGGCATGGGCGCGATGGATCCGGCGCGATGACAGTTCTGGCAGGAGCGCTCGAGGATGGGCGCGATGTCTTTGGAGAACGTGGCGTCGGCGACCGGCTTGGTGGAATCGGCGGCGAAAGCGAAAGCGGACAGTAGAAACACGCTCGAAATCGAGAACTTATTCACTGCGACCTCCTCTTAGCGGCTGCAGTTCGGGCTTGACCCCGTCGGGCAGCGGATAACGGTCCAGGTTCAGAATCATGGAAACGAATTGGTAATAACCTACCAGGGCTGTTAAATCCACGACCCCTCGCTCGCCCAGCTTGTCGACTGCGGCTTTGTAAGTGGCATCGCTCACCTGCTTGGCATTCAGGATCTCGTTACAAAAATTGTAGACGATTTCCTGGTCGGGCTCCAGGGAGGCGGGGCGCTTGCCGGCTGCAATGGCATCCGCGATGGCGGGGCTTATGCCGGCCTGCATTGCGAGCTTGCGATGGGCGGTCCATTCGTATTGTGCGGTCCAATGGCGGGCGGTGATGATGATGGCGAGCTCTCTCTGCTTGGCTGACAATGCCGAGTGGAATCGCAATTGTGCGCCGAGTTTCTGCGCCTGGTCGCCCATTTCCGGGCTACGCAGGAGGACGTTAAACGGCCCATTCATGCCGCCGCGTTCTCCGGCGAACAAGTGCTCGACCATGGTCTTCTGCTCGGGCGTCAGCTGGTCGTAGGTGAGGGGTTTGAAGCGATCGCCTTTGAGATTAAGGTCGCGAGTGGCGGGGGGCTGGGCGTTGGCCATACTCATTAAGGCTATAACGCCGGCAGTCACTAAGTGGAGGCGCATACTGATGGTCCTTTCATTGGCTCACTGGCGAGGGACGTCTTTGAATTGCTTGTGGTCGCGCCAGGCTTGGTCTTCGGCCTGCTGCTCTTCCAACTGCTCGAGGAATGAATTTTCCTGGCGATCGATGACGCGAAGATAAATGCCGTGGTCTAAGAATCTGTCGGGATCGTATGACATGCCGGGGTGGTACTTGCTGAACAGTCCAAACTGGGAGGCGTGGGAGGTGAGGAAGATATCGCAGGGAAGGGCGCGCAGGATACGGAAGGTTTGGGCGTAGTCGTCGGCGATGTTGCGATAGTCGGGGTTGTGGACCAGCACGGTTCCGGGATTGATGGTGCCCAGGTTCGCGATCAGAACATGGTAGGCGCGGCCGCCTTCGGCGATGTCGAACGTATAACTGGTGCTGCCTTTGGTGTGGCCGGGCGTGAGGTGCGCGGTGAGGACGGCGCCGCCGAGCTCGATCTTGTCGCCGTCCTGGAACGTGCGGTCGACTTTGACGGGATTGAACCAGCCGTTGCTGCCAAACAGATAGTCGGTCTTACCGCCCGATTCGAGCAGCGGGGCTTCGCGCTCCATGGCCAGCATTTTCGCGCCGGTAAGCTTTTTCATAGTGGCCATGCCGGCCGCGTGGTCGCTATGGGCGTGAGTGACAAGGAGGATCTTGATGCTGGTGAATTGGAAGCCGAGGGTCTTCATGCGGGAACGGATATCGGGGACGGAAAATTCGTAGCCGGTATTGATCAGGATGCTGCCCTGGGGCGTAACGATCAGGTAGCTGGCGAGGTCGTCATCGCCGACATAGTAGAGGTTGCCGAGGATGCGGAAGGGCGGGAAGATCGGCGTGTTGGCGGCGAACAGAGGGATCGCGGCGGCCAGGAAGACCAACGCGCGCAGCATGGGGCCAGTTTACCGCATTGGCGCTGACGGGTAGCTAGTCTGGGTTTACGACGGATGCAAATCTTTGTGGCAGCCGAGGACTTGG
>DATHOT010000212.1:0-23407 GCA_035484655.1 Bryobacteraceae bacterium | reverse complement strand
CGTGGACATGCGCGCCTGCCAGAGCAGATCGGTTTCCTGGGACGGGCCTTCCACCAGAACATCGATTTCCTGGCCGATCATTTTACGATTCCGCTGTTTCGAGATCCGCCGCTGTAGAGCCATCAGATTGCGCCTGCGATTGTAAATAGTGCGCGCGTCGACCTTCGCGTCGAGATGGTAACTGCCGCTGGTCTCTTCGTCGGAATAGGAGAAGACGCCAAGCCGATCGAATTGGGCAACTTGGACGAACTGGCGCAGGATCTCGAAATCCGGTTCGGTCTCGCCCGGGAATCCCACGATCATGCTGGTTCTAATCGCCACGCCTGGTATGGTGGCGCGAATCCGCTCGATCAGTTTCAAGAAGAAGTCGCCGTGCGAGCCGCGCTTCATACGCTTCAAGACCGCGGCGCTGGCGTGCTGCAGTGGCATGTCGATATATTTCACCAGCGCCGGATGCTCGGCTAAGGTATCGAGCAGTTTCTGAGTGATGCGATTGGGATAACAGTAGAGGAAGCGAATCCACTTGGGGTGTGGCGTCTCGATTTGCGCCAGCCGCGCGAGCAGGTTCGGCAGACCGTCTTTGATTCCGAGATCTTCGCCGTAAGACGTGGTGTCCTGGCCGATGAGATTGATCTCGCGGACGCCTTGGGCGAACATGCGAGTGGCTTCAACGATCACCGATTCGAAACGGCGGCTTCGAAAGTTGCCTCGGAACTGCGGGATCACGCAGAACGAGCAGGGATGATCGCAGCCCTCGGCGATTTTGATGTAGGCGTAATGACGCGCGGTGGAAAGCACGCGCGGCGTGAGGTCGTGATAGAGATAGGGCTCGAAAGGATTAGCGTCGGGCGTTGCGCCTTCGCACAGGGCCACGATTGAGTCCAACTCGTTAGTGCCGAGCACGGCGTCGACCTCCGGAATGTTCCGGCGAATGTCATCGCGATAGCGCTCCACCATGCAGCCGGCGACAATGAGCTTTCGCGCGCTGCCGGACTTCTTGTACTCGGCCATTTCGAGAATCGTGTCGACTGATTCCTGCTTGGCCGGATCGATGAAGCTGCAGGTGTTAACCACCAGGACGTCGGCGTCGCCGGGATGCTGCGTCAGCTCATGGCCGCGGGAGACAAGATGGCCCATCATGACCTCGGTATCGACGAGGTTTTTGGGACAGCCGAGACTTACAAAACCGACTTTCAAGGTGTTTGATCCGGGAGAAAGGTGCGAAATCACAGGATAGCAGCAAACACAGGCCGGAATGCCTGTGCCCCTGCTACTTCAGGTTGTAGAGCTTGCGGGCGTTGTCGCGCAGCACCATCTGGGCGATTTCCAAAGCGCGGGCGCGTGTGATCTCGGCGTCGTGCATCATTTCCGTAAGGGCGAGTCCTAACGCTTGACGGCCGGTGGTCGCGGCCACCCAACCGGCTTCTTCCCAGTACATTTCTTCGGAGAATGGATAGGCGTCGGTCGCAAACAAGACCTTTTCGGGCGCGTATTCCAGCCATTCGCGAATTGCTCCGGCGACCGCCCGAGGATAATTGGTGAAGGTCTGCGCGGAGAAATCGGCGTAGGCGTTGGGCTTCGACAGCAGCGCGGCCACTTCGCGCGTGAACGGCCAACCGCCGTGAAGCATTACGAAATTGGTCTTACGCAACTTGGGATCATTGAAAACCGATTCGAGCCCGAGCGGATTCCCCTCGGCGACGTGGAAGTAGCCGCCCCCGCCCGCGGACGAATGCAGGTGCACGGCCAGGCCTAGCCGACCGCACTCCGATGCGATGTAGCGGAAGATGTAATCCTGAAGCAGCTTGTAGGGTGCGTCCTGAGGCGCGGCGCGGCGCGATCCGGAATAGACTCGCACCGCTTCGGCCTGGGTGGGATCGTCGAACTCCAGAGAACGCAGATAAGCGGCCTCAAACTTTATCGCGATTGCCCCCGCGCGTTTGTGACGCTCGAGGGTAGCAGTCACCACTTTCTTGAGATAGTCGTCAAAGGAAGCGGGCGGTTCGGAGTAACCGGATTCCTTGAGATAGCGCTGCAGCAGCCGGTCTTCGTCGGCGAAAAATGCTTTGCGGTCGGAGTTCTTCGCGGCCAGGCTGCTGTTGTTAAGCGGATACATTAGCGCGTCTTCAAACGGCACCCACAGGAAGCGCGGCGGCGCCAATCCTGGTCCCATGGAGACGCGATTGGCGAGCATGGTTTCGATTCCTAACTGATCGAGCACCCAGTTTGCATAGCCGGTGCCTTTTTCTGTAAGAACCTGCCGCTTGCGCTCACGAAAATCTTTGGCATTGCCGTAGAGCGCGCGCGACGCTTCCAAGATCAGCAGAGAACCCTGCCGCGTGCGCACCGGGTCGGTGGACGGCTCCATGTTATCGACAGGCAGCGCGTCGTAGTCGGTATCCTTGTCGTTGCCGAAGACCGGCCGCACGGGATGCGCGTGATTATCTATGGCTCGAATTTTGGCGATTTCCGCGGCTAGTTGGGTATCGATCGGAAGCTGAGCAGGGGCAAGCCGGCAAAACTCCGCCAGGACGGCCAAAGAACAGCCGAGCTTCATTTTGTTTCGAAGCCGAGGTGCCAACCCAGCTTGGCCGAATCTGCCCAGACCACATGTTTCCCAAACCACACCGCCGGATTATGGGCATCGATAGCGTGCGCCGAGCCGAGGATGAAGGCACAGGGCGTCTCTCCGAATTGGCGGATGCGCGCATCGAGCCACGATGCAGACGATAGTGGCGCCGCGAGAACGACCGGCGTGCCGGGAAACCAAGCAAGCTTGGCCTCAAAATCTGAATCGTCCTGGCGTTGGGGAGCAGAGAGGCCGTAAGCGCGTCGGAACTGTGCGATCGACGCATCCAGGTCCTTCACGCCTATCACGACCTTCGCGACGCCGGTGAAATCGGTCGTAGTTGGCTTGCCGCTTGGATAAGCCCGCCGATCGCGCGGCGTGAAGTCGTGAATCAGGAACGGGAAGAAGTTGCCGTTGCCCGCACCGACCTGCGCGGCTTCCCATTCGATTTGCACGCCATCGGGCCGCTTACGACCGTTCTTTCGAGCATCGCTGACCTGGATGGAAGCGGCGCGGAGGCGCGTGATCTCAGCGCCAAGATCGGCGGGTCGAACGGCCCAGGCACACGGACCGCCGTTGTTTTGGAGTTGTTTATGCCATTCGTGCGCGGCGACCGCGGCTGGATCCGCATTAGGTTGGATCGCGATCTGCTCGAGATAAGAACCATCCGGGAAACTGGTGAGCGCCATCTCGGTGGCGTGGTTGGAATGCGGCCCTCCGTACTCGCAGGCGAGACCTGCGGCTTGAAGCGCGCGCTGCATGGCCCGAACATCTTGGCCGGCCACTGTAGCGTGGTCGACTTTGAGCTCCGCGGCGATTACTGGTAGACAGGCGGGCAACAGAAGACAGGCCAGCGCGAACAGGACGGAATTGGGCATAGGCCCATTTTAGTTGACTCGCACCGCTACCACCGTCACGTCGTCTTGCTTTTCGCCGGCGACCGCGTCGACGATGTGGTTGGCGAGAGTTTCCGCAGTAACGAACGGGTTGGCGCGCATCACCGAGAGCAGGCCGTCGTCACCAAACTCAGTATCGCTTTCGATACCCGCTTCCGTAACCCCGTCCGAGAAGATGACCAGCGTGTCGCCTGTTTTCAGATCGACGACTTTTTCCTCCGAGGTCCAGGCGCTGAAGACTCCCAGAACCGTAGCAGTAGATGACAGCCGTTCCACGCTTCCATCAGCGCGCAGCAGGATGGGCGGAAGATGGCCGCAGTTGGCATAACGCAGACGCCGCTCACGATCATCATAATGAGCGAAGAACAGCGTGGCGAAGTGCTCCGGCGGTGTCGATTCATAGAAGAGTTTGTTGACGGAACTTAGCATAGCGGCCGGATGCCGCAGCGCGTCCTTAGCCTGGCTACGAAAACAGGCCTGCAGATTGGCCATCAACAAAGCCGCGCCGATGCCTTTGCCGGACACATCGCCCACAACGAAACCGAGGCCGCCCTCGCCGACATCCAGAAAATCGTAATAATCGCCGCTCACTTCGCGCGCGGGCACGCAACGGCCGGCATAGTCGATGCTGGCGAGTTGACGGGTCTGATTGGGAAACAACTTCTGCTGGACATTATGAGCGATCTCGAGTTCGGTTTTTACGCGACGGTCGGCCTTGATCCGCGCCGAGGCTTCCACTGCCTGCTTGCGGATGGCGCCCAGCAGCCGTGCGTTGTCCCACGGCTTCTGAACAAAATCGCAGGCGCCTCGCCGCATCGCTTCGACCGCCAGATCCACGTTGCTCCAGGCGGTCATGACAATCACAGGCGCTGCGTTCGACTGCGCTTCCAGGCTCGACAACAGATCCAGACCTTCTTCGCCGGACGTGGTGTCGCGCGCGTAATTCAGATCCATCAGAATCAGATCGAACGGCTCAGCCTGCGCGGCCCGCAGCAGTGCTTGCGGCGAATCCACGAGCACATTCTGATAGCCCGCGCCCTTCAGCAGTAACCGCAGCGCTTCCAAGATATCCGGTTGATCGTCACCCACCAAAATCCGCAAGCCGTGGCCCTGGTCTTGTTGATCAAGAAGCGGATCCTTTGTCACAGCAGTCATCATTACCGGTTCGAAGACTATAGGGCAAGCCGGTTGCCAGACTAAGCACTTGAAAGCGGGTACGTTGTAACGTGTGAGATGCTGCGTACTGTTCGCAAATGGGAAGTTCTGTCCCGGTTTCGGCGAGCCGTCAGGCGGAAATTAACGCCTTCGACATATTTATAAAGTGGCATGGCTGCTTGGTTGTCACCTCCGGTGGGAAAGGCGAAGTGCCGGTGACGACATACCCGAGACGCCGATAAAATTCGGGAAGCTCTTGGCGCAGATTCACGATGCGCAGATCCACACAGTGAATGCCTGACGCGCCGGCGTGCTCCTCGGCGGCTGCTACCAAGCCCGAGCCAAGGCCGCTTCGTTGTCGCGATGGATGGACGGACAGCAGCCCGAGGTAGGCGCGGTCACCGCGACCCTCAATGTAAACACATGCGCACATGCCGTCGTCGTCTTGCGCAACATCTTGGCCAACCAGGAACTGGCCGGCCGCCATTAGTTTTCGGACTGCTTCGGCATCTATACGATCCCCTTCGATGAAAAAGCGCTCAACCTGAAACGCCGCGTTAATGAGGCGCGTGAGAGCTTCGGCATCGGCTGGTTCAGCGATACGGATACGCACAGGATGTAGCGCGACAGAACTCACGAGACTAGTTCAGCTCGGCCAGTTTCTCTTCGAGATGCTTCAGCGCGGCCTCGAGTATCTTCCGGTAGCGGGGATTGTTGGCATGTTCCAGATCGCGCAACACGCGGGTGCGCGACAACAGCAGGCTTTGGCGCTGATGGATTCGTTCGGCTTCAACTACGCTGATTTCGGTCTCTCGGGATGCGGCCCGCCTGGACTCTGCAGATTCGATCTGGGACTCGACCGACTTACTTTCCCAGCCCCGTGCCATAACCTTAGTTCTAGTCTGCCATGGTGGGGTGGGCGGCTGCTGGCCATGGCTAGACTAAGGATCGGCTCGCCTGAGAAAGGCGGGACGCTATGCCGGAAGTTCCAAATGCGCTTATTTTGCATGGTAAGCGCTCTCATCAAACGAGCATTCTTGAGCAAGCAGCAATAGCTAAAGCGGGGCGCGCGGCGGCTGGGTGGGAGCGAGTCTCTGGCTCGCCAGGGTCTATCGCCACCCTATGAGAAGAACACCCCATTCCGTTCGTGGCCGATCTCGGCAAACGAGCTGGAAGACGTTCCTAGCGCGTCGGACTCAAACACGAAATCGCCAACTGTCGCGCTCCACTGCATTTGAGCGGAGTTGCGAACGAATTCACCGGCGAAGCCGCCGTACACCGGGTCGGTATTTCGGATATTGAGCCTCTGGTTCACGCCCTGCCAATCGACTCTGAGCGACACGGTTCCCGGTACAGGCGGCGGGCCGCCGCCGAACAATGCATTCCCTAGACTGCCGTAGTCGAGGATGGGCGCGTTGGACACCTGTAGCGAAGCACCGCCCGTGCCAAGGTGGACATCGACACCATTTCCATCATCGCCCTGGTGATCGTCACTGATTTGTATCGTCCAGAATAGGCCGACCGGAGGGAACGTAGACGGATTCAAGTCATGGATCTGTGCGCCCGGACCGGGCAAATAGACGTCCACTCATATGAATGCGAACGTGGCCTGATGAAGGCGCCCGTCAGTTCCGCGGAAGTTGCCCTCCATGAACCGCATATCGGAATCGACGAAAGGGTATCGCGCTTTCTCCCCGGTCTTGACGTTGGTTTGCGTTACCATCCCACTGATGTATGCCAAGCCGACGAAGGCGTCGAGGTTGGTAATGGTGACCGGCTCGGCATCGACGGGGTCGAACGCCGCGGGACCAAACACGTGGTAAGATCCACCGAGAACCGGACTTCCGCCAGGTATAGGCACCGGAGCGAATGCCCCTTTCGGAGCCGCGAGTGCCGGTGTCCATAGAGCGGATCCGAGTGTAGCACCGACGACCGCGGTTCCGGCCGCGGTGCGGGTGAACTGCCGCCGCGATAGCCCCGGCCGGACTTCGCTGACGGGAGTCATGGGATTAGCCAGGTGAACCCTGGTCGGGATCGAAGCTTTCATGGCTGAGATAGCGCGATAGTTCATGGTGTCCTCCTGGACGTGACCATGGATTAAATATCATCCGCAATGCGGTGTCAAGGGGGTGGATTGCCCAGAGCGATGGGCCGGGTTTCTAGGCCGCCGTGTTGATCGGCGCTGGATGAGCCGCCTCGAAACTCGCGATGGCGGGCTCTTGCTGCAAAATGTATCCCAATTCGTCGATGCCTTCGACCAAACAATGCCTGGCGAAGGGGTCGACCGGGAATTCAACGGCGCGCCCCGAAGGCAGCGTCAAAGTCTGGGCGGCCAGATCCACTTTCACCGTGGCGTTCGGATTTCCGAACAGCTCCGCGTGGACATCGCGCGGCACTTCAATGGGCAGCAGCGAGTTCTTGAGCGAATTACCCCGAAAGATATCGGCGAACGAAGTGCTGATCACGGCGCGAAAACCGTATTGGAGAAGCGCCCACGGCGCGTGCTCTCGCGAACTGCCGCAACCGAAGTTGTCGCCGGCCAACAAAATTTGGGCCGTTCTCGACTCGGGCTTGTTGAGAACGAAGTCGGGCTTCGGTCTGCCTTCAGTGTCGTAACGCCAGTCGTAGAACAACTGATCGCCGAGGCCCTCTTTCGAAATAGTCTTGAGAAACCGTGCCGGGATGATCTGGTCGGTATCGAGATTGTCGATGGGGAACGGAACCAGGCGGCTCTCGAATGTTGTGAATTTTGTCATGGCAGCAAGGTCCTCACATCGGTGACGACGCCCGTGATCGCCGAGGCCGCCGCGGTCAATGGACTGGCAAGAAAAGTACGCCCGCCTTTACCTTGCCGGCCCTCGAAATTGCGATTACTAGTGGACACGCTATATTCGCCGGGCTGCAACTGGTCGCCGTTCATGGCGATGCACATCGAGCAGCCCGCCTCGCGCCAGTCCGCGCCCGCGTCCCGGAAGATCTGATCGAGACCCTCGGCTTGCGCCTGAGCCTTCACCTGTTTGGAACCGGGCACCACCATCACGCGCACACCGGAATGCACCTTGCGGCCTTTCAGAATTTTGGCGGCGTTGCGAAGATCGGAGATGCGGGCGTTGGTGCAGCTTCCAATAAAGACCACGTCCACCGGATGACCTAGCAGCGGCTTGCCGGGCGCCAGATCCATATAGCGGAGCGCCTTGGAGAGTGAATCGCGCTCCAGCGGATCGGTGATATCGCTCGGATTCGGCACCATCGCGGTAATCGGAATTCCCATACCGGGGTTTGTTCCGAAAGTGATCATGGGCTCGAGGGTCGAGGCGTCGATGTTGATGCTCTTATCAAACTGAGCGCCGTCGTCGGTGGGAAGCTTGCGCCATCCGGTCACGGCGGCGTCCCAGGCTGCCCCGGTCGGAGCGTAGGGCCGGCCGCACACATACTGATGGGTCGTGTCGTCGGGAGCAACCAAGCCGGCGCGCGCGCCCGCTTCGATGGACATGTTGCAAACGGTCATGCGCTCTTCCATCGACAGCCCGCGGATCGCCGAACCGCAGTATTCGAAAACACAGCCAGTCCCGCCGCCGATGCCGATGCGCGCAATCAGCGAGAGGATTATGTCTTTAGCTGTGATGCCCGGCTTCAGGGCGCCGTCCACTCGCACCTGATAGGTCTTCGATGGACTCTGGAGCAGGCATTGGGTAGCCAACACGTGTTCGACTTGGCTGGTGCCGATTCCAAACGCCAGTGCACCGAATGCGCCAAGAGTCGACGTGTGGCTGTCGCCGCAGACCATGGTCATGCCCGGCTGGGTCATCCCCTGCTCGGGTCCGATGACGTGCACGATGCCTTGCTGCTCGCTCGAAAGCCCGAAGCAGCGGATCCCGAATTCCTGGCAATTGGCTTCCAAACGGGCAACCTGCGCCGCGGCGACTTTGTCGACGATTGGAAACGAACGCGGCGTGGTGGGCGTGCTGTGATCGGTGGTCGCGATGGTGAGATCGGGACGGCGGACTTTGAGCCCGCGAGCGCGCAGACCGTCGAAAGCTTGCGGTGAGGTGACCTCATGCACCAGGTGCAGATCGATATAGAGCAGCGCCGGCGCGCCGGGGCGTTCGCTGACGATGTGGTTATCCCAGATCTTCTCGATAATGGTGCGAGGTTTCATATTGCCTTTACTACTGCATCTCCCACTTCTGTAGTGGTGGCCGAAGCCGAGCCCGGGCGCTTTAAATCGGCGGTGACTTTCCCTGAGTTGAGCACTGTCTCGATCGCTCGATTCACCACCGCGGCCTCTTCTTTTAAGCCGAAACTATATTCGAGCATCGCCGCCACCGAGCCGATTGCTCCAAAAGGGTTGGCTTTATTCTGACCCGCGATGTCGGGCGCTGAGCCATGCACCGGTTCGTACAGCCCTACCCAGGCGCCCGATGGTTTCCGGTCGCCGATGGATGCCGAGGGCAACATGCCAATCGATCCGGCCAAAACCGCCCCTTCATCACTGAGGATATCGCCAAACATGTTCTCGGTGAGCAGCACATCGAAGCGGCGAGGATTCAGGATTAGCTGCATGGCGCAATTGTCCACCAGGATGTGGTCCAGCGCGATGTCGGAAAACTCCTGCGCCACTTCGATCACCACCCTCCGCCAGAGCTGCGAGTTTTCCAGCACGTTGGATTTGTCGACGCTGGTGACTTTCTTGCGGCGATTGCGAGCCAGGTGAAACGCCATGCGCGAGACACGCTCTATCTCGGCGCGGGTATAGGTCATGGTATTGACGGCGCGCGTTTCCTTCCCGTTTTCCAGAATCCCACGCGGTGTTCCATAATAAATGCCGCCGGTCAGCTCGCGCACGATGATCATGTCGGTTCCGTCCACTAGTTGGTTCTTGAGCGGCGAGGAATCGAGCAGCGCGGCGTAGGATCGCACCGGGCGCAGGTTCGCGTAAACACCGAGCGCCTTGCGGAGGCCGAGCAGTCCTTTTTCCGGCCGCTTCTCGGGCGGGACATTATCGAATTCCGGCAGGCCGACCGCGCCCATCAGAGTGGCATCAGCTTTCAACGCCAGATCAATGGTTTCTTGAGGGAGCGGCCCCCCGGTCTTTTGAATCGCGATGCCGCCCAGCAGCCCTTCACTGACCGAAAGTTGGTGGTGAAATTTTCCGGCGACCTTTTCGAGAACTTTGACTGCTTCGCGGGTGACTTCGGCGCCGATTCCGTCGCCTGGAAGGATCAATAGGTTTAGCTGCATTTTTCATTGCGTTCACATAAATGTGAACGCGGAACGCAGGAGTGCGTGCGCCACAAGCTAGTCATTTGCCGCGGCTGCCGTCTCTCCCAACACCTCGCGAATCAAACTCATGATCTCTTCGTTCCGCAGGCCTTTCTTGCGATCCGCAAGCGCGTTGAACCGGAGATACACGGCATCCAGCTCTTCTTTGTTCAACTGAAAGCCGAGATCCTCAGCGCGCTTGTGCAGGGCGTGGCGTCCGCTGTGCTTTCCGAGCACCAGCTTGGTCTCCGGAACTCCGACCGTATGCGGCTCGATGATCTCGTAAGTGGTGCGCTCCTTCAAATAACCGTCCTGGTGAATGCCGGCTTCGTGAGCGAAGGCGTTCTCGCCCACGATGGCCTTATTGGGTTGCGGTCCGAAAGTGATGGTCTGCGCCAAAAGCTGGCTGGCTGAGTAGATGTGCTCGGTCACAATCTTGGTCTCATACGGCAGCTTGTCGCGGCGAGTCTTGAAGGCCATAACGATCTCTTCGAGCGACGCATTGCCCGCCCGCTCGCCGATTCCGTTGATCGTGCATTCGATCTGCCGGGCCCCGGCCTGGACGGCCGCGATGGAATTGGCGGTTGCCAGCCCTAAATCGTCGTGGCAGTGAACGCTCACGATAGCGCTGTCACCGAGTGCGCGCACCATGTGCCCGATCAGCGCGGCGTATTCCTCCGGTACCGAGTAGCCGACCGTGTCCGGCAGGTTGACCGTGCGTGCTCCCGCCGCCACCACGGCCCTTGAGATCTTCTCCAGGTAGCCCAGTTCCGTGCGGGTGGCGTCTTCGGCGGAGAACTCCACGTCATCGGTATACTGCCGTGCCAGCTCAACCGCAGCCACCGCTTCATCCAGGACCTGCTGTTGCGATTTCTTCAATTTGTACTTGAGGTGGATCTCGCTGGTCGCGATGAAGGTGTGAATGCGCGGCCGCCGGGCGTGTTTGAGCGAATCCGCCGCTCGCTCGACATCGGGCGTGTTGGCCCTGGCTAGAGCCGCCACTTGAACCCAGGAGAACTCACGGCTCACCGCGTCCACCGCCTCGTAATCACCATCGGAAGCGATCGGAAACCAGGCTTCGAGGATATCGACGCCCAGTTCCACCAATTTCCGCGCCAACCGCAGTTTCTCGGGTACGGTCATACTGCAGCCCGGCGATTGTTCGCCGTCGCGGAGGGTAGTGTCGAAGATGTAAACGCGATTCGGCATGAGTCCTCCTGCCTTTGCATTCATTATCGAGGGCGCCGTGCGATTTGGCAAATTTATAATACTGGTTAGTAGAATAAATTGTAATGATGTTATAAACTTCGCTTATGGAGCTCTATCCCCTAAAGGTCTTTTTGATGGTCGCCAGTGAGAAAAGCTTTTCCAGGGCAGCTGAAAAGCTGCTGCGGACACAGCCGGCAGTATCACTCGCAATCCAGAAGCTGGAGTCGGATTTGCAGGAGAAGCTGATTGATCGGTCCGGCAAAGACCTGCTGCTGACAGATGCCGGGTACATCGTGCATGATTACGCCCGCCGGTTCGAGAACCTGGAAGCGGATCTGGAAAACGCCCTGGCGGAATTGCGCGATAACTCGGCCGGGCGCCTGGTGGTGGGAGCGAACGAATCGACCTCGCTATACTTGCTGGGCCACATTGAGCGCTACCGGAGGCTTTATCCGAAGGTTAGAGTGCAAGTACGGCGCTCGTTGTCGAGCAAGATCCCATCCCAGTTGATCGACGGCGACCTGGAACTCGGCGTAATCAGCTACGATCCGGAGGATGACCGGCTGCTTTCCAGAGTGATTTACACCGATCACCTGGCATTCGTCGTTTCGCCGCAACACCGCTTCGCCAACCGTGATGAGGTTTCGATTATGGAACTGGGTATGGAGACGTTCGTCGCCCACAACGTCTTGTCGCCCTATCGCGCCGTGGTGTTAAAGGAGTTCCAACGGTTTAAGGTCCCGCTGAATATGGATGTCGAGATGCCGACCGTCGAAACCATCCGCAAGATGGTGCAGCGTAACGAGGGTGTCGCGTTTCTGCCGCATATGTGCGTGGAACAGGACGTGGAGCAGGACGTTCTGCGGGAGATCAAAGTGAAGGAGCTCAGCGTCGACCGCAAAATCCGGCTGGTGTGTCCGGCCAAGCGGAGCTTGAGTCATGCGGCCAAGGCTTTCTTGGAGTTAGTGCGAGAAGGCAAGGACTGACAAATCTTTACATCCTGAGGCGCCATGGGGCTCGTCACTCAACTTACGGAATATTCGCTATAATAAGTGACTAGACGGTCTCGTTTCCCTGCAAGTCTCTGAAAGTAAAGAATGATTTTTCTCAAACGCCTGTTGACGACGTTAACGCTGTCCGCGTGTCTGTTTCCTCAGCTCTGGGCACAAAGGGCGAGTACAGATAACAGTGCTACGGCGCCAGCTGAAACCAAGCCTGTTGTGGATCAGGCGCCCCCCGATAAACGCATCCTGGGCGTGCTGCCCAACTATCGGACTGCCAATGAATCCGCCGTCTATACGCCCATCACGGCCAAGCAGAAATTTACTATCGCGAGCAAGGATTCTTTCGACTACCCGCTGATTGCTCTCGGCGCCGCCATCGCTGGTATGGGCCAGTTGGCCAACAGCGACCCCTCCTTCGGTCAGGGCGCGGCCGGTTTCGCCCGACGATTCGGTACCAGCTATGCCGATCAGGCCATCGGAAATATCATGACTGAGGGGCTATTTCCGACCCTTTTGCACGAAGATCCGCGCTATTTCCGCCGCGGCACCGGCAGCAAGTGGTCGCGCGCGTATTATGCCGCCACCCGAGTCTTGGTGACGCGCACCGATGCCGGCACGCTGCGCTTTAATTATTCGGAAGTGCTGGGCAACGCTACCGCCGTTGCGATTTCCAATAGCTACCATCCGGACGGCCGCACGGTTGAGGACAATGTCCTCAAGCTAGGCGAACAGATCGGCATCGACGCCGCCTCGCAAGTCCTGAAGGAATTCTGGCCCGACCTCAAGCGCAAGCTCTTCCAACATCACGCCGACCAAGCCTCCCGAAATTAGGGACAGTGCACTCAAATACCGATTTTTCAGTGTCGCTTGAAGAGCTGTACCGCAATGAGTGACTCGCATCCGCGACGTAGTTTCGGGGGGCGTAATCCGCGAGGCGCTAGCTTTGCCGCTTCTTGACGACGTAGTTCTTGCCCACCAGCGCGCGCACCCGCGCCTCCAGCCGGATTGCCTCGACTTTGCGCTTCATCTTCTTCAGAAGGTCGGCATAGTCCATGGCGGTGTCGGCCAGCAGGTCGAGGTTTTCGGACCCCCCGGAGACGGGACGGCGCGCCGTGAGGACTCCGCGCTTGTCCAAAATCGCCAGTGACAAGCGATACAGCGGTTCGGCTTCGAAGAAATCATTGCGGGCGGTGTAAATCGACGCCAGAGTATTCAGACTGGTGACCGTCTCGCTTTCCCGCGTAGTGAGCACCTGCTTGACTAGCGGCTCGGCATCCACGGTGCGATCGAGCGCTGCGTAAACTTCGGCCAGCTTCTGGTAGTGATCGGTCAAACCCGCATTCTCCGAACCCATGCCCTTCATCCAGATGAACAATGACCGCTCGTAGGCGCGGGCAGCGTCTTCAAACCGCTTCTGGTCGGCGTAAAACGCTCCCAGCCGATCCAGGTTCTTGGCTACTTCGGTATGCATCGGACCCAGGCTTCCCTCCCGGATCGAGAGCGTCTGGCGCAGCAAAGGCTCGGCCTCGGCAACCTGCTTTTGCTCGAGCGATAGAGTGGCCAGCGCGTCGAGCGTGGGCAGCAACTCGGGACTGTTCGATGAAGCGGTCTTCTCCTGGATCTTCAAGACCCGCTGGTAGAGCGCTTGGGCCGCGGGCAGGTTTTTACTCAGCATATTCAGGCGCGCCAGTTGGCTTAGATCGGCAACCATTTCGGCGGTATCGCTGCCGGCGATGCGCTCGCGAATCGCCAGCGCCCGCTTGAGATATTTTTCCGCCTCCGGATATTTGGAATCGGCCTGCAGGACCTGCGCGACGTCGTCGATCTGCGGGACCAGCTTAGCGTCCTCATCTCCGTATTCGCGTTCCATGATCCGCAGCGACCGATCGAACAGTTCGGCTGTGCGCGCATATTTCATCTGCGCGAAATTCACGCGTGCCAGGTCGTTGACCGCCGTAATGATTTCCGGATTTGCACGGCCCAGCGCGTCCTCGGCCAGCTCGAGCCGCTTGGTGTACGTCTTCTCCGCCTCGCCATAGCGGCCTTGGGAGGAGTAAAAATCGCCCAGTTCCCGATACGCCTGAGCCACTCGTGGATCGGCGGGTTTCCACTGCGCCGATTCAGTGACAGCTGCCAGTAAAGTCTTTTCCTTCAGCGAGATAGACGTTGGCAATTTGTCGGGAATCTGCGCCAACAAGGCGCAGCTCAGGACTAGAGTGAGGCCCACGGGCGAGACAGCTCGTTGAATCTCCATATCGCCCTAACCATCGACAGAATCCGCCCGAAGTTATAGTGCTCAGTGGATGCTGAGCCAAGCTTTCATCGTTCGCGACACCAGATCAGACGCGTCCTGCTGCACCCAATGCCCCGCGGCCGGAACGGTCACCAGCGTCAAATCCTTGTCCAGCCAGTCCCACGTATTGTTGAGCGCTCCCGAAAGTAGCGCGGTGTCTTTCAGACCGTGGAACATCAAGACCGGCATTTGGACCTTTACCACCTGAGAGGTATCTTCGGTATATGGCTCGCGGGGGTAGTTAGCTTTGTAATAGTCGAGCATACCCTCGAAATCGGAGCGCTGGAACGCCTCCACATACTTGGCCCGCACCTCCGGATCGGTAATGCGCCGCGCCAACCCCTCGGCCGTCACCTTGCTGGCCGCATCCGGCTGCTGAAAATTCCGCGCGTACTGGCTGTTCTTTTGTTGCTGCGGATTGTGCGCCAGCTCGCGCATTAGTCCTCGAGGATGCGGGAGATTCAGGATGATCAGCTTGTCGGTCACCTGCGGATTGGCCAGCGCGAAATTCCACGCGACCATCCCGCCCCAGTCGTGCCCCACGATTATGGCCTTTTCGCGCCCCAGCGACTTGATTACCGCCGCCACGTCCGCCACCAAAAAGTGCATGTCGTAGTTCTCGACGCCCTTCGGCTTGTCGCTCAGGTTATAGCCGCGCTGGTCGATGGCAACACACTGGTAGTTATCCGACAAAGCCTCCATCTGGTCGCGCCAGGTATACCAAAAGTCCGGAAAACCGTGGATCATGACGATGAGCGGGCCGGTCCCGAGGCTGGCATAGTGAATCTTGACTCCATTCGAGTCGGCATAGCCATGCTTGACGCGAGCGTCGATGCCGGAACCGTGGGAGGCGACTGCCAGCAGGAGGGATAACCAGATACATCGCATGGCGCTAGTATACTCCGGGTGCGAAATGAGCCCGAACAGCTGGAGAGTTTTTGGCAACGCACACTACTTCCATAAGTGGCGTCCGGCTTCGTATCGGTGTGGTCTGCTTTCGACACCTTCGTGGCGGCCTGCCTTTTACCGGCCGGACTCGCGATCCTGGCCAGCGGATTGGACGATCTGGTTTTGAATGCCTTCTGCTTGTGGGCTTGGCTGCTGCGGAAAGGCTTTCGCGCCCGAGGGTCCGAGGAGCGCACCGAGTCCGAGGAGCGCACCGAGAAGGAAAAGAGCATCGCCATCTTCGTGCCCTTGTGGCACGAATTCTCGGTCATCGGTGGCATGGTGGAGCACAACGTAGCCGCGATCGACTACGACAATTACCACTTTTTCATCGGGGCCTACCCTAATGACGAATCCACCCTCGACGCCGTTCGCGACCTGGAGGCGCGTTTTCCCCACGTTCATCTGGCGGTATGCCCGCACGATGGACCCACCTCCAAGGCAGATTGCCTCAACTGGATCTATCAGCGCATGCTGCTTTTTGAGGAGCACAACGGCGTCCGATTCGATATCGTAATCACGCACGATGCCGAAGACCTGATTCATCCTGGCGCTTTCGAGCAGATCAACTCCTACGCGGATCGCTTCGAGATGATTCAGATCCCGGTGCTGCCGCTACCCACTCCCTTCCGGAAATTCGTGCATGGGGTCTACTGCGACGAGTTCGCCGAGTGGCAGATGAAAGATATGCGAGCCCGCCAGATGATGGGCAGCTTCGTACCGTCCAACGGAGTCGGAACCGGTTTCACGAGGCAGGCGCTCGAGAAACTGGCAACCGCGGAGCATAACCTGATTTTCGAGCCGGCCTGCCTCACCGAAGACTACGAGAACGGCTTGCGGCTCCACAAGCTCGGTTGTAGGCAGGTCTTCGTGCCCCTATCGCGAACCAGAGGGGACATCATCGCCACGCGAGAACTTTTTCCGCACACCATGCGGTCCGCCATAGGCCAGCGCACTCGCTGGATGATGGGGATCGGCCTGCAAAGCTGGGAGCGGCACGGCTGGCGCGGCAGTCCCGCGGAGGTCTACTGGTTTTGGCGCGACCGGAAGGGGCTGTTCGGCAATCCGCTCAGCTTGTTCGCCAATTTTCTGTTTCTTTATGGACTGCTAACGTGGCTCGCCGCCAGATTCGCCGGCCTACCTTGGGGCCTGGCGCGGCACGCGCTCCACGCCAACTTCCTTCTAATCACGCTGCTCATGCAGATCATTCAGAGCAGCATTCGAATGGTTTGTACCGGCCGGCTTTATGGCGTCGTCTTTGCGCTAGGCGTTCCCTTGCGCGCGCTCTGCGCCAACTGGATCAATACCGTTGCGACTCTCCGAGCCATCTTTGGGTATCTGCGCGCCCGCATTCGCCACGAACCTCTGGTGTGGCTCAAGACCGAGCATGCCTATCCGTCGCGCAACGCTCTGATGGAACACAAACGGAAGCTCGGTGAAATCCTGGTGGGCTCCGCTTATTTGGACGAAGATGATTTGAAGAAGGCCTTGGGAGCGCAACCCGCCGGCCTGCGCATCGGCGAGTACCTGGTCAAGCTGGGGAAGATTTCGCACGACGATCTTTATGGAGCCCTGAGTCTGCAGCAGAGTTTGCCCGCCGGGCGCCTGGAGCCGCTGGACATCAGCACCAAGGTCGCGCGCGCCTTGCCAAAGCACGTGATTCGCGACTGGCGGGTGCTTCCCTTCCGGATCGCGGCCGGTAGTATGTTTCTGGCGAGCCCCGAGATACCAACCGACGAACTGAGCCGGATCGTTAGCGGATTCACCCGCCTGGCGCTGCGTTTTCACCTGGTGACGCCGTCGAACTTTCAGGAGCTGGCCGACAGCCTGCTGTAGGAACCGAGGACCGGAGGGCGGTGTCTAAGCGTCTATGTGGGCTTTTTTTCGAAATGTCCATTACAGCGCCCGGTCGCTCAGCAAGTCTCCCAGATTCACGGTGGCCGCCGTTCTGACGCTTGCGCTCGGGATCGGAGCGAACACCGCGGTCTTCAGCGTGGTGGACGCCTTGGTGCTGCGACCGCTGCCTTATCGCGACGCTGGCAGGTTGGTTATCGTCTGGGATCAGTTAATCAAGCTGGGGCTCGATCAATTCCCGGTAACGTTCGCCAATTATGCGGACTATCAGCGCAAGAATGGCGTCTTCGAGGATATTGCGGCGTTCAACTACAGCGACGTCAACCTGGAGGGCTCGACCGATGCGGTTCCGGAGCGGCTGCGAGCCATGGCGGTATCGTATAACCTGTTTTCGGTGCTGGGAGTGAGCCCGATTATTGGCCAAGCCTTTGTTCCAGATCAGAATGAGCCCGGCAGCGGCGACGCGGTAATCCTGAGCGACGGGCTTTGGCGACGGCGATTCGCCGCTGACCCCGCCATCGTAGGACGATCGATACGTTTCGACGGCCAGAGTCTCCGAGTCCAAGCCGTGATGCCGCCCGGCTTCGCTTTTACGATCGAGGGCGCCGCCGCTCCCGACATTTGGATTCCGTTGACGTTCCCGCATAATCCGGCGCGCAATGAAGGTTTTCTGCGAGTGATCGCGCGCTTGAAAGCCGGGACCTTTATCCAGCAGGCACAGGCGAACCTAACCACCATCGCGGCCGGAGTAGAAGCAGCACATCATCCATATACGGGGCCACACGGCGAGGACGCGGGCTATCACGTCTCGCTCGTACCATTGCGAGCCCAACTCTTTAACAGCTTTAGTGCCGCAGTGTTGATTCTCGCCGGAGCGGTGGTATTCGTGCTGCTGATCGCGTGCGCAAATGTCGCCAATCTCCTGCTGGCGCGAGGGGTACGGCGCCGGAGGGAACTCGCTATACGGGCCGCTCTGGGTGCGTCGCGGCAGCAGCTCATCGCGGAACTGTGCGCCGAAAGCCTTTTGCTATCGTTGGCCGGTGCAAGCCTGGGCGTATTATTGGCAAACTGGGGGATCGCCGCGCTCCCCGTGCTCAGCGGAATACCGGAGCACGTACGCATAGCACTCGACCTGCGCGTGCTGAGCTTCACGCTCGTCCTGTCGCTCGCTACTGGTTTGCTTTTCGGTTTGGCGCCTGCTGTTCGCAGCGCGCGCGCTGGGTTGGATTTCACTGGAGGGCGGACGGTGCTCGGCGTGGAACGCAATCGTTTCCGCAGTGGACTGGTCGCAGCGGAAGTGGCCCTGAGCGTAGTTCTGCTGATTGGCGCCGGGCTACTGCTCAAGAGTCTCGCTCATTTGCAAGGCGTTCAGCCCGGTTTCGACCCACACAATCTCTTGACCATGCGAGTGACATTGCCGGGCATCCGATATTCGGAGCCGCGGTCGAGAATCGCATTCTTCAGCCAGTTGTCGGACCGGCTGCGCCAGATCGCGGGTGTCGAGTCGGCCGCGCTGGTGAGTGAGCTGCCGCTCGCTGGGGGCGGCCCAGGCGGAAACCCGTTCAGCATCGAAGGACGGCCCTACGATTCATTCGGCCGAGTGCCTCAAGTGGCTACTCGTTATCGAACGAGCCGGGATTATTTCCTCACCATGCGCATTCCTTTGCTGGCCGGGCGTCTTCTCGATCAGCGCGACTCGCCGGATGCTGCGCGTGTCGCGGTCGTCAATCAGACCTTGGTGCGGGGCTTTTTCGCCGGCGGCAATCCCATTGGTCAGCACATCATGATGGGCGCGCCCAGACCCGGAGTGCCATGGCTGACCATTGTCGGCGTGGTAGCCGACGTCCGAGGCGCGAGCTTGCGCGCGGAAGCGATGCCGCAAATCTACACTCCGTTTGCACAGGATCCGAACGCATCCATGTTCGTTGTGCTGCGAGCGTCCACGGACGCCATGAGCCTCGCACTTGCGGCGCGCCGCGAGATCAGCGCCGTGGATCGAGGGCAGGCTGCTTCCGATGTGCGCACCATGCAGGAGCGCCTTTCCGGATCTATCCAGCGCGACCGTTTTGAAACTTTGCTGCTCGGAATCTTCGCGCTAGCCGCCTGGACGCTTGCCGTCATTGGAAATTACGGCGTGCTGGACCACTCCGTCATCGAGCGGATTCCCGAGATCGGACTACGCGTGGCCCTGGGAGCACAACCTGCCGACGTGCTGCGGTTAATCGTCGGTGAAGGCATGCGGCCGGCGTTACTGGGCTTGATTCTTGGCTTGGCCGCGACCTTCCCGCTGGCCCGGGTGTTGCGAAGTCTCTTGTTCCAAGTCGCTCCCGCCGACCCGGTCACGTTTGTTGTTGTTCCTATTGTCTTCGCCTTCATCGCCCTGGCAGCGTGCGTCATCCCCGCCTTCGGCGCGGTCCGTGTGGACCCAGCCAAGTCACTCCTAATAAACAACTAATGAACAGCAAATAATAAACCATAGACATACACCAATCGGTTCAGCGAAAGGATTGCGAATAGTTTGTAAAGCACACATTAATTCGGTTGTCTTTCTTGCGCGCCATGCTATGATTCGCACAGACTGTGCGCCGTCATCAGCATAGTCATCAAGGAGGTTCGGAAGATGTCTGCAAAACGAACTGTAGCATTGCAGGGCAGCGAGCGACGAGCAGTGCCCGGTGCAATAAAAGCAGGCCCGGTCTCTGGCGACGAGCCTATCGAAGTAACGATTACATTAAAAGCTCCGGCCGACCTGGCGACAAAAGCAAAGGAAATCAGCGATCAGCCGCTGGCTGACCGAAAGTATCTGTCACGCGACGATTTTCAAAAAACTTACGGTCAAAGCGAAGCCAATCTGGCACAGGTGGAGAAATTCGCGCGCGATCACAATCTCGCTGTCAAGAGCAAAAATCCCGAGGAACACACGGTCAAGCTCGTGGGTACGGCTCGAGACATGAGCCAAGCCTTCAATGTGTTTCTGGAACGTTACACACACGAGGGTGTTACCTTCCGCGGCAGAACCGGAACTGTCCAGATTCCCGAGGAGCTTAGCAATCTGATCCTGAGCGTCGATGGTTTGGACGAACGCCCAGTTGCCAAGCCCAAATTCCGGCACGCACCGGCAGTCTCGCCGCATGCCACTCCTAATATCACCTACACTCCGCAACAGATCGCTCAACTGTACAGCTTTCCCAGCGGTCCGGGCACCGATGGCACCGGCCAGTGTATCGGCATCATCGAGTTAGGCGGTGGTTTCCGCCAGAGCGATTTGAATCACTACTTCGGCGCGAATGGGCCGGCGGTTACGGCGGTGGCCGTCGACAAGGGACACAATGCACCCACCGGCGATCCCAACGGTCCGGACGGCGAAGTGATGTTGGACATCGAAGTGGCTGGATCGATCGCTCCCAAGTCACAGATCGCGGTCTATTTCACTCCCAACACCAATAAGGGCTTTATCGACGCGATCAACGCGGCGGTCCACGACAAAACCCGAAAGCCTTCCGTGATCTCCATCAGTTGGGGCGGCCCGGAAGACGGCGGCGGATTTTCAAGCAGTGCGCTCCAGTCTTTTCACCAGAGCTTTCAAGCGGCAGCCATTATGGGCGTGACGGTGCTTGCGGCAGCAGGCGATAACGGATCGTCCGACGGCCTCACGGGGGATCACGTCGACTTCCCGGCCTCGGACGATTTGGTCACTGGCTGTGGCGGCACTCGCCTGGTCTCCAATGACAAAAAGACTATCAATTCCGAAACCGTGTGGAACGATGGCGCGAATGGCGGCGCCACGGGCGGCGGCGTAAGCAAGGTAATACAGGTCCCGGCTTATCAACAAGGGCTGCAGTCCACTAAAACGAATGGAACCAAAGCCGCGCTCGCCGGTCGCGGAGTTCCCGATATCGCGGGCAATGCGGACCCCGACACCGGATACAACGTGCTGGTGGATGGCCAGACGTTCCCGATCGGTGGAACTAGCGCGGTGGCGCCTTTGATGGCTGGCTTGGTCGCACTTCTGAACCAGAAGCTCAGCAAGCCGGTGGGGCCACTGAATCCCACTCTATACAGTCTGCAGAAGAGTGGAAAAGTCGTTTGCAGGGATATCACGGAGGGCAACAACGGCGATTTTTCCGCTACTCCGAATTGGGACGCCTGCACCGGTTTGGGCGTGCCTAACGGAGCGGCTTTGTTGGGCGCTCTGCAGGGCAAGACGGCCAAAGGCGCTTAGCAGATTTCACTGATTCAGTTTCGCGGCGTTGAAGAATTCGATAGGCTTAAGAGCCACGATCTTCCAGTGCTTTTTTTCCTTTCGCAATTCGCAATGGATCACTTCCCGGCGGCGCACAGGCGGACCGTCGGGAACGAGGCTGGTGACTTCGAGATACCAGTCGAGATCCACAGTACGCTTAGTGTCGTCGCCTTCGTCCGATAAAGGTTCCACGGACGAAGTCACATCCGCTTGACGCACTAGCGCGGTTACCCCGGTCTTGATCTGGTCGTAATCCGGCATGTTTTTGTCGAACGCATCCATGAATTGCGGGACGTTGATCTCGCTTAAAGCGGCGGCCATGGACGCGAACAGATCGATGACGTCAGCATGCGTGTCGGCGTGAAGACAGACAAGAACGCCCAGCGTTGGCACGAGTGTCAACGCGGCACGCAAAAGTGCGTGCGCCACATGCCTAGGTCCGGTAGCTCGCATTAATTTCAATGTACTTTTCAGTGAGGTCGCAGGTCCAGAAACGGGCGCTGCCCTTGCCGCGGCCTTGGAGAGCGACGCGGATCGAACACTCCGGCGCATCCAGCTTTTTCTTCAACTCGGCTTCGGAGAAATCGGCGGCCAATCCTCCGCGGCAAACCGCGACCTCTTGCAGATCGATGTCTACTTTCGATGGGTCCAGAGGCACGCCGGCGTTGCCCGCTGCCGAAATAATGCGGCCCCAGTTGGGATCTGATCCGGCGACAGCAGTCTTAACCAGCAGCGAATTTGCAATGCTGCGGGCAATGCGCTCGGCCGCATCGTCGCCGGACGCGCCGCTAACCTCGATGGTGATCAGTTTCCGCGCGCCTTCGCCGTCGCGCACGATCTGGCGCGCCAGGTTCTCCATCACCTGCGACAAAGCTTCTTGGATTTTCGCGCGTTCTTTCTCGACCGGCTGAATACCGGACGCGCCGTTGGCCAGCAGAAGCATGGTGTCGTTGGTCGAGGTATCGCCGTCCACGCTGATGCGGTTGTAGCTTCGAGCTATGGCTTCGGAGAGCATGGAAGCCAGCGTGGCGGGCGGGATGGCCGCGTCAGTAATCACGAAGCCGAGGGTGGTCGCCATATTGGGCTGAATCATGCCGGAGCCCTTAGTCATGCCAGCGATGTGCACGACACCCTTTTTCAAACGCACCTGCTGCTGAGTCGTCTTCATGACCGTATCAGTGGTGAGCATCGCGCAAGCGACAGCCTCGAAACCCTTGGGCGACAAGCCTTCAATCAACTTCGGCAGCGCGTTGACGATCAGCCGTGTTTCGAGCTCCACTCCGATCACACCTGTAGACGCGGGGAAAACCTGCTCGGCCGGCACGCGAAGCTGCTTTCCGACCGCGTCGCAGCATGCCAGCGCAACGCGGTCGCCCGTGCGAGTGGCGCAGTTGGCGTTACCCGCATTTATGAGCACGGCGCTGACCAATCCACGCGATTGAGCCAAATGAAAGCGCGCGATCCGGACGGGAGCGGCCTGCACGCGATTCTGCGTGAACACCGCGGCCGCGGACGCCGGTGAGTCCGAAACAATGAGGCCGAGGTCATCCTTTTTGACCTTGCGGATTCCGGCATAGGTCGCCGCGTATCGATAGCCTGAAGGCAGCTTCATTAGTTGGGGTGCACTCCCATAGGTTGAACTAACAAAGTCTCATTCTCGTTCAAGTGCTGGCCATTGAGAAACGCCCCCACCGGCATGCGTTTTCGTCCTTCGATCTGCACTTCGATCGCTTCCAGCGCGGTTTCTGCGCCGCAGTCAATCAGGAGCCGCTTCTGGAGCGGTCTCAGACGGCCGGGATGACCGGAGCCCTGCTCTCCGGCAACCCGCGCCTTCCAAATGTGAAACCCCCGATCGCGGAAAAAGGTGTACGCGCCCGGCCAGGGAAGAAAGCCGCGTGCCCGGTTAACGATATTTTCAGCGGTCCAGTTCCAATCGATGAGGCCGTCTTCCTTTTTCAAGATCGGTGCGAGCGTTGC
>DATHOT010000211.1:0-15686 GCA_035484655.1 Bryobacteraceae bacterium | reverse complement strand
AAATACCTGAAGCCGGGTGCACGCGTCGTCTCCCACGATTATGTGGTGCCTGGTTGGAAGCCCAAGTTTGTCGACAAAGACCTGCCCGACGCCCGCGGCCACGTGATCTATCTTTACCAGATCGCGGCCAAGGGCAAGAAGAAATAATTGCCTCAATTCGACGTCGTCGGTGTGGGCCAGAACGCCACCGACACCCTCATTCTCCTTTCACATTTTCCCGCCTATGCCGGAAAGGTCGCCTTTGAGCGCGAACTGCTGAGTCCTGGGGGACAAGTGGCCAGCGCCATGGTAACTTGCGCCAAATTGGGGCTTCGGGTGAAATATATCGGTACGGTGGGGGATGACGAGCGCGGCCGCATCCAGCTCGAAAGCCTGCGCGAGACCGGAATCAACCTGGACGATGTCGAGATCCGCGAAAATTGTCCGAATCAGACCGCCTACATTCTGATCGACCGGGCTACCGGGGAGCGAACCGTTCTCTGGCAGCGTAACGATTGCCTGCGGCTCCATCCGGAAAGCATGACGGCCGAGAAAATCACCTGCGCCCGGCTCCTTCATATTGATGCGCACGATACCGCCACCGTGGCACGCGCCGCCGAGATCGCTCGCGAGCATCGGATTCCAGTCACGGTCGACGTCGACACGATTTATCACGGGTTTGACCGCGTACTTCCGCATGTCGATTATCTGGTGGCCAGCTCCGAATTTCCGGTGCAGTGGACCAACGAGCGTGACCCCTTCCGCGCGCTCGAAACCATTCAGGAAGAGTTTCACATTCCAGTGGCCGCGATGACCTTGGGTGCGCTCGGCGCGCTGGCGCGGGTAGATGGGCGTTTTATCTACTCGCCCGCGTTCGTCGTGAACTGCGCGGATACTACCGGCGCCGGAGACGTGTTCCACGGCGCGTTCTGTTATGCTGTGTTGCAGAACATGCCGATGCGCGAAACTCTCGAATTTTCGAACGCCATGGCGGCTATGAACTGCACTGCTTTAGGAGCGCGCGGCGGCATCTCCACCATCGATCAGGCGCGGGCACTCATCGAACGCGGCGAGCGCCGGTCGCATCGCGATTTCGAGCAGTACCGCTAGACCCGGACGCCTGAATGATTCCCCTTCGATCCTCCGAGAGGCACTATACACCGTCGACAGTCACGCTGATCCTGATACTCATCAACGTGATGGTCTTCGTGTACGAGCTTACGCTTTCGCGCTACGGCTTGAATCGCTTCATCGCGGCCTATGGCATGGTACCGGATCGCTTCCACTGGTCTCAATTGCTGACCTCCATGTTCATTCACGGCGGATTCATGCACATCCTGGGCAACATGTGGTTTCTGTGGGTATTTGGCCGAGGAGTCGAAGATCTGATCGGGCACGGCTGGTATCTGGCTTTTTATCTGGTGTGCGGCGCGATCGCGGGGCTCATTCAGATGATGGTGAATCCTTCTTCGCCGATCCCGACCGTAGGTGCGAGCGGCGCCATCGCTGGAGTGATGGGCGGCTATCTGGTTAAGTTTCCGCGGGCGCGCGTCGTAACACTGATCTTCATCTTCATCTTTATCACCACCGTAGATTTGCCAGCCTTCGTGCTGCTGCTGTATTGGTTCGCGATCCAATTTTTCAGCGGCTTCGGATCGATTGCCGATTCGCAGGCCTGGCAGGGCGGCGACGTGGCCTACTTCGCGCACATCGGCGGGTTCCTGGCTGGCATGGGTTTGATTTTCCTGGTGCCTACTAAACAGCGTTATCGCAGCTGGAGCTGACCCAAGTGTGGGAGGAAGTGAATACCGGTTCGGCCGGGATTGTGAAGCCGCTGGATATCCTGGCCATCGCTGCTCATCCCGATGACGTCGAGCAGACCTGCGGCGGTGCGCTGATCCGGATGGCGGAGATGGGATATCGCACCGGCGTTCTCGATCTGACTGCCGGCGACATGGGTACCCGCGGGACGCCTGAGATCCGGTTGAAGGAATCCGATGCGGCTGCCGCGAAGATGCAATTAGCCTGGCGCGGCAATATGCGACTGCCTGACGCGCGGCTCGAGAATACCGTGAGCGTTCGCATGAGCCTGGCGGTCGAGATCCGCAACCTGCGCCCTCGCGTCGTGATTCTGCCTTACTGGGAAGCGCGGCATCCGGACCACTACCGGGCTTCCGAAATCGGCTTCGAAGCGTGCTTCCTGGCCGGTTTGAAAAAACTGGACGACCAGACCGAGCCGCATCGGCCCAGCAAGATCATTTACTCGTCGCTCTACGCCAACGTCACGCCGTCTTTCGTGGTCGACATTTCGTCGCAGTTCGCGCGCCGCATGGACGCTCTATTCTGTTACGAGTCGCAATATGGCGACGCGCCGGAGGCAGCGCATCTGTTTCCCCAGCAGCAGGAGATCCGGGAACGCCTGTCGGCCATCGCGCGTTTCTACGGCAACCTGATCGGCGTGAAGTACGGGGAGCCGTTCGTCGTAAAGGAGACCATGCGCGTGGACGACATCCTAGCCGACCTGGCCTGATATAATGCACTTGTCCGGACGGCACTCGAAAATCCCGGCGATGGGAGGGCGAAATGTGGTCGAGCCGACGCTCACGAGCGGCGCACGTATCCATCTTCGCGCTATTAATCATCTGCTTGGCGCCGTCGCGTGCGCAAGCTCCTAAGACTCCTGATCCTGGGGCGTTCTTCAACACCTACTGCGTCACTTGTCACAACCAGAAGCTTCATACTGCTGGACTTGCGCTCGATACTATCGACGCCAGTCACCCCAGTGCCAACGCCGAAGTTTGGGAGCGCGTAATCGCAAAGCTCCAAGCCGGCTCGATGCCGCCGCCTGGACTGCCGCGTCCCGATGCTGCCACTTATCATGCCCTAGCCACTTCGCTTGAAAATGAAATCGACAAAGCTTGGGCGGCCAACCCGAATCCGGGCCGGATCAACGCGGTCCATCGTCTCAATCGCGCGGAATACAACAACGCCATTCGCGACCTGTTCGCGCTAGACCTGGACGTGAAGCCGCTGCTGCCCGGCGATGAAACCGCCGACGGCAGTTTCGACAACTTTGCGGATGTGCTTTCCATTTCGACGGCGCACCTGGAGCGATACATGTCAGTGGCTCGTCAGGTAACGCGACTGGCAACCGGCCTTCCACCTAGCAGCGTGGGGCTGGAGAGGTTCGAGATCCCACTGCACGTGCTCCAAAATGACCGCCAGAGCGAAGATCTGCCGCTCGGATCCCGTGGCGGCATCGCTATTCACCACGACTTCCCTGTTAACGCCGAGTACCTCATCAAAGTACGCCTACAGCGGCAGTATCAGGATTACCTCAAGGGCATGGGCTGGCCGCAGAAGCTCGATGTTCGTCTGGATGGCAAGCTGCTCAAGCGCTTCACGGTCGGAGGAGGCGCACAAGGCAGGCCGGCGGCGACCAGTTACGCCGGCGACGGTGAGCCAGGGTTTGCCGGCGATCCCGAGTGGGAAAAATACATGCAGCTTACCGGAGACGCCGGCTTGGAGGTTCAGGTCCCGGTGCAGGCCGGCCCACACGTGGTCAGCGTAACGTTCGTGCGCGAACTGTGGGAACCGGAAGGCCTACCGCAACCTCTGCAACGGGGACGGGTCATCGCGGACGACAACGTGTACATGGATTACGCGAACGTGGGCTCGGTCCAAATCGGCGGTCCTTATAAGATCGCTGGACCAGCTAAGGACACCCCCAGCCGTCGCGCGATTTTCGTCTGCCAACCCAGTGCTGTTTCGGAAGAGCGGGCCTGCGCCGGCACCATCCTCTCACACATGGCACGGCTGGCCTATCGCCGGCCCGCGACGAAGGCCGATGTCCAGACCCTGATGGAGTTTTTCAATACCGGCCGTCATGATGGCGGAAGTTTTGACAGCGGCATTCAATTCGCGCTGGAACGGCTGCTGGTGGATCCGGATTTTCTGCTACGTGTGCATCGGGCCACTCCGTCGCCGGCTAATTCGAAGATCAGTGACGTTGAACTGGCCTCGCGCTTGTCGTTCTTTTTGTGGAGCAGCATTCCCGACGATCGTTTGCTGACTTTGGCCGAGCGCGGCGAGCTAGCAAATCGCGCGACTTTGGAAAAAGAAGTGCGGCGAATGCTGGCCGACCCGCGCGCCACTGATGCATTGGTGAACGATTTCGCCGCTCAATGGTTGAATCTGCGCCGTGTAGAGGAAGTGGTGGTCGATCCGGACCGCTATCCCAACTATGACGAGAGTCTGCTGCAGGCGTTTAAAGAAGAGACGGAGCTATTTATCGCCAGCACCCTGCGCGAGGATCGCAGCATCGTCGATCTCCTGAACGCGGACTACACTTTCGTCAACGAGCGGTTGGCGCGGCACTACGGGATTCCGGGAATCTACGGCAGCCGCTTCCGCCGGGTCACGCTTCCGAACCATGATCAACGTGGGGGGCTGCTCGCCGAGGGGGCGCTGCTGGCAACGACGTCCTATCCCGACCGCACATCACCGGTACTGCGCGGAAAATGGCTGCTGAACAATATTTTCGGATTGTCCGTGCCCCCACCCCCGCCCACCGTAGACCGAAATCTGGAAACCAAGCCTGGCGCCAAACCGACCACCATGCGCGAACGCCTCGCCCAGCACCGGCAGGATCCTTCCTGTAACGGCTGTCATTCGGTCATCGACCCGCTGGGATTTGCCCTCGAGAATTTCGACGTCATCGGCGGTTGGCGTAACGTCGACGAATTGGGCAAGCCCATTGACGCCAGCGGCGCTACCGCGAGCGGCGCAAAAATCGACGGGCTGACAGGATTGCGAGCGCTGCTGCTCGATCAACCCGAGCAATTTCCCCGCACCGTCACCGAAAAGCTTATGGCCTACGCCCTGGGGCGCCGGCTCGAATATTACGATCGGCCGGCAGTACGCAAAATCGTCCGCGACGCAGGGGCGAATGATTACCGTTGGTCATCGATCATTCTCGGAATTGTTGAGAGCCCGAATTTCAGAGGAGACGACAGACATGACTTTTCTCACTAAGAAACTGTTGCCGAGGCGGACCCTCCTGCGTGGACTCGGCACCAGCATGGCTCTGCCGTTTCTGGACGCTATGTTCGCGCCCTTCGCACGCGCGTCTACCAAGCCCGTGAATCGGTTCCAGGCGTTCTATGTTCCTAACGGGATGGCCATGGAATATTGGGCGCCGAAGGGCGAAGGAAGCGCCTTCGAACTCTCGCCGATTCTCGAGCCGTTGGCGGCTTTCCGAAATCAGATGCTGGTCTTGTCCGGCCTCAAGGCGAATTGGAACTACATTCACGCCGGCGCATCCGGATCGTTTCTTACCGGCACGACGCACGGCGGACGCAACGAAGTCGAAATTATCGCGGACGTCTCGATGGATCAATTGCTGGCCAGGCACTTCGCCAAGGACACGCAGGTTGCATCGCTCGAGCTATCCATGGACGCGCCAGCCAACGCGGGCGCTTGCACCGGCAATCTGAGTTGCGTCTACACCCATACGCTGTCGTGGCGCAGTCCCACGCAGCCGCTGCCGATGGAATGGAACCCGCGCGCAGTTTTCGAAAAACTCTTCGGCGATAGCGGCAGTACGGATCATGCCGTCCGCGAAGCGAGATTGCAACAGCACAAGAGCATTCTGGATTCGGTCACGGCGAAGTTAACGGACTTGAAGCGCGAGCTCGGGCCGCAGGACCAGGTCAAAGTAGACGAATATGCAGAAGCGATTCGCGACGTCGAGCGACGCATTCAGATGGCCGAGGATCAGGGTAATGTCGAGCTGCCCTCTCTAGAGCAGCCTCAAGGCGCGCCACCGGTCTTCGAGGATCACCTCGCGTTGATGCTGGACCTGCAGCTCCTGGCATTTCAATCCGATCTCACGCGCGTCATCTCGTTCATGATCGGCAAGGAACAGAGCGCCCGCCCCTACCCGCAAATTGGCGTGCCAGAGGCCCATCATCCGCTCTCGCACCATAACGACATTCCCGAGTTGATCGCGCACATGTCGAAGATCAACCGCTATCACACGCAACTGTTCTCGCAGTATCTAACGAAGCTCCGCGCGACACCCGATGGCGATGGGTCGCTGCTGGATCACATGACAATCCTGTATGGCTCGGGGATTTCCAACAGCACGCGGCACTCGGGAGAGAACCTGCCCTTGCTGGTGGTCGGCGGAGCCGGCGGGCGACTCAAGGGCGGCCGTCATATCACTTACTCCAACAAGCCCACCATGGCAAATCTATTGGTGACGTTGATGGACAAAATGGACGTGCCGGTCGATCATCTCGGCGGCAGCACCGGGCGGCTTCCGCTCGATACCCTCTCGGGAGTTTAATAAGGAAGCATGGCAATGACAGCGGGTTGGCGATGCCTGATCGGAGCGGCCTTCGCCGTGTGCCTACTGAAGGCCCAAGTCGACGTCAACGCGACGGAACCCGATGGCTCGACACCGCTGCTTTGGGCCAGTTACAAAGATGACCTGGCGAGCGTCGATCGGCTGATTCGCGCCGGCGCAAATGTGAACGCGGCCAACGATCTCGGCGTCACCGCTATTTTTGCGGCCAGCCAAAATGGAAGCGCGCCCATGGTCAAAAGACTGCTGGACGCTGGTGCGAACCCGAACCTGGCGCTGCTGGCGGGCGAAACTCCGCTGATGGTGGCGGCTCGCTCCGGTTATCCCGACATAGTGGAAATGCTGCTCGCCAAAAAAGCGAACCCCAACGCTCATGGCGCTCGCGGCCAGACGGCGCTCATGTGGGCGGTCGCGGAGAAGCACCCGGAAGTTGTGAAGGTGCTGCTGGCACACGGCGTGGACATCCAGGCTCGATCGGATGTCTGGACCGACGTGATGGCTGTGCCGCCGCATAGCATCCTCGCTTATAACAAGGCGATCCCGCATGGCGGCGAGACGGCGTTGATGTTCGCCGCGCGCGTGGGCGATCTCGATTCGGCGAAGCTGCTCGTGTCTGCCGGCGCCAACGTGAACGACGCCGATGCCTGGGGTGTCAGCGCAACGGTCCTGGCGGTTCACTCCGGTTATCGGGACCTGGCGGAATTTCTGCTCGACAAAGGCGCCGACCCGAATCAGGCCGCGGCGGGTTTTTCAGCGCTGCACGAAGCCATCATGCGCCGGGATGAAAAGCTGGTGACAGCTCTGCTCGACCACGGCGCGGATCCAAACGCTCCACTTCGCACCTGGACGCCGACGCGGCGCTCATCCAAGGATTACCATTTTGATCCTGCAATCGTGGGAGCGACGCCGTTCTGGCTGGCGGCGCGATTCGTCCAACCCAACGTCATGCGCCTGCTGGTGAAGCACGGCGCCGATCCGTTGTTCGTGCTCCACTCCGATTACATCGCCGAGGCGCGTTTACAACACCGGATCGAAGCGACGACCGCGGCGATGGCGGCCACGGGGATGGGCGGTGGGACTCCGTGGGTGCAACCGGCCCGAGCCGAACGCGAAACTCTGACGCTCGAAGCTGTCAAGCTGGCGGCCGAGTTGGGGGTCGATCTCAATGCCGCCAACACCGATGGCCGCACCGCGCTCGATGCCGCGAAGGCGCTGAAATACGACAGCGTGGTAAAGTTCCTGGTTGAGAAGGGCGCCAAATCCGGGAAGCCGGGTGGTCAGGAAGCCGAGCAGACTTCTCCGAAATATCCCGCGCCGCCGCAATAGCTCACGTCCTGAATCTGCATCAGGATTCCATCCGGGTCGGTGAAATAAAGTTCCGGCGTTCCACCTTTAGCTCCGCCACGATTCTCCATCCGCATGCTCACGTACGACACCAGCGGACCTGGCGGCCCCGTGGCCTCACCTCTCGGCTTGATGCCGTAATCGGCCAGCGCCTTGAGAACTTTGTCGGGATTGAAACCCTCCATCGTGAAACAGCCGTGCGCGATGTTGGACGCCCGTACTTGCGCGCCATTCACGCCGCCGATGGCAATGAACTGGCGCTTGGAACCGACTCCGAGCAGCGTCGTGACGCCCTGTTGCGCCTGAACCGGCATGCCGAAAAGATCCCGATAGAAGGCCGTAGAGCGCTGGCGATCGGAAACGCCCAGAGTGAAATGGCTGAGATCGCGCAGTGCTATCAGTCCCTTGGCGGGCGCCGGTTCAATTGGCTTGCATATATTGCCCAACACACCGCCTCCGCCACAATAGCTGACATCCTGGAGCTGAACGTTGATGCCATCGGGATCGCCCACATACAGTTCCGGCGTGCCTTCTTTTGCGCCGCCGGCATTGGGGCCGCGCGTTCTCACCCAGGTCATCAGCGGACCGGGACTGCCTTTGGTTACGCCATGATCGGCAAGCGCCTGCGTGATGCCGTTGACGGTGAAGTGCTCCACCGTCATGCAGAAATGCGCGATCGCCGGCTTGGCATTCGGACCGCCCTGCGCCAGGCTGATGTATTGGAGACCGGGTCCGATGCGGAGCCCAGTGGACACGTCCTGGTGATGTTGGACCGGCAATCCGAATAGGCCCTGGTAAAACTCCACCGAGCGCTTGCGGTCGGAAACCGTGAGCGTCATGTGGCTGAGGGACAGGACGCGTATGTGTGCCTTGCCAGATTGCGCCGTTAGTTTGCCCGCGAGCGCCAGCGCCGGAAGCGCCGAGAGAACCTGCCTGCGCGTGATTGGATGCTCAATCATTTGTCTTGCGCTCGAGCGCCAGCTAGTGTGCCCATCATCGGAAGATTACCTTCATGGCAGGCGAATTCATAGAGCTTGTCCTTGGTCTGCTTGAGGCGCACCAGGACGGTCCACGGCTTGGTCCAGGTGGTCGCGTCGTCAATCGTGACTTGGTAATCGAGCGTGTCGGCATCGGCGCGAGTGAAGCGTTCCACCAAATGGAGATTCTCCGCGGCACCCATAAAACTGCTCTTAGGCGAGAAGTTCGTGGTCTCGACCACCAACGTCTTTCCCTCCCAGCGGCCCCGCGAGTCCCCATTCCAGGTACGGATTTCAGGTGAAAGATGCGGGCGGCCATCGAGTGGAATGATCCGAGCATCGTGGAACGCCTCCATGAAAAAGATGACGTATCCCGGAGCCTGCATGATCTGGTAGTAACCATCATTGCCCGCGCCCCAGCGCCCGCCGATTCTCGGTACTCCCGGTGTAATGCAACGCATCGCACTGCTCAGGTCTTGCGGTCCCGCCGGCGGGCGTTGGAACGTGACGGCTGCGATCGCCGCCGCCTGCCTCCGTTTTCCCTCCGGAGTGAAAGGAGGAATTCTGCCATCCGGTGGGTCGGTGATGAGAGACGTTCGATTGTCGAACTCTCGGGGGACCATCTGGTCCGAGTCGCTGGTCGTGGCGGGGTTCTTGTATTGGCCGAGATTTTTCAAAGCGGCCAGAAAAAAACTGTCTCCACCCGCGAAGTCGCTATAGCCGTTCTTGAAGAGCCGGTCAGCTCGCTGCTTTAGCTCGGCAACTTCGGCGTCCGTCAAAAATTGCCGGCCCTCCAATTCTTTCGGGCGTTCCAAGGGAGTTGCGCTGTTGTCGAGCCAGGTTCCTTGCAGATCCGGTTGACCATCCGGCGTGAGAGTTTGTTGGGCTGCGAGCGACGCGGCCGCCATCGATACGAGACTGAACCACGCTAGAAACCGGGAGCTCATTTCTTGACGTCTGCTTTGCGGGCCCCACCCATAATATCTGTCATGGCGTAATTTCCTTCGTGGCATGCATATTCATAGACCGGACCGGAAGTGGAGCGAAACGGATATTCCAAGGTCCAGACCTTGGTGAACGTGGAGGGATCGTCGATGGTCGCCCGGTAAAGAATCGTGTTGGCATCGATGCGCTTGAAGGTCTCGATTACGTGCAGGTCAGGGGAAGATCCTTCGAACTTAGTCTGATCCGTGAAATTGGTGGTATCGACCACCAGGGTGTCGCCATCCCAATGGCCGATTGAATCGCCGAGCCACTGACGAACATCCGGCGGCGCGTGCGTGCCGTTCATGCGGATGATGCGCACATCATGGACCATCTCCACGACTATCATGATTGCGTTAGGAGTCTGCACGATCTGATAGTTGTTGTTGTAGAGCACGGGAAGCATCGGAGGTCCGGACGTGGATCCGAACCCGACCAGGCAACGCTCGGAGAGCGGCCGATCCTTCACTTTGTTGAAGGTGATGTAACTCTGGAATATTTCGGCCGTTCTTTTCTTGGCCTCGCGGGTAGTGGGAGGAATTCTTCCATCCGGCGGATCGATGATCAGCGAGGTTCGCTTCACTCCATCCACGCGCGCCAGCTCCGATCCCCGATCGATGAACAAGATGTTGTATCCACCGGTCCCATTCGACCCCGCCGCAGCCAGCAGCGGGTGCTCCGATTTGCCATCGACTTCCTGAAGTTCTTTCGCGGCGTTCTTTTCGAAATCGGCAGCTTCAGTATCGGTAAGCGTCGCTTTCCCGGCCAGCGATTTGGGACGCTCGAGCGGAGTGATGGTGGCATTGGTCCAGACTCCTTGCAAGTCGGGATGACCGTCCGGTGTGCGCGTCTGGCCGGCTAGCGGCGCCGCAATCAGAATTGCCAGAACGCTAACAATTGCTAGAAATCGAGAGCCCATTTAACTCCTTTGGCTGTTGCTAGCAATTTTACCGCTGACTGGGCCCCAGCGGTTGCGAGGCACCGCGGGCAAGCACTATAATCCGATCCATGATCAAAACTCGAGTTGTTGCTGCTGCTCTCGGTTCTCTGCTTCTGATTGGAGGAGTCGCCGTCGCCCAGAGGCCCAAAGATAACGTCAACCCCGCCCGCCATCCGAATCTGGCCGCCGCACAGCGATTAAGCCGGAACGCCTGGGAAAAGATCGTCGCCGCCCAGGAAGCCAATGAATGGGACTTGCAAGGTCACGCTCAAAAGGCGAAGAATCTGCTGGACCAGGTAAATAACGAGTTAAAGCTCGCTGCGGAAGCCTCAAACCGAAGAAGATAGAGATCGGGCCGGGAGCGCCTCCGCTCAATCGGCTCGTAGAACCGCCAAACCCGAGGTTGTGTCCGCGGCCAAACTGAGAACGCTGCTCAGCTTGGTGAGATCGAGCGCCTTACGAACGAACGGGGGTGCGCCCGCGAGCACGAATCGGCCGCCGGAGTCCTTCACCACAGAAGTGTAAACGGCCACGATAAACGTAAGGCCCAGGGAGCCGATGGATTGCACCTCCCGGAAGTCAGCCAACACTCTTTTGCACTTCAGTTGCTGAATCTGCTCGATTTTGGCCTGCAAGTATTCCTGGTCCGGGCCGGAAACAAAGCGACCTTTGCAGCGAAGGACACAAACTCCCTCGTGTTGCTCAATCTCGATGACCATGGAGCCGCTCAACGTCACTATCGTGTGCCCTCATACCGGATAGCGGGAATTGAGCAAGAACTCCGCCAGTCAAAGCTAGCGAATTTGATGTTGGCAGGTCGGGGACCTGCCCTACTTGCCGACCACGAGAACGTGGAAGCTGTCCGGAAGGATCGGCGGACGGCCCTTCTTCTGGCCGGGCTGAGCTTCCGGCGCGGGGCCGAATTCGGCGGCCAGTAGATACACTTTATGAGTCTTAGGATCGAGGGCCATGGTACGCGCGCCGCGCTCGGTTTGCACGGTGTCCACGGTATCGTACTTGCCGTTTACCAGTTTGACGATACTGAGCGTCCCGTCGCCGCCGTTGGAACTAAAAGCCAAGCCGGTGCCGGGATCGAAAGCCGCCGCATCGGGGCCCGGGCCGATCGCGGGCGTGGCGAGCACTTTGAGCGACGGAATATCGACCACCGCCATCATCTTGTTCGAGCACACCGAGAACAGCTTCTTATCCTTCACATCGATCGCCAAGCCGCTGGGCTCCTCGCAGGGGGCGAGCGACATATGCCGGGTCACGGCCGGCTTGGTGGCGTCGATCTCGACAATCTCGCTGGTGTCTTCGAGATTAACGAAGACCATTCCCGAGCCATCCACCGCGCAGAATTCCGGCTTTTGGCCGACCGGAAAAGTCTTCACGATCTCGTTGGTCTTGGCGTCGATCGCCGTCGAATCATTGGATCTTCCGTTGAAGGTAAAGATCCGCTTCGTTTTTGGCTCGTAGCAGATGGAGTCCGGATTCATTCCGGTCTGCGGCTCACCGGTTTTGGCGAGGGTCTTCAGATCGAAAATCGTGACGCTATTGGATTGCCCGTTGCTGATGAATCCCTTGCCGAGCTCCTGATCGAGCGCGACGCCATGAACGCCGTGCAGCTGCGTTATCTGCCCGACCACCTTGCCCGACTCAGTATCCACAACCTCGACAATGGTGCCGTGAGTAGCGTAGAGACGGTGAGCGTTGCTGTCCGCGGCGACGTAATCCCAACCGCCCGTGCCGCCGATTTTGATTTTGTTGAGAACCTTGTAGCCTTCGGCGGCGAACGCCGCGCATACGGCCGTCATCACAACCACTACCGTAATGAACTTCTTCATGTGATACTCCTTTTAGTTAAATTTAATCCCGACCACCAATTTAATCTCGACCCCCGACATAGAAGCGAACGGCCGGTGTCACCACCAGTGAGAGGACCATGGAGGCGAGGATTCCACCAATCACCGCGATGGCCAAGGGTTGCAGCATTTGAGAGCCGGCGCCTATGGCGAGCGCCAGCGGAAACATGCCGGCCACGGTGGCCAGCGCGGTCATCATGATGGGGCGCAAGCGCCGTTCCCCGGCCCGGATCATGCTCTCTTCGGCGGGAACGCCCTCGGCCCGGAATTTCTGATCGGCGTCCAAGAGCAGAATGCCGTTTTTGGCCACGATGCCGACCACCATAATCAGTCCCATGAAAGACGAGAGGTTGAAGGTGGTCCTGGTGATCAGCAGAGCGAGGAAGACGCCGCAGGTGGATAGCAGCGCCGAGGACAGCACGGCAATCGGCGCGCCGAAATTGCCGAATTCGAACAACAGCACCATGAAGACCAGAACCACTGCCAGCGCCAAAACGAATGCCAGGTCTTTGAAGGATTTCTGCTGCTCGGCGAATTGGCCGCCGTACTGCACGCGAATCACGGAAGGAATGCTCATGTCGGCGATGGCCTTTTGAACCTTGGCCATGCCGTCTCCGAGGTTGATATTCTCGAAGCGCGCTGTCACATTCACATCGCGCTGCAGGTTTTCGCGGATAATTTCGGTCTGTCCAGGGATCTCGGTCAAGGTTGCGAGCGAACCGATGGTGGCGGTCTTCCCTGTTCCGCTGACGATCAGGGTGTTGCGCATGCTATCCACCGTTTTGCGCACTGAAGACGGAAATTGCACTCGAATGGTATAAGAACGATCGTTAAGCACTACCGGAGGCGGCGCCGGTTCGCCCTGCAGCATCGCGCTGGCATCCAGTTCCACTTCCTGCGGCGTAAATCCCGAGCGAGCGGTTGTCACGGGATCAACGTTGAACATGAGCGCCGTGCCGCTGATGTGATTTTCGATGCCGTCCTCAACGTCCACCACGCCAGGAATCTTCTTGATCGTGCCGGCCACTAACGGTGCCCAGCGGCGGAGGAGTTCGGGATCCTGAGAGAACAGCTTGATCACTACCGGCTCGGGCGCGCTGGTCAGGTCGCCGATCATGTCCTGTAAAAGCTGCGGGAATTCCACGTCTAACGTGGGCTCGGCCTGCTTGATCTTGGCGCGTACGTCGGCGATGACCTCATCACCAGTGCGCTTGCGGTCGCGCTTCAGCTTGACGCTTATATCGCCCGTGTTGGCTTCGGTAACGGCGGCCAGGCCTAGTTCTATACCGGTTCGCCGCGCGGTGCTCTCCACTTCCGGCGTATCGCGCAGGATTTTTTCGACATGAGTGACCACGCGGTTGGTCTCCCGGAGCGATGCACCGGCGGGCATGACGTAGTCGACGATGAAACCGCCTTCGTCCATCGCCGGCAGCAAGTCGGATCCGGTGTTCTTGTAACAAAAATACGATCCGGCGATCAGGACGATGGTGAAGAGTGCCAGCACGAACGGGTGCTCGAGCGCGAAGCGCAGCGTTCGTTCGTAGGAGTTCATCAGCCAGCCAGGCACCGAGTCGTGCTTGGCCGCTGAAGCAGCGTCGCGCCGCCTGTTGCGAAGGAAGTAATGGCTGAGCGTCGGAGTCCAGGTGAGTGCCAGTGCTAGCGACGTGAGGAGCGCCATACCGACGGTCACGGCCAGCGCGCGGAAGAATACGCCCGTGACCCCGGTGATGGAGATCAGCGGCAGAAAGACCACGATGGGCGTAATGGTCGATCCGACCAGCGGCACGCGGATTTCGCGGATGGCGCTACGAATGGCTTCCGCGCGCGATTGCCCGACGTCGCGATGCATCACGATGTTCTCCACTACCACGATGGCGTCGTCGATCACTAGTCCGACTGCCGCGGCCAGACCACCCAGGGTCATGAGGTTGAAGCTCTGGCCCATGATCCGCAGCGTGATGAACGTCAGACCGATGGTGGCGGGAATCACCAGGCCGGCCACCAGCGAAGTGCCCCAGTCGCGGAGAAACAGGACCATGATCAGAGAAGCCAGGACCAGGCCGAGCAGGATGGCATCGCGAACGCTCTTGATGGAGTCGTTCACCAGTTCGGACTGATCATAGAAGGGGCGCAGATCAATGCCGCGGGGCAGATCCTTCTTGAGACTCTCCATCTCCGCGTGAACGGCATTGGCAACCTCCACCGTGTTGCTGTCGGGCTGGCGATAGACGTTCAGCAGAACCGCCGGCTTTCCATTGGCTGTCACCACCGTGTATACCGGCATCACTGAGTTGCTCACAGTAGCGACGTCGTTAATGTGCAAGGGCGCGCCGGCCGGCGTGGTCTTGACAATAATGTTTCCTATATCGCCGACGGATCGCGCCTGGCCGCTCATCAGCGTGAGCTCCAGTTGGTGATTGGTTTCGATCAGCCCGGGCGAATCGATCATGTTGCTGCGGTTGATGGCATCCAGGATGTTGGGAATAGTGACGCCGGCCTGGATCAGCTTGGCGGGGTCGGGCTGCACCTTGAATTCCGGAACTTGCCCGCCCTGCACGACGATGGATGAAACACCGGTAGCTCGATTGAGGCGGGGCTTGAGATCGTAGTTCGCCACTTCCCAAAGCGTAGTCTGCGGGATTTTATCTGAAGTCAAGCTGTAGCCCATAATCGGGAAGGCCGCAAACGTCAGACGATTGGCGGTGACTTTGGTGTTGGCCGGCAGCGTCTGCTGGACGCGCGCAAGGGCGGCATTCACCAGTTCCAACGTCTGGAACATATCCACATTCCACGTAAAGAACAGATCGATTTCCGCCGTACCGCGGCTGGTAACCGAAGACAGATGGTCGAGACCCGGCACCGTATTGACGGCTTGTTCCAGGGGGCTCGTCACCATAACCAGCATTTGGTCGATGGGGAAGACGCCGGCGTCGGCGGCAACCACGATGCGCGGGAAATCTGTAGTGGGAAAAACTGAGACGGGAATCGTGAGCGCCAGATAAATCCCCACCGCCACCATGGTCAGGATGACGAAGATAATCGGTTTACCATGCCGCGCGGTCCAGTGCGGCGCTTCGGTGTCGGAGGTGACCGGCGGAAGTGTCGAAAGTTGGCTCATTTTCCCTTCGGCTTCTGCTCGTCTTTCTTCTGGTCCTGAGTAGCCTTATCGGCTTTTGGTACCGGCGGCGCGTTATCTTCATCCTCGTCGTCGGCTTCTTCGACCTGGGTTGTGA
>DATHOT010000210.1:0-7965 GCA_035484655.1 Bryobacteraceae bacterium | reverse complement strand
CATGTTGCAAATCGCGCCTCGTTCGCAGGTTTATG
Organism: Bryobacteraceae bacterium; assembly: GCA_035484655.1. Taxonomy (GTDB): domain Bacteria; phylum Acidobacteriota; class Terriglobia; order Bryobacterales; family Bryobacteraceae; genus Palsa-89. Next base: position 7,930 of record DATHOT010000210.1, on the reverse strand, counting down.
ACGTCGCCATCATCGGCTCGGGAGCCGGGGGCGGAACCGTAACCAAGGTCCTCGCCGATCTGGGCGTCAACGTCGCTCTAATCGAAGCTGGGCCGCCGATCGATCCCGCCAAGGATTTCAAGGAGCACATGTGGCCGTACCAGGTGCCGCACCGTGGCATCGGCGATGGCGGCGCCGGTTATTTCGGACCCACTCCCTGGGCTTTCGGCTATTTCACCACGACATCGGGCGGCTGGGAGCTACCCGGAGAGCCATACACGGTGGCGCCAGGGTCGAAGTTCGAATGGTTCCGCTCGCGCGTGGTGGGCGGACGAACCAATCATTTCGGCCGCATCTCGCTGCGCTTCGCCGACTACGACTTTACACCCTACACTCGCGACGGCTTGGGAACGGACTGGCCCATTACATATGACGAGCTTTCGCCCTACTACGACAAAGCCGAGAGCTTCATCGGAGTCACCGGCAGCAAAGAAGGCATCCGCAGCGCGCCCGATGGCGTTTTTCAGCAGTGCCCGCCGCCGCGCGTGCATGAAATGCTGGTGCAGCGCGCAACGAAAAGGCTGAACATCCCGTGCATAGCTTCGCGCCTGGCGGTGATTACCAAGCCAACCAACGGGCGCCCAGCCTGCCATTACTGCGCCCAGTGCGGCCGCGGCTGCGTCACGGCGTCCAACTATTCCTCCAGCCAGGTGCAGGTCTTCCCTGCCCTCAAGACCGGCCGCGTGAAGCTTTTCACCAACTCCATGGCCCGCGAGTTGATCGCCGACGCCTCCGGCAAAGTAACCGGCGTTTCTTATATCGACAAGGCCACTCGGACGGAAAGGCAGATTCGCTGCCGCTCGGTGGTTCTGGCCTGTGGCGCGTGCGAATCCGCGCGCTTGCTGCTCAATTCAAAATCCGCCACCCATCCGAACGGCCTTGCAAATGGTTCCGGCCACGTCGGACGGAACTTGACGGACAGCGTCGGCTACGCGCTGGGCGCAAACATCCCGGCGCTGGAGGAACTGCCCCGCCATAATTCTGACGGCATGGGCGGCATGCACGTCTACATCCCGTGGTGGCTGTGGGACGCCAAGAACAAGGAATTTCCCCGCGGCTACCACGTGGAAATCAGCGGCGGCTTCCATATGCCCGGCATCGGCTCGTTTAGCCGCGAGTGCCGCGAGCACGAAGGCTACGGGAAAGACCTCAAGGATTTCATTCATGCCCGATATGGCGCGTACGTAAGTTTCGCGGGCCGGGGCGAGCAGATTCCCAACGAAAACACCTATTGCGATATCGACCCCGATGTGGTCGATCAATACGGCATTCCGGTGCTGCGCTTCCATTTCAAGTGGACCGACAATGAGCTGAAACAGGCGCAGCATATGCACGACACCTTCCAGTCCATTCTCGAAACCATGGGTGGAAAGGTAACCAGACCGCGGCCCAATTTCATGGCCGGCGAAGGTATTTCGATGGGCGGCGAGATCATCCACGAGCTCGGGACAATCCGCATGGGCAGCGATCCTAATGCGTCGGTATTGAACAAGTACTGCCAGGCGCACGAGGTCAAGAACCTGTTCGTTGCCGACGCCGCGCCGTTTGTCAGCAATCCGGACAAGAATCCGACGCTCAGCATCATCGCGCTGGCTTGGCGCACAGCCGAATATCTGGCCGAGGAAATGAGGAAGGGCAATGTCTGAACTCTCTCGAAGGGATCTGTTGCAGAGTATCGCGCTGTCGGTCACGCTGGGCGGCTTGAGTCCGGCGGCAGCGCAGCATGTCCACAGCCTGGCAGCGGAGGAGAAGACCTCCACCGGCGTTTACAAAGCGAAGGCTCTGAATCCGCACGAATACCAGACGCTCGATAAACTGGCCGACCTGATCGTCCCAGCCGACGAGAAATCTCCGGGGGCGGTGGCTTCGGGCGCGTGCGAATTCATCGATCTGCTGGCCAGCCAGAATCCGCGCCTGCTCGAAATCTATACCGGCGGCATCGCCTGGCTCGATCAATCCATGAAGCGTCGTTATTCGACCGATTTTGTGAGCGCGAAGCCCGGTCAACAGACCGCCCTGTTGGATCAGGTCGCTTATCGCAAGAACGAGTCGCCGGAGCTGGGGCCCGGCATTCTGTTCTTCGACTGGGCTCGGCGGATGGTGGTGGATGCCTATTACACCAGCCCAGCGGGAATCAAAGCCATCGGGTACATGGGCAATACCTCCGTCTCGAAGTTCGAGCTTCCTCAGGAAGCGATCGAGTACGCGGTAAAACGCAGCCCGGTTTAATCCTAAGACCAATGAACTGAAGGTGATAGAGGGGGCTACGGAAAAAATCTTACTCCCCGCCCTAAAGTAGGAGTGGTACCCCGTCGATCAATGGGCTAGAACACCCCCAAAGGAGGGTATTTGCAAATGAACAAAAATGGGGACCTGACAGCTATAGCCCATTGCCTGATCGAATACGTGGAGGATCTCCTGACGGCCAGCCCGAAGGAGTCGTTTAGCAAGGTCGAAATGCTCGTATTGTTGAATGCCGTCAAGAATGACCGGGAACTGATGGCATTGCTCGGGAGCTACTCTCAATCGACGGTACGATCACCGAAATTCGCCTGATCGAGCGTTAATGGCCGCTGACTTAGGCTGGTAGGCGCAGAAGGGATCTTCGGCGAGCGGGTTGCCCGTTGCTTCATAGGCGCGGGCGCGCGAGCCGCCGCAAAGGGCGTGGTACTCGCAGTAGCCACAACGTCCTTCAAACTGCGTTGGGTCGTGCAGCGACTGAAATGCAGCCGCGTTGCGATACACGTCAGCCACGCGGTCGCGGCGCACATTTCCGACCACCAGAGGCAGGAAGCCGGCGGGGCAGATGTCGCCAGTGTTGGAGACGAACATGATCCCGTGGCCGTCCCGAATTCCAAAGCCACGGTACGCGCCGCTGCGCTTGATCTGGTCGCCAGTGAGGCCTTCGTCCCGCATCCGCTCCAGTGCAACGCGCCGGTAGGAGGGAGCTTCTGTAGTAGCTACCGTGAACGGGGCAATTTTGGACGTATCGTAGACCCACGCCATGAGCTTTTCGCCGTCTTCAGGCGAGAGCGGTTGCAGCACCTTACCGCGGCCTACTGAAATCAGAAAGAAGAGGCTCCAGCGGGTCACCGCGAATGGTTTCAGCAGTTCGTAGATGGCCGGAACATCGGCAGCTGTCTCGGCGGACGCCAGCGTGTTCACCTGCAACGGCATTTCGAGCTCCTGCGCCCAGCGGATGGCCTGCATGGTTCGGTCGAACGTGCCAGGAACGCCCCGGATGGAATCGTGGTTCTGGGCACAAGAGCCGTCCAGGCTCAGCCCCAGCCCTTCCACGCCATGTTGCTTCAGGCGCACCAGGACCTCGCGAGTCAGCGCCGGGGTCGCGGCGGGCGTGATAGACACGCCGATTCCGAGATTACGGGCTGTATCGATCACTTCGTAGAGGTCTTTGCGAGCTAGCGGGTCGCCACCAGTGAGGATTAATTGGGGCAAAGGAGCGCCAAAATCCCCTATTTGACGCAGAAAAGCAGTGCCTTCGTCGAAGCTGAGCTCATTCGGATGGGCCATTGGAACGGCCTCGGCGCGGCAGTGCCGGCAAGCCAAGGCGCAGGCCTGAGTCATTTCCCAGTAAATGTTTAGAGGGGTTTGCGAGTAATCCCGAGGCTTGCCATGAGAGGAACCAACATGCTGGAGCGTGGCGGCCGGCATATTGCAACATGAAGCATTTAGCGGGCCAAAACCTGCTACTTGACGCCCAACTGATCGAGGAGGAACGCCTGTACGTCCGTCTCCTCGGCCAGATACTCGCTGAGCGCGGTCCCGATCCCGTGGCCGGAGTTGTTGCTGGTGCGCAACAGAACCGGGCGTTTGGTCCCGCTGGCCTGAAGGCGAGCGGTCATCTTGCGGGAATTCAGCGGGTCGACGCGCGGGTCGTTGTCTCCGGTTAGAAAAAGCACGGCTGGATAGTTGGTCCCCTCCACGACGTGATGGTAGGGCGAGTAAGCATAGAGAGCGCGAAACTGGTCAGGTTCCTTCAGGGTGCCAAATTCCGTCACGTTGAATGCGCCGTTCGGTTGGAGTTCAACGCGCAGCATGTCGTAGATGCCGACGTGCGAAACAACCGCGCCGAAAAGCTCCGGATGCTGGGTCAGGGCTGCTCCCATAAGCAGGCCGCCATTGCTTCCGCCCTCGATGGCGAGCTTGGACGGGTTGGTGTATTTGTGATCGATCAAGTGGCGCGCGCAGGCGGCAAAATCGTCGAAGACATTTTGTTTTTTTGTCAGACTGCCGGCCTTATGCCAAGCTTCGCCGTATTCTCCGCCACCGCGCAGGTTTGCTATAGCAAGGACGAAGCCATGCTCCAGCAGTGTTTTCCGGCCCGGCGAAAAATCCGGAGCGATGCTGATATCGTATCCACCGTAGCCGGTCAACAGTACCGGATTTTTTCCATCCAGCTTGGTGCCTTTTCGGCGGATGATGTTGAGCGGGACGCGTGTTCCATCCTTCGAAATAGCGAATTCGCGCACCACTTCGGCATCGCTGAAATCGGCCGCAGCAGTTTCATGCAGCGCCGTACGTGTGACCATTTTGGTGGCGGGATCGTACCGATACCAAGCCGGCGGCTCAAGAAAACCAGTATTCTGAAAGAGCAGCGCCCCGTCATTGGAGCGAACCAACTGGTCCACTGAAGAAATCGGCAGGATCGGCACGACGCTCTGGGTTTTCGACGCCGTGTCGAAGCTTCGGAGCTGCGATGGACCGCCTACCTGATCCGCCGTGTAGACCATGTTCGCGATCGGAAGGAAGCTCTCAATGGCAACCCGGCTCTCCGGCACGACGGTTTGCGCGTCGCTGACGCGCGGCTGGGCCAGCGGCATTTTCAAGATTTTTCCCTTGGGCGCGTTGAGATGCGACAGCAGATACAAGCTACCGTCGGCGCCAAACTCCGCGTCGGCGATCTCATCGGAGAGACGGCCGATCTGGTGCCATTGACCATCCGGGCCGAGCAGATAATAGGCGTACTCGCCGCCGTCCCCGTTTTCCATCGTTGCCAACAGGTAGCGGCCATCGTCGGAGGCGCGCAATTGAATTTCGGCGATGCGGGGGAACTCTTTACCAAGCGAATAGCTGTCCTGACGCGTGTCGGTCGAGATCCGGTGAAAATAGACTTGCTGGTAGAAAGCCAGATCCTCAGGAGGGCGTTCGCCGGCTCGCGGGTAACGGGTGTAGTAGAAGCCGGAGCCGTCGGCATTCCAGGCCATGCTGCCTCCAGCAGTGCCGCCATTCACGTGCGGGATGGGCGACCCGACTTCCTTCGCAGTGGCCACCTCGTAAACATGCAAATCGCCGCTTTCGCTGCCGCCCTTGGACAACGAGACAGCCACGTACCTGGCGTCCAGCGACGGAACGAAGAAATCGATTTCAGTGCCGCCGGTGGGGTCGAGCTGGTTAGGGTCGAGAATAACGCGTTCGGAGTCCAGATCGTCGGCCGATTTCAGAAGTACCAGCAGAGGCTGCTCCAGGGGTGGCTGATGCTTGAGCGCGAAGAGCGCGCCGGGGCGCGTTTGGAGGGCGGAATAGCGTGGGGACGGCTGGGAATAGAGGCGTTTTAGTTCGTCGTACAGGGAGGCGCGGGCGGATAGGGAGTCGAGATATTTGCGCGCGTATTGGTTCTGGCCGTCGCTCCAGGCGCGCACGGCCGGGTCGGAGTAGTTTTCCAGCCAGCGATAGTCATCGGTAACCGAGACGCCGTGATAGACGTCGGTGACGGGCTTTTTCGGGGCTACGGGGGGGACCGAGGTCGAGGTGGGCGGCTGCTGGGGGAGAATGTAAAGCTGCGCGAAGAAAAACAGGGCCCCAAGGGCGCTTCGATGGCGCGCGGAATTCATGCGGTTCTATTGTAGCCCGCGGGGCCCTCGATCGAAAAAACTAGTGGCTATCGCCGTCGTGATCGACGTCACCGGCGGCCTGGGTCGCTTTGGCGCTAAGTGCCACCGTGTCTGGTTGCTGAGTCTCCTTGGGTTTGGCGGGCGGTTTAGCCGCCTGCTGGTTCTGAAGGTACTGCTGCGAAACCGCAGCGCTGCTGCTCACGCTATTGACCATTTGGTGTTTCTCCTTGCTCACAACATATCGGCAGGAGGGAAAAACCTTTAGAGTCGACTTTCGCCATCCAGTAGTTCTGCCAGTTTATGCCGTACCGCGGCCGGGGAGTAGGGCTTGGAAAAATACGCGTCCGCGCCTAGCCCGGCCAGCCGCGCCGGCACTTGGGGGTCGCTGTCTCCGCTGATCACCAGGATGGGAAGCGAGGAACCCCGCGGTTGGGAGCGAATGGCTTCAATCAACTGGTAGCCATCCATGCGGGGCAGCCGTAGATCTGTCACCAGGGCGCATACTTCGTTCGAGGCCAGGCACTGCAGGGCTTCTTCCGCGGTAGTGACCGAAAATACGGCCAGGTTGGGAAGCTTCAGGAGCGCTACTTCGAGCGTATCCCTGCAAAGTTCAGCATCTTCGACGACTAGCACGTTGCGGGTCATTGCAAGGATTACCTACGGCAGGAAGCGATAGCCCACGCCATGAACGGTCAGAAAGTGCCGCGGAATTGCGGATTCCGGTTCCAGCTTCTGGCGCAGCCGTACCACGTGAGCGTCCACGGTGCGCGTATGCGGGAACGAATCGTAGCCCCATACCGAATTCAAAATCACCTCGCGCGTCAAGGCGCGGTCAGGGTTTTGGAGGAAATAAGTGAGCAAATTGTACTCGGCGCGCGTTAGTTTCAATTCTTCGCCCCGCTTCAAGACCACCCGTCGTGTGAGATCAACTTTCACATCGGCGAACTCCATCACCTTGGTCTCTTCCGGAGAAGTGCGGCGCAACACGGCATGAATGCGAGCCAGCAGCTCGCGGGCGCTGAAGGGCTTTACCACGTAGTCGTCGGCCCCGATTTCCAGCAGCCGCACTTTGTCGATTTCATCGCTGACGGCGCTCAGCACGATCAAAGGCGTTTTCATTCCCCGGTTCCGCAGCTGCTCGCAAACTTCGATGCCGCTGATCCCCGGCATCCGAAGATCGACCAGGATGAGTTCCGGCTTCATGGCCAACGCTTGTTCCAGGCCGATTCTGCCATCGCTAGCCAGAACGGCGTGAAACCCGTCGTTTTCGAGCATCAAGCCAACGGTATCCCGAAGGCTCGAGTCGTCGTCGATCACTAGGGCGGTTTGCATATGCCGGGCTACCGCGATTGTAACCGAAGCCGGCCGTCCCAACGCGACGCCTTCTGAAGCAGCCAGGGGTTTTTACAACACTTTTACAAGTCGGCAACGTCGCTTAGCGGTCCGAAGAGGATCTGCTTCATCTTTCCCCTAAATTCAGACCCTGAGAACTTTGCGGCGTAAGCCTGAAGAGACTGAGGCTTCAACTGTTCCTCGCGGCTCTCCCACAATTCAATCGCCTTGAGCAGGCCCGCCTCGGTGGCATGGTGGTAGAGCAGTCCGCCCATTGGCTCAGCGGCCGGAACGATTTCAACCGCACCGCCCCGACCCAAAGCGATTACGGGCTTGCCGCTAGCCAACGCTTCCACGGCGGTAATGCCGAAATCCTCTTCGCCCGGCATCAGGAATGCCCGGCAGCGCGCGTATAATTCGAGCAATTCCTGATCGCTGACTCGGCCGCAGAACTCCACGTTGCCAGCGGCCATCCGCCGCAACGATCGAAACTCAGGTCCGTCGCCCACGATGCGGAGCTTGCGGCCGGTCTTAGCAAAGGCGCGAACCGCCGCATCCAGCCGCTTGTACGGGACCAATTCGGAAACGATGAAGTAGTAATCTTCAGAAGGCTTCCAATAAAATTGCTCGACAGCGACGGGTGGATGGACTACGACGGACTCGCGCCGGTAGGTTTTCCAGATCCGCCGCCGGACGTTGGCGCTGTT